>CAXUHF010000118.1:0-16573 GCA_964250765.1 uncultured Ktedonobacteraceae bacterium | reverse complement strand
ACACACAATATTTTCACCAAAAATAATATGCCCCGCCCCACACCACGTTGTGTTTGGCCCCTCTCTCATTTATTCTGTCAATAAAGGGACTACTTTTTGTCTGGATCGAGTGCGCTGTCTACCTTCTGCTCAGCATTACCGAGTGTAGACTTCATTGTGCCGCCAACCTGTTTAGCATCGCCCTTGCTTTCAAGCTCGGTGTTGCCAGTGGCCTGACCAGCCTTTTGCTGTACCTTGCCGACTGCCTGATCCACTTTACCTTTAAGAGTATCTTCTTGTCCCTGCGTGCCTAAGTCTTTATTATCATCAGCCATTGTAAGAGTCTCCTTTTCTGGTGTCTCTATTTACTATAACGGAACGTCTTCGTTCCTTCTCTATATAATACTCTGGTACAAGGTGAAACGTATACAAACAAGCGGTGTTGCATCTTATTAAACAACAAAAAGGGTAGCAGAGAATGGCGATGTGCAACATCGCCATTCTCTGCTACCCTTTTTATGAGTTATCCTAGAAGCTGTTCCATCTGTGCCAAACGCGACTCAAAAAGCTGGAATGCTTGACGTACTGGCTCTGGTGAAGCCATATCGACGCCTGCCTTCTTGAGCAGTTCGATACTGTAGTCAGAAGAGCCGGAACTCAGAAAGTTCAGGTAGCGTTCGACGGCGGGCTGTCCTTCCTGCAATATCTGCTGTGCCAGCGCAGAGGAAGCTGAGATACCCGTTGCGTATTGATACACATAGAAATTGTAATAGAAATGTGGAATGCGCCCCCACTCTATGCCAATCAGATCATCAATGACGGTCTCAGCACCGTAATATGTCTGATTCAATGCCATATATTTCTCGCTAAGCACATCAGCCGTGAGCGATTCGCCCTCCTCGGCAAGCTGATGTATCAACTGCTCATATTTTGCGAACATCGTCTGACGGAACAACGTGCCACGAAAATCCTCTAACGAGGAATTGAGAAGTGCGATTTTCGTTGCTTTGTCCGTCGTGTTGTTCAGCAGGTAGTTAGTGAGCAATTCTTCGTTCAGCGTCGATGCAACCTCGGCGACAAAGATGGTGTAGTCGCCGTATTGATAAGGTTGATGCGTACGTGTGAAGTACGAGTGCATCGAATGCCCTAACTCGTGAGCAAGTGTGTACATACTGTCGCGCTTATTCTGAAAGTTAAGCAGAATAAACGGCTGTGTCGCATAGGCACCGCCGCTGTATGCACCACCACGTTTGTTTGGTGTTTCAAACACATCAATCCAGCGTTGTGAGAAGCCCTTCTTGAGTATGCTGCTGTAGTTTTCTCCGAGGGGAGCCAGTGCTGCTATAACCGTGTCTCGCGCTTGCTCATAGGTCATTTCGTCGGTCGTCTCTTCGACAATCGGCACATAGAGGTCGTACATATGCATCTCGTCAAGCTTGAGAATGCGTTTCCGCAACTTCATATAGCGATTAAGCAAGGGAATATGCTCATGCACCGTCTCGACGAGGTTGTCATACACGCTCACAGGTATATTGTTGCTAGCTAACGCACGTTCACGGCATGTTGCATAATTGTGCTGCCGCGTGTAAAAGAGGTCCGTTTTGACTTGTCCCGACAACGTTGCCGCCAGCGTGTTACGCTGCTTGAGGAACGTCCCATGCATGCCTTCAAACGCATTCTTACGCACAGAGCGATCTGCACTGCGAATGAAGGTCAAGTAATTGCCTTTCGTTAGCTCAACCTCTTTGCCCTCTTCATTTGAGATGTTTGGCAGTTTGAGGTCGGCATTGTCGATCATCGAGAACACGGCGTCAGGAGTGTCTGCGACCTCGCCGACGGCAGCAAGAACAGCCTCCACTTCAGCAGAGCGTACATGCCCACGCTTACGGTTGAGATCATCGAGTTGTCGCTTATAGATTGTCAGTCCTGGTGTTTCCTGTATGAAGCGATCTAGCGTCTCTTGTGGCAAGGCCAGAATTTCTGGCTCGATATATGAGACCGCAGTGGTGGCGCGCACGACCAGTTGCATCGCGCGGTCTGCCATCGCTTGATACTTGCCGTTCGTGGTGTCCTCGTCTCGACGCATCGACGTATACACGTACACTTTCTCAAGGACGAGTGACATATCGTCGCGCTTCTGCAACACGTTGAGCAGAGCCTGTCCACTCTGTGCCAGCGTGCCTTGCAGAGCTTCTAGTTCTGGTAGGCTCTGTTGTATCGCTTGAAAATCATGCTCCCACGCGTCATCACTCGCAAAAATGCTTTCAAGGTTCCAGGTATATTCGGGCGAGATTTCTTGTCTCTTCTGTAATGTTTGCAAGAGTAAATGCTACCTTTCCGAGGTTATTCTTCGTCTTCGTCATCATCTTCTGCGGGAAGCAGGTCTTCACGCTCACCCCACTTTTCTCTAAAGCGGTAGAAGTTCCGTTTGTTCAGACGTGTCCGTTCGGCGTCTGACAATTTAGCATCTGGCATAATGGCATGACGGGTGACGGGCAAATCGGGTGTGACGACAAGCGTGGTCCCCAGATCGCGTACAGTAAAGTTGAAATCGACATCCATATAATACGGAAATCTATAGCGTTCGTCAAACAGCCCTGCCTTCTTCAGCAGGACGCGCCGAAACGCCATACATAGTGTGTCGATAGTATCGACCTCTGCATCCTCGCTCTCCTCGAAATTACGCAAGTCATCGGTGTGTAAACCATGTAGCCCTGTAATACCAACGCTGCCATCCTCTAGCGTCTGCATGAGTGGAGTGAAGATATCGCCAGTGAGTTCGACACTTGTGTCTAAGAGAAGAATATAGCGGCCTCGACTCTGCTTCAAGCCAACGTTGCGTGCCTCGGCCTCTCCCATCATGCGGGTGATATGCAACACACGAAGGCGCGGCTCCTGATATCTATATGCCTCTGCCCACAGGTCTATACCGTCCTGTGATGCATTGTCTATCAGCACAATCTCAATATCCGTTGTGTCTGCGAAACGCAGTACACTCTCAACACAGCGCACCGTCTGCTCGTAGTTGTTACGCGAGAGGATGTTGACCGAAAACGTGCAGCGATCTGGCTCATCGAGCAGCGATGGCAATTGGCGCGCCATGCGGTAGACCTGTCCATCAACCTCAACCCCTGGTAAGATTACAAGATGCGCACCGCGTGGATTATCTTTAATCGCATAGCCAGCCGACTCGATTTGCTGTTTCAACATATCGGCGCGGTCATACTGCCCCTTTCGGCGCAGAAGATCGCGTTCATGTGAAAGGGCGAGTATCTCTTCGGGAATACTATGACGAAATGAATGAGTAGTCATGTAATATATCTATCCTCCCTGCTACCACCCTAATGCGAGTCCATCGCAACGTGGGTCGGCGGCACCTTCAAAAACGTGTGTGTGGGGATGTATGCGAATTGCCTGTGCGTGGCCCATGCCATGATCCCATGACGTATTCTGTGTTATATCATGTCCAAGTGCAGCAAGAGCCTCTCCTGTATGCGAGGGAAAGCCTTCCTCAAGAACAACACGTTCGCGTATGCTTTGCTCAAGATACTCGTCAACACCACTCTGGCCTCCTAACTCTACATCTTTTCCTGCTTGTCCAATTTGGAAGCGTCCACTACGCCAACGGGGAGCAGAGATAGCCTGCTGCACATTCAGCCCAAAGTCGAGTATCGCAGTCAATAATTGTACATGCACCTGCGGCTGAGCGTCGCCTCCCATCGTTCCTATAGCCATCAATGGTGTATTGTCTTGTAGAACCATTGCAGGAGTCAGTGTGTGCATCGTGCGCTTCCCTGGTTGTAAATAGTTCACATGGCGTGGGTCGAGCGAGAAGTATGAGCCTCGATTGTGCAACATCACGCCAGTTGTGCCACCGACGACACCACTCCCAAAGCCATTGTAGAGGCTTTGAATTAAGGAAACAACATTGCCTGAATTATCGGTGGTACAAAGATACATCGTATCGCCATCTTTTTCAAGCCCTGGTCCTACCTGTACCGCCGCTTTTTGAAGATCGATACGTGTTCGTTGCTGCTCTGCGTATGCCTTACTCAATAACCGCTCTACTGGCACATCGACGAAATCCGGGTCAGACACATAACGGTCTCGATCTGCGAAGGCTAGCTTTTTTGCCTCAAGCAGAACATGCAAGTATTCTGGTGTTTGATAACCTATTTTCGGAATATCATAACCTTCAATAATATTGAGCATCTCAAGTGCCGCGATACCCTGTGTATTTGGCGGAAATTCGTAGACCTCATAACCACGATAGGTTGTCGAAATCGGCTCGACCCAGTTGGAAGTATGGGCAGCCATATCCTCCATGCTCAATACACCGCCGCATTGCTGGACATACTCCGTAATTGTTCGCGCTAACGCTCCCTTGTAGAATGGCTCGCGTCCCTCTTTTACCAGTAATTTGTATGTTTGGGCAAGATGAGGCTGGCGTAAAACAGTACCCGCTTGTGGTGCTTTCCCATTCAAGAGATATGTTTCCGCGCTGCTACTCCACGGTCCAAGTATGCCTTCTGCCGCCGCCTCTAGCCAGCCTGCGAGCTTCTGCGTGATCGGCATACCCTCTTCTGCAAGCTCAATCGCAGGCGCGAAAATGACTTCCGCTGGCAACGTACCAAAGCGTTCGAGTGCCTCAAACCAGCCATCGACCGCTCCTGGCACATTGATAGAAAGGGGACCGCGTTCAGGAATATGAGACATTCTTTGAGCATGAAAGTATTCTGGTGTCATGCCTCGTGGAGCACGACCACTGCCATTGAGTGCATGGACCTTCTGCGTTTTGGCGTCCCAAATCAGCATAAAAATGTCGCCACCTGCCGAACAGGTCGAGGGATACACAACTGTCATCACTGCATTGGCTGCGATTGCGGCATCAATCGCGTTTCCACCCTGTGTGAGAACACGCACTCCTGCTTGTGTGGCGAGATAGTGAGCGCAGGCGACCATGCCACGCGTACCGAGGATAGGCTCTTGGGAGAACATGGCGAGGAACCTCTTCATAAGATATATCAACACATAGTTTGACATATTATAGCACAGAGGTATCTTCCTTAAGAAAATAACGTAGATAGATGTCTACGGCATCTATCTACGTTATTTTCTTAATTATTTCTATTGCGTAGCCATGCCCATGTGAGCAAAGCTGTCGCGGTTGTTGCTACGCCTACTGTGGCAAGTGTGCGTGCAATGGATTGCGGACCACCTTGCCAACCGTCGCTAACGTCGTTGCCTGTTGACATTGGCGATGAGACGGCACCTGTAGTCGTAGGTGATGACTCAGGTTTGAAGTGCGCTGTATCAATTTGTTTCGCCATCATAACCTCTGCAAAGCCAGGGGCAACATTGTGCATGAAGCCGATCATACGTCCTGCATTGCCGACGTATGTTTCGCGTTGTGGCTTTGTAGCTAGCTTTACTATGGTATTTGCTACCTGCTCAGCTGGATATACTGGAGGCATAGCTTTGACCGCTCGTCCTGTGTAGTTCGCCGCATGATGAAAGAATGGCGTGTCAATGGTGGCAGGCATGACGGTACATACGTGAATATCCTTTGCACCATCAAGCACCTCAACCTCTTCGCGCAAGCCTTCTCCAAATGCACGCACGGCGAACTTCGAGGAGGTATAGGCGGTGTAATACGCTCCACCAATGGTACCAAGCAGAGAAGAGACGTTGATAAGTGTGCCTTCTTGTTGCTTACGGAAGTAGGGCAGAACGGCTCTCGCTCCATAGACTGTACCAAAGAAATTGGTTTCGAGCACTTCACGGAAGATGTCGCCTGGTGTCTCTTCAAAGCGTCCAAAGGCACCAACGCCTGCATCGTTGACCCAAACATCAATATGCCCAAAGGCTGCTGCGGCTTGCTGAGCAAGGTTCTGCACCGATTGCTCATCCCGCACATCGGTTACTATAGCTAAAGCTTCACGTCCACTCAGTTGCTTGCATTCGTTCACAACATCTTGTAGCAGTGATTCGCGTCGTGCTGCAACAACAACGTTTGCTCCTTGACGCGCAAACTCGTGCGCGGTTGCGCGACCAATACCACTCGATGCACCTGTAATGACAACAACGCTATTCTGTAATTGTTTTGGCATATTCCTATCCTCATGTATAGTAATAGTTCAGATTTTAGGAGTTCTATTCTCTCCTTATCACGTCACTCTACTTCAAAAAGTTACAGAAATACGCCTCATAACTATGCTTTTTTCTTTTGTTGTTCGGCTAGCTCTTTGACGCGTTGCACTTGATCTTTATGACAGATGACGGTTGTATTCTCCATCTCGACCACGATCACGTCTTCCATGCCAATCGTAAAGATTTGGCGTGACGTGTTGTTGTAGACAACCATATTTTGACTTCCTAGCCCAGTATGATTGCCGACGCCACGAATGCCTTGCTCGTTTGCGGGGAAGAGCGCGCCATACTGTTCCCAGTTGCCGACATCGTTCCAGCCCAGATCGGCGGGGATAACCACGAGGTTGTGCGTCTTTTCGAGTATACCGTAGTCAATCGAAATACTTTGGAGCGTAGGCCACAATTCGTCGAGCATAGCTGGTCCCTGTGGCGTCTCCATTGCGTCAACAATCGTGTCAATTCTGCGCATCAGTTCAGGCAGATGTTCGCGGAGTTCTGTCAGTACCGCCTGAACTTGCCAGATAAATATGCCCGCATTCCACACATAGTGACCATCGCGCAGATAGCCTTGTGCGGTCATAAGATTTGGCTTCTCGACAAAACGTTCCGCGCTGAATGCCTGATGTTCATAGCCCTCGTCAACCTCGTCGGCGAAACGAATATAGCCATAGCCTGTTTCGGGCGAGGTTGGCTTGATACCGATTGTTACCAGTCGTCCCTTTTCCGCTAGCTCGTTTGCAAGATGTAGCGTTTGTAGCAGAGATTCGACATTGAGAATAACGGCATCCGCGCTAAATACAGCCATGACCGCTTGTGGGTCTTTCTTGGCGATAGTCGCGGCAGCCCACGCGATTGCGGGACCTGAATTGCGTCCCATTGGCTCACGAAGAATATGTTGTGCTGGCACCGTTGGTAGATGTGCTTGTACAAGGTCCGCCATACTACGTCCTGTAACAACCCATGACCGCTCAGGTGTGGTCAGAGGTGCGATGCGAGCAAGTGTCTCCTGAATCATACTATTTCCGCTTGGAAGTGGTAGAAATTGTTTAGGAAATGTAGGGGTGCTGAGAGGCCACAAGCGTGTGCCACTGCCCCCAGCCAAAATAACCGTATTTAAATGATTCATCTATATACAATCTCCTCATAATAAATATTTTCATAGTTCTGTTTGTATTGTACATGCCTCACGAATTTATAACGAACGAATTATGCTAAGAGGATTGTATAGGCGTTTTGGGGCGGTGTCAATCAGGCAAAAAATGCTGCAAAATGGTAAAGTGAAGAGAAGATGGAGAAAAGAAGGAGAAGTGTAAAGTGTCTGAAAGAAATGATCTACTTATTCGTCCTGTTTGTCTGCAAGATGCCTCAGCACTGTGGACAATAGCACGAGAGCATGGAGTCATTGAGACAACGATTGTTGCGGCGCGTTGAATTAACCGTGTTGACAGAGAACGAGGGTGCTAAGCGGTTGTACGAGCGTCTAGGTTTTGTAGTAGAAGGACGTCGAAAGATGAGTGTTATTGCTCAGGGAGAACTCAAGGATGAATGGTTGATGGCACGATATCGCTAGAACTGTAGCTTAGATGGCAAGAGACAAAAGCACTGGTAGGGACTGATTTATCGCGCCCTGAGCACGAGCGCGCACATTGCTTCGCTCGTGCTCAGGACGCGATAAATCGGTCCCTACCAATGCTTCTACATTGGTAGGGACCGATTTATCGCGTCCTATTGCGATTCACGTAAACAGTAGCTTAATCAGCTTCAACCACGATTTGCTCGACATCGCTACTCGCTACAGCAACACTTGTGCTGCGTTTAGTGGAACGGCGTGCAAGCATCTCTGGTGTGACGCGATACACGTCTTTGACGAGGCCGACGCGCTCAAGTGTCCAGATGATGTAGCCGGACATGTCGAACTGCCACCAGTGTAGGCCGTGGAAGGCTGAGCGTGGGAAGGCATGGTGATTGTTGTGCCAGCCCTCACCAAAGCCAAGCAAGCCAACGAGCCACTCGTTACGGCTCTGATCGCTTGTCTCGAACTCACGTTTGCCGAAGGTGTGACAGACCGAATTGACACTCCATGTCACGTGATGTGCCAGGAAGATACGTACCAGTCCGCCCCAGAGCAAGCCAGTCCAGCCACCAAGCAGGAAAGGAATAAGCAGTGATAAGCCTACCCACAGGAAGAATGTTTTGCTCACAAACATCACAACTGGGTCTTTTAGTAAATGACGAGCGTAAATTTCTGGTGGTGCTGTATTGTCTTGAAACAGCCAGCCAATGTGCGCGTGAAAAAAGCCTTCCACAGGACTATGCGGATCGCCCTCTTTATCAGCTTGTGCATGATGCTTCGTGTGTGTAGAAGCCCACTCTATCGCGGCACCTTCCAGGGACATAGAACCCATGACAAGAAACAAAAACTTAATTGCTGGATGTGGCTGAAAACTGCGATGCGTCAACATGCGGTGATAGCCAATCGTCACGCCGAGTGCGGTGATGGTATACATACTCAGTAGTAAGACAATATCTAGTGGATGAACGGCGCGCTGCCAGAGAAGATTCATTGCGTATACAGTTGCGAGTAAGGGACCTACAACGACTACAAGGATAATTGCCTTGTAGAGGGTCTTTGAGTTCATCAAACCTCCGGGATACTAACTTTACCATAACATGGCGTCGAAATAATTTTACGTGCTACAGTAGTAAGAGCATCTCTATTCACTTTTTGTTTCACCAGTTTGATAAGAATGTATCTTTTGCTCGTCCCTCTATGTCCTTTTGGATGTGTATTTCGTTACTAACATACAGAGATAAAACACTTCTATCCTAGAAGAGGTACGTATGGAACACGACGAACAGCAAGTGCCACAGTCTTTTTCTAATACTGATGATACGCCGCTTTATGAGCAAGAACTACAAACCCAATATTTTAATCTCACACAACCACTACAAATACCTTTACTCTCTTCTGAAGAGCGACTACGGTACTTAACAGTAAAGCGCGAGAAGCAGCAGCAAAGACACCCCCTAACGGAAAAAAGAGGATTTCTAAGCCGCTTTTCTCGTACTACACCTGCTATAACGTCACATATAAGTCTTGTCAATGCCACGCTAATTATCTCGGTAGCATTAATTGTCAGCCGTTTCATCGGTATTGTACAAAGTGTGTTGTTTACGTATGTTTTTGAGCCGGGAGGGGCATCAGGAGCACTTGTAGATGCTTATCAACAAGCATTTCTTGTTCCTGATCTCATTTATAATATTGTTGCAGGTGGCGCACTCATGTCCGCGTTCATCCCCGTTTTCAATACATACATAATTGGTAAGCGAGATGAAAAAACAGCGTGGCATATTGCAAGTACAGCTCTCAACCTTTCTGTCCTATGTATAATTATCTTTGCACTTATTCTAATTATCTTTGCACGTCAACTGGTTCCTTTATACAATTTCGGGCCAGACCCACGTTCTCCCTTGTATGCGGCCTATCTGGTACATCTCGACTTGATCGCCACGCTGACTCGTATTATGCTGCTGCAAGCTGTGTTTATGGGCGCGAGTGTTATTCTTACATCTGTTTTAAATGCACGCCAAAACTTTCTTTTGCCTGCTCTCGCGCCTGTATTTTATAATGTGGGCTTGATTGTAGGTCTTATTCCAGGTGTGGTGCTAGTCGCAACCCATCAGCGCAATGACTTAATTGCTGTTTACTCGGCAACGTGGGGCGTAGTTCTTGGGGCATTCTGTCTCTTCATAATACAACTCCCTGGATTACGCACTGTCGGTATGCACTACACATTTTCGTTCGATTGGCGTCATATCGGGATACGACATATGGGAATGCAAATGCTGCCGCGTGTTGCTAACGCTGTATTTCTCAATTTTTCTACGGCAGTTGACCGTATCTTGCTTGAACTATTGATTGGTGCTGTAAGTCCTATTCTTTTACAAGGGCTAATCTCGCAATATGTGTTCGCCTTTGGCATTGTCCTTGTTCCGTTAAGTGGTGTGATGGCTGTCTGCACGGCAGCTTTTCCTACAATGACTGCATATGTTGCGGAAGGACACATCGACCGTTTACGTGCTCTCATTATTGAGACCCTGCGGAGCGTATTGTTTATTGCAATTCCTTGTAGTATTGGTTTGATGTTGTTAAGCTTTCCCGTTATCCAGGTGTTGTATGAGCATGGGTCGCTGAACCAAAACGAGGCACAATCAATGGCTGTTCCTCTATTTTGCTTTGCTCTTTGTCTACCAGGACTTGCGGTTGTCGAAATTCTGACGCGCTCGTTTTATGCATTAAGGCATAGCATGACACCAGTTATGGTGAGTGTAGGACAGTTTGTTGTCAAAATTGCACTCGGTGTACTGTTACTCGACCCCGCTGTCATGCTCGTACAAATGGGTGCAAGCAATTTCTTCCATACGCCGTTAAATGCGACACTCTTTACAGGGGCGTTAGGAATGAGCATGCTAGCACTTGCAACCTCTGTTGCTGTGCTACTAGAAGCGGTAGCCCTCATATGGCTATTACGTCCACATGTCGGAGGGTTACAATTGCGCCCGTTGACCTCGTTCACGACTCGTGTGCTAGGGGCATCACTAGCTATGAGCATCGGGGTATTTGCAATGCGTTGGTGGCTCGATAAAGTGCTTGTCACCACAGGAAGTAATGGTGCGCTGTCACTTGGGCTTACTGGCATTCTGCTTGCACTTCTCAAGCTTGTGCTTATTATAGGTGTTGGAAGTGTTATCTACCTGCGTGTCTCTCGTATGATTCGCACTCTTGGAAGCCGAGAACTTGGCTCCGTCAACCGTTTACTAATGAGACTACATTTGTCCTGGCTATGAAGACGGATTTTGTCAGATACGAATGTATGACTTTTCGCTACCATACTAGTCAGAATGCCTTGAGTATGGTATGCTCTACACACAAAATCAGACCTTTTGTGGTGCTTCTACGTACGTACTATTTCAGTGCTTCGTGCATTGTATATACATGTTTATAGAGTGGGAACAGTGGGAAACGAAGGACAGCAACCACCTCTGCCACCGCAGGGACAACCGGAGCAATCGGCAGATTATTATGGCTGGCAATACGACCAAGACCATCCGGCAATGGCTTCCGAGCAAGTGCCGGACGTGCCACATGCTCCACAGCAACCAATACGTGTACACGGCGTCTATCCATCCGCACGCTTTCAAGAGCCTATCGCGGACATGGGGACAACGCTTGGATATAATCAGGGCAGCGAATATCAATATTTCAATGCACCTCAGCCCTCGCAGCCAATGGCGCAACTGCGTCAAGAGCGTCTTCAGCAACTTCGTGAGGATCGTATGCGTCGCCAGCAACGGCGTATGGCGGGACCCGATGCCACAATTGCTATTCCACCAAAAGGAAAGCACCCTGTGCACCCTGTTTCGGAACCTTTGCAGAACGGGCATGTGTGGGGACCTGATGGACAGCCGTTGGCATATGGAAACGCTCCATCAGCTATTCCTCCTATGCAAGTATCACCTGTAATTGCTCCACCAATGCCAGCCAATGCAGCATCAGGTATAGAGGATGGAGCAAGCGAAAACTTGCAACCCGCTGGAGCTGTTGCGCAAGACACTGGGATGCTTCAACGTGTGAATATTCGGCGTGCCTCGCTCATCTTGACCGGAGCATTTGTTGCGAGCCGTATTCTGGGGCTTCTACGTACCTCTATGTTTGCCTTTGTTTTTGGTACTGGCCCAACATCAGATGCCTATCTGCAGGCATTTCTTATTCCAGATACAATCTTCAACATCGTAGCAGGAGGCGCGCTCAGTTCGGCTTTCATCCCTGTCTTCGCCAAATACATGATTGGCGAGCATGATGAGAAGACGGCATGGCGTATCGCCAGTTCCGCGCTCAATCTTGCTATCATCATTATGAGCATACTTGCACTGATTGCGATTATCTTCGCACGGCAGCTTGTTCCACTCTATAATCCTGGCCCCTCTGTGAATGACAAACACTACGCGGAGTATCTTGCTCATATTGATCTGATTGTCATGTTAACCCGTATTATGTTGTTGCAGTCGATTGTGCTGGGCGGTGGTGTCATCGTCAACGCCGTACTGAATGCGCGCCAAAACTTTTTGCTTCCTGCCATCGGTACAGTTCTATACAACTTTGGATTAATTGCTGGATTGATTCCAGGTATCTACTTCGCCTTTCATGGACAGCGTAACGATAGCAGTGCCGTGCTTTTCGCAACATGGGGCGTTGTTATTGGTGCCTTGTTTCAGGTCGCGGTACAAATTCCCGGACTCTTCAGAGTCGGCATGCACTATACACCATCATTCGATTGGCGGCATCCTGGTGTGAGGCAAATCGGGCGTCAAATGGTTCCGCGTATTATTAACGCTGCGATGCTCTCGCTTTCGACATTCGTTGATCGTAGCTTGATCTCACTGCTAGTGGTGGTGGTTGGCATTGCTGGTGTGAATGGTCTTATAACGCAATACTATCAATCGCTCCAACTAGTGCTTCTACCGCTCGGTGTTTTTGGTATGGCTGTCTCAACTGCGGCGTTTCCGACCTTAGCTGAGAATGTCGCCAAAGGGCGTTTTGACCGTGTGCGTAGCACCATCTTAGAGACCCTGCGTAGTATTCTTTTTATGTCAATTCCCTCAAGTGTCGGCTTAATTGTACTCGGTCTTCCTATTATTCAGGTGTTGCTTGAACATGGACGTTTTAGCTTAGCTGATGCACAGTCAACGGTGGTTCCTCTTGCCTTCTTTGCCTTCGGTTTAACGGGCCTTGCAGCCGTGGAAATCCTGACGCGCTCGTTCTATGCAATGCGCGACAGTACAACGCCCGTCATTATCAGTGTTGGGCAATTTGTGTTTAAGATTGCGTTGAGCCTTATTCTCATCAATGTAGCCATATTTGGGGCGAAATGGGGTATGGGTGCCTTGGCATTCTCAACCTCGCTTGCTGGCTTGGTAGAGGCTATTTTGTTGTTCTGGCTCCTGCATCAACGTGTTGGTGGTCTACAAATACGTGTGACCGCGCTGTTCGCTGGTCGAGTTCTCCTCGCGTCGTTAGCTATGGGACTTGCGTTGTTCATTATGCGCAACGTGCTTGACTTCGGCTTTAGCGCGATTGCACATGTGCATGTGCTTGCCTTCCTTGACACAACACGCACACAATCGCTTGGTTTGCTTGGTACGTTTGTTGCGCTTATCAAGCTTATTATAGAAATGCTGGTTGGCGTGATTGTCTACATCCGTGTCGCTCGTCTCCTGGGTATAGAAGAATTAGGTCCTGTCAAACGTGTGCTTGATCGTCTCAAATTATCGTGGATATAGTAGGTCCAGTGGGGCAGCATGAAACATCTGCGTCTCTCAATTGTTGGCTTTGGCGTTGTCGGTCAAGGTCTCGCTGAATTGCTCAGTACAAAGCAAGAGTTGTTACAACAGCAATACGATCTGCATGTGACGCTCGTGAGTGTTGCTAATGCTCGACATGGCTTTATCTACAAAGAAGATGGGCTAGACATACCTTTGCTCTTAAACCTTGCAGCTGCACGAGAACCAATCACAAGACATCCAAACGTACAGCATTGGGAACACGCACTTGAAGGCATACAAGCGACACAAGCCGATATGCTTGCCGAGGCAACAGGTACAAACTTACGTGATGCAGAGCCAGGAATGAGTCATATCCGAGCCGCACTCATGAAGGGAATGCACGTCATTACTGCGAACAAGGGACCCGCCGCGCTTGGAGCAAAAGACTTACAACTCCTCGCTCATCAACACAATGTTCAATTACGTATGGAATCAACTGTCATGGCAGGTACACCAGTACTTAGTACTCTTCATCAAGGCTTAGCAGGTAGCCGAATACGTGCGATTCGTGGTATCTTAAACGGAACGACAAACTATATTTTGACCGCGATGGCGGCGGGTCGTGACTACACAGAAGTGCTCAAGGAAGCACAAGCACAAGGCTATGCTGAGGCCGATCCTACAGCCGACGTAGAAGGCTATGACGCCGTTGCGAAAGTGCTTATTCTTGCGTTTCTCGCGTTCGGTCATTCTATCAAGCCCGATCAGGTCGTAAGACAGGGCATTACCACAATTACAAAAGAACATATGCGACAAGCAGCCAACAATAACGCTCGTATTAAGCTTATTGCCTCGTTACAGGCAACGCATGAACTGGGGGATACGCCGCTTGAGGCGCGTGTCGAACCGATTGAACTATCCCTGAGTGACCCACTTGCACGCGTTGATGGGGCAATGAACGCAATCACGTTAGAAACCGATACACTATCATCCGTAACAATTATCGGTCCTGGTGCTGGACGCCTGGAAACAGGGCAAGGGCTGCTTTCTGACCTCATTGCTATCGCCACAAAGACAACACTGTAGGGACCGATTTATCACGTCCTTGTTGGCGATTGAAGAGGCTAAGAGGACGTGATAAATCGGTCCCTACAATCAACGTATCTGCATGAAATTGTCAAATTGTATTATCGCCTATGCTTGCAATCACAATATGTTATACAATGTGTAACGGGTGTCTCGCGCAATGAATTGCGCCTCGGACGCGATAAATCTGGTCCCTACGATTATCAAATGCTAGTAAGAAAGCTACTGCTCCGTGATACATCAACAGCAACTTATTACACCGATAAAACGTGGCTTTGTAGGGCGTGATGTGCCAGAGGATAGAATCATTCAAAGCTGCATTCATTGTGGTCTGTGCTTACCATATTGCCCTACCTATTTAGAAACATTCAATGAGACCTCTTCACCACGTGGACGTATTCATCTGATGGAAGCTGTTGCCGATGGACGTTTGAGCGTGACCGACTCTGGTTTCGTC
This sequence comes from uncultured Ktedonobacteraceae bacterium, assembly GCA_964250765.1. Taxonomy (GTDB): domain Bacteria; phylum Chloroflexota; class Ktedonobacteria; order Ktedonobacterales; family Ktedonobacteraceae; genus JBBQVS01. The sequence continues at coordinate 1,578 of CAXUHF010000118.1, read as the reverse complement.
GAGCAAATGTATCAGTGTCTGGATTGTCGTGCCTGTGAGGATGTGTGTCCTTCAGGTGTCGAGTATGGCAAACTGGTAGAAGCTGCGCGCACGCAGATAGAGCGTGCGGACCCAGGCTCACCCGCGAAGCGAGGACTACGCTGGGCCGTATTTCGCCAACTCTTTGGAAATATGTACTTCTTTCGCCTGTTCAGTCGCTTGCTCTATTTCTACCAGCACTTTGGTATCCAGTGGCTTGCACGACATCTTGGCATACTGCGCTTACTACGCTTACAGGAAATGGAGCGACTTCTACCCAAATTTCCTGCGTACTTCCTTACTCCTGATCGCCAGCAGTATAAACCATCTCCTGTATCTACTGTAGAAGAGATGCGTGTTGCGCTTTTTGCTGGTTGCATCATGAGCACTGCATTCGCGGAGACAGACCGTGCCACGATACGTGTATTGCAAGCCGCTGGTTGTACCATCGTTGTGCCAGAGCGTCAAGGCTGTTGCGGAGCATTAACCGTTCATGCGGGCGATATGGATGCGGCGAGAGTTATGGCTCGACGAAATATCGATGCCTTTGAGCAAAGTGGGGCAACGTATATCATCAACAATGCTGCTGGTTGTGGTGCCGCTTTGAAAGAATACGCTCATCTGCTCCATGAAGACCCTGTATACGCTGAACGCGCCGCACGTTTCAGTGCGCAGGTACGCGATATTTCAGAACTCCTTGTGACGCGTCAATTTGTTGTACCCCTGCGTCCTGTCCCTTTAAGAGTGACATATCAAGAGCCTTGTCACCTCATTCACGCGCAACGTATCAGTTCACAACCTCGCGAGTTGCTTCGCCGCATTCCTGGTCTCGAACTGGTCGAGATGCAAGAGTCGGCGGTATGTTGTGGAAGTGCTGGCATCTATAACGTGACACAGCCAGTAATGTCGCGCCAGCTACAGGACCGCAAACTAACCCATACAACCGAAACACAAGCAGATATTGTAGTTACTGCCAACCCTGGCTGTTTCCTCCAATTGCAAAGCGGCTTACAACGCATCGGCTCTTCGATGCGCGTCATGCATATCGTCGATATCCTCGACATGGCGTGTAAAGACCTATCGTAATAGGAGAAAAGAGAAAGCTCATGGAAAACAACAAAGAAGGTTTTCGCTCAATTGACGAGTATATCGCCACCTTTCCTGAAGATATACAAGCACTCCTAGAGGCAGTACGAGCTACTATTAAAGCTGCCGCGCCTGATGTAGAGGAGTGCATAAGCTATCAAATGCCTGCATTCGCGCAGCACGGAAATTTAGTCTATTTTGCTGCGCTAAAAAATTATATAGGATTGTATCCAACAGCAAGTGGGATTGAGGCATTCAAGAATGAATTATCCGAGTACGAGTATACGAAGGGTGCTGTAAAGTTTCCCATTAATCAGCCCTTACCACTGGAACTCATACGCAAAATAGTTCAGTTTAGAGTGACCGAAAATCTTAATAAGGCTGAGGCAAAAGCACGCAAGAAAAAAGAAAGAGATAGTATCAGATAACACTCTATGCTTGTAGGGGAAACTGGAACCGCAAGGGTTCCAGTTT
>CAXUHF010000117.1:14733-16633 GCA_964250765.1 uncultured Ktedonobacteraceae bacterium | reverse complement strand
CGGTGGATGAAGTCTTATCCTGATGCGTATGGGCATCCCCTTGCGGGTGCCCTAGAAACTTTTAAATAACCTGATGGAAATGGTAACTGTCTTGACATGTCAACAATGGAAAGCGAGTTTGTATCTATGTCCACTACTACTCCTAGCCCACAAAACGCTTCGGTAGAAGAGAAGGCGGTGGTTGAACCATCTAACCGTAGCTTTCAAGGCATCTGGCTAATTGTCCTTGTGCTGGTTGCAGGCGCGGCCTCGCTCTCGGTAGAGTTCGCGGCCTCGCGCTTGCTCGCACCTTACTTCGGTACATCGTTGTTTGTGTGGGCGAACCTGATCGGCCTCATTCTGCTCTATCTCACAATTGGTTATTATGCTGGCGGACGAATCGCCGACCGCTATCCTCGTCCGGTTGTCTTGTATAGCTTAACGGCGGTTGCGGCCTTGATGATAAGTATCATTCCTGTTCTTTCGCGTCCCATTCTTAGCTGGTCACAATTGGCCTTTGCCACCTATTCTATTGGCGTCTTTTATGGCTCGCTGGTCTCTGTCATTCTACTATTCGCCATTCCCATGATTCTACTTGGTTGTGTCTCACCGTTTGCTATACGCCTATGTACCGCGCAAGTCGTGCGCTCTGGTCGCACGGCTGGACAACTCTATGCCATCTCAACTATTGGGAGTATCTTTGGCACATTCTTTCCCGTGTTTGTCCTCATTCCTTATCTCGGTACCTACATGACCTTTTTTACTACTGCCCTTGCGCTCCTTCTCGTCTCGTTGGTCGGCATACTGAGTGCGTCGCGTGGAAACGGTTCGCGTGGGAATAAAAATGGGCTTGAGAATGGGATGCGCTCAGTACCAAAGAGCAGAAAGAGGAGCCTGTTTTCGATCCTCCTGCTCATTCCAATGGGTTTGACGCTTTTTGGCATTCAGGGACCGATCAAGCCGCCGAGCGGAACCGGTGATGGGGGGGTAATGGTCGCGGAAAAAGAGTCGGCCTACAACTACATTCAGGTTGTACGTGTGGGGGACGAGATGCAACTTGTGCTCAACGAAGGCTTAGCCGTTCACTCGATTTATAATCCCGACAGCGTGCTCACCACTGGTCCCTGGGACTACTTCATGGTCGCGCCCTACTTCAATAAGCCTCCATTCACGCCGCAACAGGTGCACAAAGTTTGCATCATCGGTCTGGGTGCAGGTACAATTCCTCGTGAGTTTACCAATGTCTATGGTCCCTCGGTCTCGATTGACGGTGTGGAGATTGACGGGGAGATTGTCAATCTGGGGCGTCAATACTTTGCCATGAACGAGCCAAACCTGCATGTCACGGTGCAAGATGGACGCTATTTTATGCAGACCACCTCACAAAAATACGATGTTGTTGGTATAGATGCCTATCAGCAGCCCTATATTCCCTTCCAGTTGACCACTCACGAATTCTTCCAAGAGGTCCAGGGTCATCTCACCTCAAATGGTGTCGCAGTTATTAACGCTGGACACACTTCAAACGACTTCCGTTTAGTCAACGCGCTCTCGCAGACGATGCGCTCTGTCTTTTCCAATGTCTACATCATCGACACTGAACGCTTTTCCAATAGCATTATTATTGGCACCAACGCCCATACCGCTCTCAGCAACTTCCAGGCGAACACTAGTGCTATGACCAATGCACCACTACAAAGCGTGATGAACACAAGCATCAACTATGGTAACATTCGGGAGGAACATACTGCCCGTGCTGTCTTCACTGATGATCGCGCCCCCGTAGAACAACTGATTGACTCGATTATCCTGAACGTTGCCGAAAACGGGAAGGAGTAAGCGAGCAGGGCACCCGCAAGGGGATGCCCCTCCCATATAAACAGCATGTCGCAAACCTCTTTGTGTATGGGAGGGGCATCCC
>CAXUHF010000117.1:10814-14723 GCA_964250765.1 uncultured Ktedonobacteraceae bacterium | reverse complement strand
CACAAAAAAAAACCGCTTCTTAACACCTTTTTTTTTTTGGGGTGGGCCCACCCTGGGGGGGGTGCCCTGGTTTGACTGGCAAGCTATAGATGAGAATATTTGCGACGCTCTAGCATCAGGATTGTGAGACCACCGATAAGCACACAGGTACCGTATGCGATACCCATGACAAAGAGCGGGTAGCGAAAATTGATACTATACAGTTGGCTAAAGCCACTCGCGCCAACGAACGCTCCAACCAGACCAATCGATCCATAGACTCCCTGCACCTGCGCGCGCACATTGCTAGCTGAGGACGCCGCCACGTGTGCATCAATGGCGGGCTGTATAAATGCATATACGATGCCGTGTAGAGTGAAGCCGATTATTACAACCAGCATTGTATTGGCGAATCCATATATCAGATAGAGTGGCACCTGTGCCAGCCCGAAGATAAGAATCAACCGCGAACGGTAGCGTGTGCGGTCCGCGACCTGTCCCCCAAATGCTGATAAGAGGACATTTGGAATGGCCCACATTACATAGGTGAAGCCGATGAGCGTTACCGATGCACCAAGATGGTCATGCAACCAGAGCGGCATCAACGTTTGGTCAAAGCCCAGATACAGGTAATCACCAAAGGCGATGAGATACGCCGCCATAAGTGGCAAGGTAAAAAGAGATGCATATGAGAAGCGACGTTTTGTAGTGAATGGTTGCGTAAGTCCTGGACGCGTGTTGCGTACCATCAGAAGCACAATGCCAACGGCAACGACACGGAATACAACTGAACCGATAAATGCAGCCGAGTAACCAAATGCTGCTAAGAAGCCACCAATGCCTGGACCAAGTAAGAAACCCGCATTGAAGAAAGCTCCAAAGATGCCATACGCCTCACCTTGCTTCTCTGCCGGTATCTCGTCAATAATCAAGGCGCGAGCGGCAGGCAATAACGCAGCCGTTCCTATGCCCTCTACAAAGCGTAGTATTACAAACGCAACTGGATCAGCAACAACCAGATATATGATAGAAAGGATGGCTTGCAGTATCAACCCAACCAGCATCACTTGTTTGCGTCCCCAACGGTCCGCTAGCCAGCCTACAGGATACTGAAAAAGAAAATTCGAGAACAAATAGGCCGAGGCCATCAAGCCAATAATCGTTAGTGATGCACCGCGTGATTGCGCATATAGCACCCGCACTGGCCCGACCATTCCAACGCCCGAATAAGCTGCGCAGACCGCCAAGGAGACCGCCAAAAGGGTACGATTTTGCCACAGTAGCCCGTTTGTAAAAGGTGCATACCATTTTTGTACGTGTTTTTTTTGCTCTGGGGCGTGTTCAGTGCGGGACATGACGGCTTCTTTCGTGTGTTGCTTGCTGCTAGTAGTAGAAGGCAGGGCGTTGTTACAGACTCTTATTATATCTCTTCGTATGAGCGTGTCGCAAGTTCATAGTAAAACAATATTAAAAATTTTAAAATTGTGTTAAAGCAATGTGAAAACTGCTTATATCCATTTGACACTCCTACTTTCTCTTGACATAATCCCCTCTTGTATCCTCTTTTGTTTTATGCGTTGTTTGTTTTGTATGAGGAGTCTTTTCTATGTTGCTGATCGAAGTGGTGGTGCCTCTCTCTCTTGCTTGTGTCGTAGAGGCTACGTTTGTTCAATGCTGTGCAGAGACGAAAGATGAGTTTCTTGGTCGTAAAGAATACCGAGAGATTGGTGAAATGCTTCTCGTCGTTCGCCTCACTCAAGAGAGTAATTACTCCCTCCATATTCCAACGCTTACGAAAGCATTACGTCAACAAGCTATTTTGTCATATCAATTTGTACAAGGTCATGTGGTCAAGCTTTCATCAAAAAATCTTTTTGAGCAAATGTGTGGTTTCCCACTCGCGATGGGAGATTCATGGATACCTTCTGCTCACGACTTACACACTGCATATCTTTATATGCCCAGGTTGTTTTTAACTGGCGAGCAAACTGCGTGGTTTATTCAGCATGAAGACGTTGAATGGGATTATATATAACGCTTCCCAAAAAAGTGATTGTCAATGCTCTTTTGAGAGCATTGACAATCACTTTTTGGGAAGCGTTACAGCCTACTCCCACGCGCCTAACTTGACATAGCCCTTCAACAGATCACGTGCGATTATGAAATGTTGAATCTCGTCTGTTCCCTCGTAGATGCGAGTCACGCGTACGTCACGGTACCAGCGTTCGATTGGCATCTCTTTGGTGTAGCCCATGCCACCATGAATTTGCATTACGCGGTCAACAACACGGTTTACCATGTTGGAGCCGTAGAGCTTCGCCATACTTGCCTCGTGGCGGTTGTCAATACCTTGATCGGCTTTCCATGCCGCGTGAAAGGCTAGCCATTTGGTTGCTTGAATTTCAACCGCGGAATCGGCGATCATCCACTGAATGGCCTGACGATCAGCGATGGCCTGCCCAAAGGTGACGCGCTGCTTCGAGTAGTCAACCGCCATCTGAAGCAGTCGCTCAGCGGTGCCGACACAGCGCGAGGCAATAAGCCAGCGGCCTTGCCCAATCCACTTCATACCAAGCGAGAAGCCATGTCCAATCTCACCCAGGACATGATCCTCTGGTACACGTACATTCTCGAAGAACAGTTCAGCAGGAGACCAGCCACCCATTGTAGGAATTGGGCGCGAGGTCCAGCCCATTGAACGGTCTACCAAGAAGCAGGTGACACCGCCATTTTGTGGTGGCTTTGTGCGGTCTGTCACGGCGAGAACCATCGCAAAATCGGCCTCATCGCCGCCTGTGATAAAGACTTTTTGCCCATTGAGAACCCAGGAGTCGCCATCCTTGACCGCCGTTGTCCGAATCGCCGAAGGATCAGAACCGGCTCCCGGCTCAGTTAGCGCGAAGCATGATTTGCGCTCACCTTCAATAGTGGGAATGAGATACTGTTTCTTCTGTTGCTCATTACCATGATAGAGAATATTGTCGGCATTTCCGCCGAAAGAGAAAGGAACAAGAGTACGTCCCATCTCCATCGCAATGAGCGCAGTCATCACGGCTCCCAGGTCCGCGCCGCCGTACTCTTCAGGTGTGTTGATGCCCCAGAAGCCCAGTTCTTTCGCCTTCTCCTGCAATGAGGCGTACAGGTTAGGCTCAATCCCTGTGTGATATTTGCCCTCGCTCTGCATCACCTCGCTTTCAAGTGGCATCAGTTCGCGGTCAACGAAACGACGTACGGTTTGTTGCACCATTTTCTGTTCATCGGTCAAAGAAAAATCCAATGTCGGCCTCCTTCGCTGGCTAGAGTCGCTCCACTAGACGTTGTGAGCAAATCAATAGATGAATTGTAGCACATTTACTCGTCGTTCTGTTTAGGGGATGACGTGGGAGACGGAGATGACGTGGGAGACGGCATCCCCTATCTCTAGGGAAAACTTTTAGCGAATTTTTAATAGCTTTACAATAATTATTTGCTATACTACGTCGAGTGTTTGTCGATATGCAGGGAGGCAGAGGACGTAGTTATGAGGATATGTGTGCTGGACGAGGTCACGTCGGTAGGGGATTTGTTGTGTGCCACCTTACGATTACGGCATCATCAACCAGCTACCTATAAAACACCCTTTGCATGCTTGGAAGCATTAAGACTTTCAATGCAATGCCGTTGTAAACAGAAATTTGAACTTTTGATTATTGGAGACCATCCTAAAACAAGCTTTTCGTGGCGGCAGGTTGTAGAGCAAGCTCGTACAATCATACCTGATCTGCCAATTCTGCTTGTCTCGAACAATGGCTACTATGAAACACTTATCATCGAGGGTCAACTACAACATTTGAGGGTTCTTGATGAGCCATTTCGTCTCAAAGATTTTTATGCTATCATTGATGAGTTCGATGTATAAGAAGAGGAGAACAAAGTGCCGACGATGTATGC
>CAXUHF010000117.1:9319-10804 GCA_964250765.1 uncultured Ktedonobacteraceae bacterium | reverse complement strand
ATCGTCGGCACTTTGTTCTCCTCTCTGTGATATACTAAGCTTATTTCCATATACATCCCTGTTCAGAAAGGAACATGTAACATATATGAGCGATGACCAACAGATTCAACAGAATCTTCCCCCAAACTATTTTTATCACAAGCTGCCTAACGGCATCGAGTTGATTGGGCAATATATGCCAAGCCTTAGCTCGATCACCTTTGGTTTTCAGCTTGAGGCAGCAGTTGTGCATGAGCCGGAAGACAAGCAGGGACTTGCACACCTCTTTGAATACATGCTGTTTCAAGGCACGAAAAAACGCGATGCACGTGCTCTCAACGAAGCCTTCGAGTCGCTTGGGGCGCGTAAAGGGGCGGGAACAGGTATGGAGACCACGCAGGTGTGGTCGCAAATTGTTAACACCAAGTTTGACGCCACGCTTGATCTGATTCATGAATTGCTGCTCACTCCCACGTTTCCCAGGAGTGAGTTAGACCAGACACGCAACATCATTCTACAGGAAATCCGTCGTCGTGATGATGAGCCAATGAGCCGCATCTTCGATATCGTGCGAGCCAACTTCTATAAAGGAACACCGCTTGCACGTCTGGCATCTGGCACAGATGAAAGTGTACGTACATTGCAGCGCAAGGATTTACAGGATTTCTGGCAGGATCGTTACAAGCCAGATAACACGCTTTTCTCTATAGCTGGCAAATTTGATTGGAACCATGTTGTAGAGCGTATGCAGAGCCTGTTTGGTAACTGGGAAGGGCAGGTTGCACCCTCGTCAATACAGGAGCCACATCCCACAACGAGTGTGTCGTTAGAGTATCAAGAGGGTCAGCAGGAACACCTCGGCATGATGTTCCCATTCCCTAATTACACTGATCCCGATTATTATGCAGGTATGATTATCAGTGAGATACTTGGTGGCAATATGGCATCGCGTCTCTTCGTCGAGGTCCGTGAGAAGCGCGGATTGGTCTATGGTGTCTCCGCAAGCCTCGCCGGAAACAAGCATATCGGGGCCATGCGTGTCTACGCTGGCACTACGCCAGAACAAGGCCATGAGTGTCTTGAGGTGATTATCAACGAACTGCGCAAACTAGAACAAGACGGTATCACCGCCGACGAACTGGAACGCGCCAAAGTGCAACTCAAGAGCGAGACTATTATGCGTAGTGAGGGTTCTGGTGCGCGTATGGGTGCCATCACCCGCTCCTGGTGGTACGAGCGCAAAATCAAAACGGTTCAGGAGATCAAAGAGGCCATTGACTCGGTAACGCAAGAACAAGTCTTGAGTGTTCTGCATCGCTATTCACCACTCAACCCGCTCACCATAGCCGCGATTGGTCCATTGGAGCGCGACGCTTTAGTGGGCGATACGTTATAAGTGCTGATACAAACGGAAGGTGATGCAGGCAATGCCGTCATCAACATTCGTTTTTTTAACCACTTTTCGCCCAGCCCCAAACTTTATAAACCACTGCCCATTTACCCACG
>CAXUHF010000117.1:0-9309 GCA_964250765.1 uncultured Ktedonobacteraceae bacterium | reverse complement strand
CACAAAAAAACCGCCCGGCCTCCCCCCACTCCCGTCAACCCCCTCCCGTTTTAACCCCCACTTATCGACCAGCCGCAAAGTTTATCAACCAGTGCCCTTGACCCCAGGAAGTGCTGATCGCATAACAACCCGCGTTGGGAAGGTACAGCGAGATATCCCAGGTACCTATATTTGGCGCAATGTTCGCACCCAGAAAACCCATCGGATGCTTTGGATCAATAAAGAGACGCGGGCTATCTAAAGATGTGTATGGATTGTGAAAGAGTGGTGTAGCGGCACCATAGATATTGAATGCGGTTAAGTTAATGGTAGTGAGATACCTGTATCTGCCTGCTATCTGCAGGTGGACAACCCAACCCTTCCACCCCTTTGTCGTTTTGAGGACGAGCGTAGGCAGGTGTACCATTGCTGTTTCAGCGTCTATACCTGATAGCCATACGGGAAAATTGCCGACCTGTCTGCCTTGTCCAAGCATTGTGCCAGTTGGACAATATTGAGGCATAGCTTGTGCTGCTATAACAACCGCGTTATCAGGCTCTACTGATACATGATTAGTCTCCGTCCTATTAGGAGGTGTATCATTGTACGTGAAATGCGTCGTCGATGCTGCTTGTGGCGATGTTGACGGAAGCGGAAAGAGGTTGGATGATATATGTCCAAATAAAGAGATGCCAACAAGAAGTATGACCAGGAATAGCAGCACAAGACTAGTTAGCAAACGTTTGTGCGATGTACGTTGCCATGCGTCTTTCCCAAGTGTTACGAGACGCACTTCTAACAGGTCTGGTTCTGTGTTGGAGGCGAGTACATCATCAGGCACATATGTGATGCGAATATCAAAATCGCCCTCGTCATTCTCCTCTTCGATTACGGCATGCGTCACCACTTTGATGCCAAAACGCTTGAAGATGCGTTGTCCGAACGTTGTTAAAGAGCGTGAAGACTCCTCATCTGGCTCAAGGTCGCTATACAGTATCCGCTCATCGTCGAACGGATTTGTGTGCGAATTTTTATCATTCGCGTACATCAAAGTCCCCTATCATGTATCAAGATGTTTGTATGTATCATCATACGTTTTTTTGTCTGTTTCGTCTAGGGTGATACTTGACTCTTGCTATGTTTTCTTTTATACTCAATATATGAGTATTCAGATAGTGAATAGTGTGTTTGCTGAATAGTATATGCGCTTCATCGTCTCGGCAGACATAGTACTAGTGCTCAAGTGCAGCGAGCCTCACCATAGAATACTCTATTTTTATGTGTTTTATAGGTGCAGTTCGGGCAAATTGGACTCAGTATGTCCTGCTTCTGTACTATAAGCTGCCGCGAATTGATTCCAGGTATCTTCTCCACCTATGGAATAGACAGTGACACCTGCTATTTTAATGGATATGGGCGAGTCTCCAACGAAGAGAATACTTACAGCATGACCACTCTGACGTACCCGTGCAAGTGTATCTATCAGGCGGTCACTCATTGTGGTGGTGATGACGACAACTGTTGCGCCGGATGGCAGATGTGTGCGTTCGGCCTGCAATACATCCTCGATGTTGGTCCCAAAGTAAGGCTGTATACGTGCCAGTACCTCCATGATGCGCTGACGCTGCGTCTCATTGCTCGATGCGGCAATATGAATACGCCGTCTTTTACGTAGAGCTTCTATCGTAGCCTCTACACGTTCGCTTTTGTCACGTACCTCCTCATCTGGCTCATCTATATCATTAGTGACGACGTGTGGTTCGTCTGGTAGGTATAGACTACCATTAGCATATAGACCAACTGCGTAGTTCTGGTTCATCGCCCAATCTGTGAGCGATGCGGCGGCACAGATTGAGAGTTCTTGTAGTTCAGGCTGAATACCGTAATAATTGTCGTGTCGCGCGGCTGTATTAAGAAACAGGACAATTGTATACGTTGTGCTTGCTTCATACACCTTGCTTTGCATCTGAAGCGTGCGCGCAGTAGCTTTCCAATTGACGCGTCGTAGACTATCGCCATACACATAATCACGCACACCTACGACACGTGCCGGGTCTTCTAGCAGACGCCGTGGAGCGCGTCGGTCTCCAAATGGATGACGTGCTGGTAAACCAAGGTTTGTGATAGGCACAATTAATGGATAGATAAGTACAAACTGATACGTGAGTAACTCTGCTTCACGCGTAGCAAAGCCAAAGACATCGCCACTACGCAGTTTTGTTGGTCCAAAGGTATGCACACCACGTGCGTTACAGCGTATCGTGTAATGGCGCGTTACACGGTCATACCAGCGCAAACTAAAGAGACAATCCAGTGTGAAGACATTCCTCATTCCACTTGAGCGCACCGTTTGATCCTGAATGTCCAACGCTTTTGGAATCACATCCTCTGTTTCCAGCCAGGGAAGCGGAAGTATCTTCGTGTTTTCTAACACAAGTGAGAGCGTTATTTCTTCACCAAAAAGGACACGCTTCGCGCTCAGTGTTCGTCGATAGGATACATTGCGCAAGCAGTACAGCGACCAGATGTCTATCATAGCGAGAATGAGCGTGAGCAGGAGGCCCACAACAACAAAAAGTGGTTGCCGAAAAAGAATACCCAGTATGAGTAGCCCAACGCCAAGGTAATACCAACGTCTACTGAGCGTGCGGTCCTCCCGGCTTTCCGTATCTTGCTGTATCTCAAATACGTTCTTTATGCGTGGTGACGGACGAAGAACTCGGTTCATGCCTGGAATAGTTGCCCGTTTTTGAAATTCAGGCTCTGGATAATGAGTACTCATGATTCAACCGGCACCGCAACGCTGCGCAATACGTCGTCGATAATCTGTTCCATGACATCACCATGCATCCGGGATTGACTGGTGGCAATCATGCGATGCGCGAGAATAACATGTGCAAGTTGTTTTACATCGTCAGGAATGGCGTAGTTGCGTCCATGAATTGCGGCGTATGCCTGTGTTGCGCGGTAAAGGGCAAGTGTACCACGGGGGCTTACACCGAGTTCAACCGCGCTATGTATTCGTGTTGCACGTACAAGCTCAACAATGTAGTTTTCCACTCCAGGTTCTATATGAATGCCGCGAATACTCCTTTGCAGTCCTTGTAGTGTTGCGGCATCCAGAACAGGTTGGAGGTCCTGTAGTGGCTGTTGCTCTTTGAAACGCTGTAGAATCAGGCGTTCTTCTGACTGGCTAGGATAGTCTAGGCGCAAACGCATCAAGAAACGGTCTAGTTGTGCTTCCGGCAGTGGAAACGTGCCCTCTAACTCAACCGGATTCTGTGTGGCGATGACGATAAAGGGACGTGGCAGTGCCATTGTCTCACGCTCGATGGTAATTTGTCGCTCTTCCATCGCTTCGAGCAGAGCGGATTGTGTTCGTGGCGTGGCACGATTAATCTCATCGGCAAGAACAATTTGTGTAAGGAGAGGACCGGGGCGAAATTCAAATTCACCGTGCTTTTGGTTATAGAAGGTGATACCTGTAATATCAGAGGGTAGAAGATCGGGAGTGAATTGAATACGTTGAAAGGAGCAACCTAATGATTTCGCCAACGCTTTTGCTAACGTCGTTTTGCCTATACCAGGGACATCTTCAAAGAGGACATGCCCTTCGCACAGGAGCGCAACCATCAGCAGGTCTATCACCTCTTCCTTGCCAATAATCACGCGCCCTGTATTATGGCGAATAGCACGCGTGGCCTCCTGAATCTTGCGTATCTCATCAGTCTGGAGCATAAAATAGTCCTTGCTTTCGTAGAAAGAAATAAGAAGAGCGCGAACATAGTATAGGGTATGAGAATATACGTGTGCAATAGGTAGAATATCACGTTACATAGGCAATTGTAGGGGTCTAATTCATTACACCCTGCTAGCATCGTACAAATGTTAGGGTATGTGAAAAGCATTTCAATATCCCTCCGAAATTGTGCATCGCCGCGAGGGTGTAATGAATTAAACTCCTACAGTTGTGCGTTGAGAACTGTCATGATCGTATTGAGCACAGTTTCTATCGGAAGATTCTCTAGCTCAGTCTTATATAATACATATACACGCGGTCCAACTGGTCTCCACGTTGTAGGACTACTTGGCCCAAACAAGACAATAGTTGGTATGCCCAGCATCGCTGCAAGATGTGTAATACCTGAGTCGTTGCCGAGATAGCCTTTGTAGTGTCGCAGATGCTCCGCAACCTCAATTAGAGGAGCGTTCACAACTATTTTGAGTAGCGAGGGAGTGTGCGGAGTTCCAATGAGTTGTAGTAGTGCGTCAAGGCGTTCGATATCGGCGGGTCCTGCTAGTAGGAGAACAGGGATGCTCTGTTGCCACAACGCTGGAATAATCTCCGCAAAGTGCGTTATGGGCCAGCATTTCGCGGCACCTCCGCTTCCAGGGTGAAGCGCGATACCCTGAGCATCAATTAAGGGGCCAGAGGAAAATGGTTGCAAGCGTTCCTGCTCGGTGAGCGTTATGCCTATAGCATTTGCTAGATACGTTACTATGTGCAATCCGCTTGTTTCTGCCGGACGACCAGGGGCAACTATTACATCTTGAATGCCAACTGCATGAAGATTGCGTTGAACAATCTCGTCTGGGTCACGTACCCAACAGATAGCACGGTCCATATGCTTCATGATGTTGCGCAGAAATGGAGAGCGAATGCCAGCCTCCGAAAAGAGTTGACTCCACTCGACTGCTCCATAGTCAAAAACGACATCGGCAAGCTCGAACATATGCGCGAGAGGTAAAACAGCAGGATTGCTCACAAACGTGATGTGTGTATGCTCATTTTGCGTCTTGAGTACGCGTAAGAGGGGAAAGGTAAGCAGGGTATCACCGAGCGCGCCAGGACGAAGAATGAGGACGTGTGTAGCCATGATGTACTCGGAACTTACTTGCGAGCCAGGAAAAGGACTTCGACGACAGCGGCAGCTGCGAGAATAATCAGACCTGTAAAAATATTCCAACTATGCAAGGACAATAATATCAGGTTGAGAATAACCGCAAGTGACAAAAGGAGTGCCTGACGCACTGCATGACTAATTGTCGCACGATAAATATGCGAAGTGATCAAGCGAAGACCAATACCATAGGTAATAGGTGTCAATGTACATGTAAGTGCGACACACAACAGTATGAAGAGCGTTGTGAATGCGATGATGCTCGTTGGCGACACAAAACGCGTAAAAAGCGCAACAGCAATCCACGCTAAGAGTGCGACAACCGCCGATGAGTAAAGTACAGTCCGACCTGTCATATATACCTCTATCTATATGCAAGGGTTACAAGGGCACTCGCTGCCTTCATCATTCCCCGAATGCGGCTTCGGGGATGCCCCTCCCATAGACGAACCGTGCATGTGGAGCGATGTTGTATGGGAGGGGCATCCCCTTGTGGGTGCCCTTGCCCCTGATGTACAACTACCTCAATAAATTGAACGGTTTGTTGCCGTTGAGTGGAGCCTCGCTTCGCTTCTTGCTCTCTTGAGTATCGCTACTGAAGTAGGTACGCCACATATCTGGGGCGTCCTTGCTTTCGCCACCATGTGGTGTATGACGAGTTCGCACACGACAGATTACAGGTGTATTGACACCCGCACCCGCGACAATCACCTGTCCCTTAGAGAGCGCAGGCAGATTATTCAGCAAGTCACGTCCAACGCCTTCAATGGCTGACGCGACACTCTTCTGGTCGATTTCGTTGACGATACGCATTATACATTGCGTCTGGCACTGACTCAACACGTCGGCGTCCAATTTGCCAGGACGCTGGCTAATCAGGCCAACACCAATACCGAATTTACGACCTTCGGCAAGTACCTGTTTGAGAATGGATGTTGAGACAACATCGGTCCCACTCGGTGCGAAGTGATGCGCTTCTTCGAGCAGAATGAAGACAGGATAGGGTAGATACGTCTCGCCCGAATGCACCTTGCCACGCTCGGTATCCATACGTGCTGTATTGAGTCGGCGTAACAGAGTTGCCACAATCACCTGTTGATCGCGTTCATCTACATCGTTTAGCTGTAGCACCGTACATTGTCCGGGCTTAAAGATTTCGGGTAGGTCGAGATGTTGCGTATCATCGAAGGTGAAGCTATTCTCAAAGCGTTGCTCGACGCGCCAGTTGAGCGCGTGAACGGTGCTTGAGTCATCGGCACCTTCATTCTCCTCATCGTCCTTTTGCTTTGAGACAGCCTTAATGGATTGTTTGAGATCGGCAACGCCCCACGGTGTGCCTTTTTTGCGTTCCTTCACATGGCGCATAGCACGACTGAGCAGGTACTGTTGCTTCTCAGTCATCTCCGTGAGTAAGTGGCGCATATCGCCCATGTTGAGCGATGAGATACGTACCTTGACCTCTTCTGGCTTGTACACCTTAACCTGTGCTTGATAGCCGCTACTGCGTCCCTCGGCTGGTTCTTGAAAGTGGGGCGAGTTCATGATGCGGTCTAATGTCCCATATTCGCCGTGTGGGTCAACGATGAGGACACAGGCTTTGTTATGCGGCTGCATCAACTCTTCGATCACAACACTCGCAAGATAACTTTTACCGGCACCCGTACTGGCGATAATCGCGAGATGTGTACTGACAACATCCTTCACCGAAAGTACAATAGGAACCGCGCCAACTGAACGCGTGAGCAAGGAGCCAATTGTTGCTGAACCACTTTGCTTGTCCTGTTTGCGGCTTAACACCTCTGCAAGCATAATATTGTCGGCAAGAAATATTTGTTTACCCGACTGCGGTGGAA
Organism: uncultured Ktedonobacteraceae bacterium; assembly: GCA_964250765.1. Taxonomy (GTDB): domain Bacteria; phylum Chloroflexota; class Ktedonobacteria; order Ktedonobacterales; family Ktedonobacteraceae; genus JBBQVS01. Next base: position 2,576 of record CAXUHF010000117.1, on the reverse strand, counting down.
TCCAGGGATTGATAAACGAGCCTGTCATATAGTCATAATAGCCCATGATAGCAACGTGCAGTTCAAACAACTCGTTCGTGTGCGAGTTATAGCCCACCATTGCTGCTACCTGACTGGGCGCGATCTCTGGTTCACCGAGAAATGTATCGGGATAGAGCTGTAGCGGCACACGTTTCAGGATGCGTCCAAGTACACGGCGTAAAGGCGTATGCCCGTTTAGTCCTGTTTGCTCTGGGTCCGGTAACTCATAATACACATACTCGCCGTTTTTGAGCTGCTGCTCATCGTCACGCGAGACAAAGGTATACTCATGAATAGTTTCCCCCGGCCCTTTTGTGATGCCCACAGGCTTACGAACGGGAACAGGATGTGTGACAGGTTGTGTAGCGTGGGATTGTTGCATGATAAAAATAACCCCTTCTTTTATCCCGTTGTCTCCACCTTAAGTCGCCAGGCGAAGTTGCGTTTAACAATCGAGAGTAGCGCGAGATTTTGTGGAAATAGACGCTCTAGCTGGTCAATGATACGCAACGTTACCATTGGGAGGAGGCTATTGCGCTGCGAGATGATATGTGGTAGGTAGCCCATGTGCAGATAGGCATCCTCCCGATAGGGTTGACTCGTCTCTCCTGGCCCTCCTGGGTCATTGAAAAAGTGAAAGGCGCGTACATCTTCATCGGTCATAGTTTCGATCTCACTATCGAGTTCTAATGATAGTAGAGGGACACCATGTGTTGTGGACAGGTATTCAGGCGTTTCGCCGCGTACTGTACGTTGCTCGATCATGCCTAAAATCATAACATAGGTAAGAATAGCTTTTTCAGAAATATAGTCGGGCGAGAAGAGTTCAACTTGAGTCTCATTCGAGAGTCGTGGACCAAGTGAGCCAAACGCGGGATTTTGCAGAATAGTATCATAAATAACGCCCACTGCGTAGGTTGTTGGGTCTTTGTTCTCATTTGTGAACGCATAAAGATCATAGTCAGCTTCAGGAGGGCGCAGGGCAACACGTACAAAGCGCCCAAAGGCATAATCGGCTGGCCCAGGTTTTTCTTGTACCTCATGTGTCCCATAAATTTGGCACACGTAGTTGATATGTGAATCCGACTTCACAATCTTCCCAATGATCATCGTAACAACCTCTCCAAGGTATAGAGTATACCTGCTCTCTCGTCGGCGTATTCTTTTTGCCATGTCCATTTACGGAAATGCATGAGTCCGTCGTGAGAAAAATGTACATTGGCGGAATTATAACATAGCCAAGAGAAAATGCGAACCGCAGGGACCGATGTATCGCGTCCTCCCGGCGATCGACCGCTCACAAGGACGCGATGAATCGGTCCTTACAAGTTGCTGTCTAGTTGCACTTGCTTGTATAGCGTTGAGAAGATATCATACTCTGGTCGAGAAATTTCCAGTTCTGCCATGAACTATGAAAGTTCATTTCTTCCCAGATTTGTGCTTATGGAGGAGAGTACCTTATATGTCTATGTTAGACTCGTCACAAGAGCATACAGGCGAAAAAGTACCACGCCGTCCACCAGAGGTAGATGCATACGTGGATCACTTTCTTTCACTTGTCTGTGACACCAGTCGCCGTTATATTCTTGAACTACTTTCTGTACCAGATGCAAACGGTGATGCTGTCTTGCCTGAGCGACGTTCGGGTGATATCGCGCGAACAATAGGACTTTCAGCCGCAACAACATCCGAGCATTTACGCCAACTTGCTGAGGCAGGACTGGTCACATCACGTCGTGAGGGCAACATCGTCTACTATCAATTGAGCAACCACCTCCTGGTCAAAGCCTTTCAGGACCTACTAGAAGCCCTGGATGGTCATTTCTCCCTGCACTCTAAGGGTAACTAGAAACAAGACATTATCTCTTAAAAAAGAGTTATTGTTAGTAGTGTTCAAGCTAGGAAGTGCTCGATGGTTTGTAGAAACTCATCCAGATCAAGTGGCTTGTTCATACCTTTAATATGGCGTTTTTTTAGCTCTTTGATTGGCAATTGTGCGCTTATCATGAGTGTAGGAACTTGTTCAAAGTCCGCGTTCGTGTGTAACTCGTCGTATAATTCGATGCCATTCATATGGGGCAATTGATAATCGAGAATGAAAAGATTTGGTTTGATGCCTTTAACCGTGTTGAGCGCCTCATCTCCGCTTTGTACGAGAACAGCTAAGAATGGTGTCTCCTGCGTAATAGCCTGCACCAGAACCTCACCAATATAGATGTCATCTTCTACCACTAGTATTGTCTTGACTTGAGCATGAGCTTCCTTGCCTATTTGCTCACTACTTTGCGTCATACACTTACTCCAAATTTTCTATAATATTTAGCTCATCAATTTCGGTGATAAACGAAACTGCCATACGCACTATACCACGTCTCAGCCAATAGGGGAAGTTACATTGAATACCAGATAATTCGTGAGCTATACAGAATGCTGTAGTAGACTGTCAATCTTGATGTGGCTGGAGCAAGGGCGCCCGCAAGGGGACGCCCCTCCCATATGCGAACGCGCATGAGGAGCCATGTCATATGGGAGGGGCGTCCCCTTGCGGGCGCCCT
>CAXUHF010000116.1:0-16771 GCA_964250765.1 uncultured Ktedonobacteraceae bacterium | reverse complement strand
GTATGGTTTGATTACGGCATAGTACACAGTTAACCATATTGTAGGGGTCTAATTCATTACACCCCATAGGCGTCAAGTTAAGCAAAGATGAGCTTATGTGCGAAGAGGCTTCTCAAGCCAGTTCACAAGGATTGTAGACTCGCAAAACGTGAGAGCGTTCCTTGCCAGACAATAGCTCCTTTGTTCGTAGAGGGCAATTGCGGCATTGGCTTGAGAAGCCACTCGGAAGAGTCTCATGGGTTCCTCCTTTCAAAGCTCTGCAATCCTTAACTTGACGCCTATGGGGTCTAATTCATTACACCCTCTCGGCAATTGACCACATTAAAGACCATAGTAAAAACGTTGCATCAATCCTGTGAATATTCTTAATTGCCCACAAGGGTGTAATAGAATTAGACCCCTACGAAGGTTTCTACGTAAAACGTTACACAATGTTCCCTAAAAAAACAGGAGGTTATGTAACATTGTTATACTCTCTAAAACAGCTTATAGAGCCATTATAGAGAGAATGTTACCAATATTACCTAAATTTACACTTTCTCTCATCGAACTTATTCACGTACTATGATATCCTTATATAGATATATATTTCTATACAAGGAGACAAAATGGATACTGAATATTTGGTGCTAGGAGGCGAGCGCGTCCCTGCAACCGAGGGCAGAACCTTTGACGTGATCGAGCCGGGGCAGGGTAAAGCGTTTGCAACGGTTGCCGAGGCGGGCGTAGAGGATGTTGCGCGAGCTGTGCAAATCGCGTACAAGACGCTTGAAGGGGGAAGCTGGTCGAGGTTGAGCGCGACTGAGCGTGGGCGTATTCTTCTCAAGGCATCGGTGCTGGTACGCGAGCGGTTGGAAATACTGGCAGTGCTCGAAGCGCGTAACGCAGGCAAGCCCATTCAGGATGCGCGAGGGGAGATGAGTCTGGTCGCCAACGTGCTTGAGTACTGGGGTGGAGCAGCGAACAAGATAGCAGGTGAGACGCTTCCGGTACAGGATGCAGGCATTGAAATCACGCTACGCGAACCAGTTGGCGTCTGCGCCCTGATTACGCCGTGGAATTTTCCGCTTGTCATTGCCTCATGGAAAATTGCGCCCGCGTTGGCCTGTGGCAATACAATTATTGTAAAGCCTGCACAGCTTACACCGCTCTCGGTATTGCAGCTAGCCGATATTTTGATGGAGGCTGGCTTACCCTCTGGCGTCATCTCCGTACTACCGGGACCTGGAACGTCTATAGGGGACGCGTTAGTCACGCATCCACAGGTAGCGAAGGTGTCGTTTACGGGTTCAACTGAGGTTGGCGCGGGTATCATGCGTCTCTGTGCCAACAATATTACGCGTGTATCACTTGAGCTTGGGGGCAAAGCCGCCAACGTCGTGTTCGCTGATGCCGAGTTAGAGCGATGCGTGAATGCATCCGTCTCTGCTGCTTTCGGCAACACAGGGCAAGACTGTTGTGCGCGTTCGCGCATTCTAGTGCAACGTTCAATCTATCAGGAATTTATTGAACGTTTCTCGCAACGTACAGCCACACTACGGATTGGTCAGCCACTTGACGAAACAACGGAAATTGGCCCGCTCGTCTCGGCGGGACAACGCCAACGTTCGCTTGACTATATTGCATTGAGTCGTGAGGAGGGTGCGCAAGTAGTGCAGGGAGGCACTATTCCAAGCATAGCACATGGCGAGGACGGCTATTTTCTGCAACCAAGTATTCTCACACACGAGAGCAACCAACTCCGTGTGGCTCAAGAAGAGATATTCGGCCCTGTCGTCTCGCTTATCCCGTTCGATACAGAAGAGCAAGCCCTTCAGCTTGCGAACGACACGGTATATGGCCTGTCTGGGTCGGTATGGACACGCGACATTGGACGCGCCATTCGCGTCGCAAAAGGCATTCATGCGGGTGTGTTATCCGTCAATTCCAATCACAGCGTCCATACAGAGGCACCCTTTGGGGGCTACAAAAAGAGTGGCATGGGACGCGAAATGGGCATGAACGCTGTACAATTGTACACAGAGGTCAAAAGCATTTTCCTATCGCAAGAGTAATCGTGGTATGGACAGGTCTGATGAATTGGGGATACAAACCGCCCGTAGGGGTCTAATTCTATTACACCCTTTTGGCGATTGACCATGTTGAAGGATGTTGAAACATTCACCATGCCTTCTAACATTGTGCTATGCCAAGAGGGTGTAATGGAATTAGACCCCTACAAACAACGTATCCACGTTATTTTGTGACATCATATTGCCTGTAGGGACCGATGTATCACGTCCCTCTAGCATTTCAATTGCTGACAAGGACGCAATAACTCGGTCCCTACGGGCGAGGCAACGTGTTATATATAATAAGAAACAACACACCTTCTTTTTCGACGAGCAATGGGAGATGCCATACAATGAACACTGATAATAGTTCTACCTCGTTGTCCTCAGTACAACGTGTTGCCGATACTATTCGGAACAATGTAGCACGCATGATTATTGGTAAAAGCGATATTATTACGCTGTTGCTGGTTGCTCTACTCAGCGATGGACACGTGTTGCTTGAGGACGTACCAGGAATGGGCAAAACGGTGATGGCGAAGGCATTAGCACGCTCATTAGGTGCTACATTTCAACGTGTGCAGGGCACACCTGATTTGCTACCAAGCGACATTATTGGTGTGAGCTACTTTGACCAAGGCAAAAGTGAATTTGTGTTTCGGCAGGGACCAGTGTTCGCGCAAATATTGCTTGTCGATGAGGTCAATCGCACCACACCGCGCACACAGTCAGCACTGCTCGAAGCAATGGCAGAGCGGCAGGTCACGATTGACCGTGATACTCTTCCACTACCAAAACCTTTTCTTGTACTGGCAACTCAAAATCCGCTTGAACTGGAAGGCACATTTCCACTGCCAGAGGCACAGCTTGACCGCTTCTTGTTAAACGTACAGATCGGCTACCCGACCGAGGATGAGGAACAAGAAATTCTGCATCGTTTTAAATATGATGACCCGCTTGACGCCCTGCAATCCGTCATCAGTGCGGAACACATTATTGAACTGCAACACGCTGTTCGTTCAGTGCGTTGGCAACCAGCCGTGGAACGGTATCTATTGGCGATAGTGCGCGCAACTCGCAACAATCCTGCTATCCAGATTGGTATTAGTCCACGTGGTACACTCGCCCTCTATCGCGCTTGTGAGGCATATGCAGCGATACAGGGGCGCGACTATGTGCAACCCGACGATGTGAAATATCTCGCACCACGTGTATTGGCTCATCGTCTGCTTACCACGACGCGCACCCGAATGCGCGGCAAGCGTAGCCTGGAACTTATGGAAAACATTATTCGCTCTGTAGCCGTTCCTGTAGAGAGAATTGCACCAACACTCAGCAAGGGCTTATAGCCGTGATGAACACCGACTCTGCTTCCCTTTCGATTGATAAGGACATGCTCAGGAAGCGTCGCCCGTGGTATTTCTTGTCTCTCGCCCTTTTAATAGTAGGTGTGGTAACAAGTCAACCACTGGTATTTGTTGCTGCACTCTTCACGCTCATTATCGCGTTTGTACCAGCGTTGTGGTATCGTTACGCATTGCGTCGCCTTGTGGTATGGCAAGAGGTGGACCAGCAACATCTTTTCTTTGGAGAAGAGGTGACGCTTTCAATTCATATCGAGAATCAAAAACTATTGCCTCTACCATCGTTGAGTGTTGAAGACGCGATTACACCTACACTGACCGTACTGAAAAAGCAAGAGTTACGCCTACAACGGGTCAGCCAGGACATGTTGGCGACAACCTGGTTATTGGGTCCGCTACAACGCGTGACGCGTCGCTATCATATACGGTGCCTCTCACGTGGTCTGCATACTTTTGGACCGATCCGCTTGCGTAGTAGCGACCCATTTGGTTGGCTCGAATCTGATGTCACGCTTCCTCTTGCCGAACGTTTGCTGATCTATCCTCTGGTTGCACCACTTGAAACATTAGGGCTTGCATCGCTTCACCCATTTGGCGACTATGCCTCGCAACGTCGTCTTTTGGAAGACCCACTCCAGGTCGCGGGTGTACGCGACTATCAACTTGGAGATGAACCACGCCGTATTCATTGGAAAGAGACCGCGCATACAGGCGTGTTGCAAAGCAAGGTATACGAGCCGAGCAGCTTACGTCGTCTGCTTGTGCTCTTGGATGTGTGGAACTACTCAGACATTTGGAAGGGAGCCGACCCTGATATTCAAGAGTTGTCGATTACAGTTGCAGCATCGCTTGCCATATGGGGACTCGACGAAGGCTATAGCGTTGGTGTCTTAACCAATAGTGCGGTCTCATTGCCACCTAAGCAGCAGAAAAATACATTGCTACAAACCAACGCAATACTTGACACACCAACGATGCTACTCGACAAAAGACTCTCTACCGAAATTTCCTCTGCTGGCACAAGCATACCCTACTCACGCGATTATGGGCAATATGAGCACATACTTTCGACACTCGCACAACTTGCGCCACAATCGACAACACGTATCGAACGATTGCTTGCAACCGAGGAAAACATGTTTCCCGTTGGCACAACGCTTGTCCTGGTTAGCGCAACCTCGTCACTGATAGACGACACGATTGAGCAACTAGAAGAACTACGTCAGCGTGGTGCTGTTGTCTATCTTGTCCTGCTTGGACACAACGCCGAAAAGACTTCTCTTGAGACATATGCCTTGCCCGTGCATTATCTGGGCGGAAGTGAGAAATGGCATGAACTGGTTGCAACCGTCAGCACTACAAGAGATGGGACACTGGGCACAAGCACGACTGCGCTCTCACTGGATTGACATACTCGCCATTCCTATTCTTGCGAGTATTATGGAAGCGCAACCCATTTTTGTTGTGCTCCTTTTTACTAGTGGAGAGCCGGCCGTTCCTTTCCTCAGTGAACTAAGCATTATTTTGCTTGCACTGGGGCTACGCTGGTGGGCAACGGGTGTACGTGCCTATACGGAGCGTGGCATAAGCAAACAAAACGAACAACTTCTGCGTGTGCTTGGTCTCTTGCTTGCAGGCGGTCTTGTCATAGGAACACCCGTATTACTCGTACGTTCTGTACTCTCACTTATTCTTTCCTCGGCTCTTGTCCTTTTACTCTGGTGGCATAGCATGCAACAAAAAACATATGAAGAGAATGGTCAACTCCTCATCTCCTTTAGAATTGGTTTTGCTATCCTGCTATTCTTATTAATTCTTGCTGTTTTCTATTCCGATAGTAGTGTCACTGTCACGCTCCTCACCGCACTTGCTCAAGCCATTCCCATTTTCTTTCTGAGCGGCTTGCTTGTAATTTCGTTCGCCCGCATTGCTCTTATTCGACATGAAACTGCTCGTTATGCACCTGAGAACGCAACAGGTTTAACGCGCAACTGGCTGTTTGCGTTGACGGTATGCTGGCTAGCCGTTGTTCTCGCCGTGCTAGCACTTGAAGCGTTCTCGTTTCAAGCTGTCGTTGTTCTCGTAGGTGACATATGGTATGTCATGCTTATTGTTTTGGAATATCTCGTAGTAATCCTCGCCTATATTCTGACACCTATCTTGTATGTCTTTAGTTTCCTCTTCGACCTCTTGTTCCACTTCTTTCCCACTGGTGGACTCCTTACTACTCCTCCTCTTCCTCCAGCACACATCAACCCTATTGGGCAACAACAAACGTTCTCGCCAGAAGCTCTTGCGGCTGGACGCTTTGTACTGTTACTTCTCTCGCTTCTTGTTCTCTTTTTTACTGTGCGCGCAATTCTGCGCCGACTACCCAAAGTGCGTAAAGATGACGAGGTAGAAGAGATACGCGAGGGTCTCTCGCTTCGTTTCATTGCCCAGCAACGCCGCAATCAACTTCTTGAACATGCATTATCACAGGCTCCTCAGCTAGAAACACTTGAGCCTGAGTCCGCACGCGCTTACTACCGAGAACTTTTGCAAACAATCGCTAACGATAATCTAGCGTTAGCGCGTCGTCCCGACGAAACACCAGCCGAATATCAGGCACGCCTACTTCTTATGGCACAGCAAACATTCGCTGAGACGATGCAGGAAGCAGATATACCGTCAGAGCAAGAGATATTGGATGTACTTACACACGACTATAACCTGGAAAGGTATAGCGGGCAGCATCTTGAGCCAACGCAAAAAAACTATCTTCGCGCATGGGTACCACGCCTTATCGCACGCGTGACACACACACGAACGCCGTAATGCGATTTCGCAAAATACACTAATTGTAGGGATATAATTCATTCATTACACCTTGGCATACCACGATGTTGAAAGGAACTGATGAAACATTCAAACATCTCCTGTTAACAAGGGGAAATTTCCATAAGGGTTGAACCGCCTGTAGGGGTCTAATTCTATTACACCCTTTTGGCAATCAACCACGTTGACAGGATATTGAAATGTTCTCTATATTCCCTCACATTGTGGTATGCCAACAGGGTGTAATAGAATTAAACCCCTACAATTGGTGTATTCCACATACATTCGTTAAACTGCAACTTGACCCTTAAAAGATTAGACACATGCTTGTTGTACATTCAAAAGTACTATCATGTTTCTCATTCCCTTTTGTTTACAAATGTATTATATTGTATCTTTTTGTTTCAAAGCATAGTTACATATCTTTTGAGTAGCATTGTCGTTACTGACTAGATGGACATTCGTCCAAAACGTTGGATAAGGGAAATTAGGTATTTTCGATGTGAAGAGGGGAAGTTTCAGGTATGTCCAAGAAAAAAATTATTGCACTCATCGCAGTTGTTGTATTCCTCACAATTACTATTATCTCCACACTTTTCACCATTCATTCGCAAGCAAGTGCATCCAGTCCCAAAACAACGACTGTCCATCTTGCCTTTTCAGGTCTTGTAACAAAAGGAGAGGCCAAGGGGAGCGCAATCACAGGGGGTCTGACTGAATTTGTTCGATCCGATGGCTTTTTCAGTGGAAGACTACATATTTATGATGGCACACAACTCTCTACGGGTGGCAAGCTCGATGATGGCAAGCTCAGTATCACATTTTACGATACAACAGGCACTCCTGTTATTAGAGGGGCAGGACGCATTACAAAGGCTGGTGACTTCGTTGGCACCTTCCAGGTCTTCTATCAGGACAAGACAACCGATTTCGGTATTTGGAGCGCACTACCAGTTACCAATCCAAAGAAAGTCGTCGCGCTCGACTTTAATGGCAATGATACTCAGGGACCTGATCAAGGTATTGCATACAATGGTGCCATCATTCTTCATACCAGGTCGCACAAGGGCACATTTAACGCCCCCGATGGCTCTATCATTCCTGTAAGCGCGACATTTGGCAAGCAAGGTAGTATCAGTATCTCCTTCCATCTTTCGCGCACAATTAACATCGACGGTAATGGTTTGCCATCCAACGAAGACAGCATTAAAGGGTTGCAAGGAAGCTTTAAAGGTCCAAAGGCTGGCGATACCGGGCAGTGGTACGCCTACCACTTTGCATTCTAAATATTCTTCTTAAAATATGATGCACAATCATGTGGCACATGATTGTGCATCATATTTTTGTACTTCTCTTGATAAACATTGCTCTTGCATGATACAGTACAGGTACATCTATCTCTCCCGCTTGTATTGTATGTACACTGACGACCCATGTAGGGCTGTCGTAAGAAGGAGTTGTCCAACGGTGGACAACCCCAGCAGGAGGCAAACCTTGAGTATTCTGGAAGAGCAGCGTATGACAGACGCGGACCTCCACGTTCTGTATGACCTTGCTATCTACAATTGTTCCCGCTTTGGTCCGTTTCTACAGTTCCTCTATGAAGACCAGCAAACGGTACGCGAATATACCAATATTGAGATTGCAAAGGAGGCAACCCAGTTAGCGGCTGGCCTTCGCTCACTCGGCATTTCACCAGGGGACCGCGTGTTGATGATGATGCCCAACCGACCAGAAGTCGTGATTGGGTATCAGGCGATTGCCCGTGCCGGAGCCGTCATCATTCCTGTTTTACCCTTGCTAAAAGCACCTGAAATTCGTTTCATTGCCGAAAACTCCGGCGCGAAAGCTATCTTCACCAGTACATTACTCCTACCACTATTACAGAGTGCGTTTACTGATCTGCCAACTATGCACTATATCATCAGTACCGATGTAACCATCTCAGAAGACAATCCCTCCACAAGTGACGTACCACAATTACTCGCATATACCGATGTTGTGGCAAAGGGGCTTGGCAAGGAAGAGCAGTACATGACGCATCTGGACGGTATTTCACCAGACCCCGATGATACCGCCGTTATTCTGTACACCTCCGGCACTACCGGGCGTCCAAAGGGAGTGATGCTTACACATCGTAACCTTGTCTCCAACGCGATAGGTGGACGTGGACCTGAATATGAACAGAGAAGCGAAGATTCGCAGCTTCTGATTTTACCACTCGCACATGCATTCGGTATTGTCGCGTTAAACGTTTTCTATATCTCTGGCGCAAAAGCAGCGATGCATCCTCGCTTTGATACAACAGCTGTCCTCTCGGCGATTGAACGTCACCATATCACGGCGTTCGCAGGTGTGCCTGCCATGTTTGTAGCCCTGCTCTATACACCGGATGCGGAGAAGTACGATACCAGCAGCTTGCAGTATTGTGTCAGCGGTTCGGCACCCTTGCCAGTCAACATCTTGGAAGGCTTCGAGCAGAAGTTTGGCTGCAAGATACGTGAAGGTTATGGTCTATCCGAGGGAAGCGCGGCATTAACAGGGCATGGGTCAGATATGGTACGCAAAGCTGGTTCGGTTGGCAAGCCTCTCGCGGGTGTTGAGATACAGGTTGTCGATGAACACGATACACCTCTGCCTATGGGCGAGATTGGTGAGGTTGTGGCACGCGGTCCTAACGTCATGAAAGGCTATTACAACATGCCGAACGAGACGAAAGAGGCACTACGCAATGGCTGGCTGCATACAGGCGACATGGGACGCTTCGATGAAGATGGGTATTTGTACATTGTAGAGCGGAAAAAAGACCTGATTATTCGCGGTGGCTTCAATATTTATCCACGCGATATCGAGGAAGTACTTACCACACATCCCGCCGTTATCGAGGCGGCGGTGGTCGGTATTCCCTCCGAACGCATGGGTGAAGAGGTCAAAGCCTACGTTGTCACACGCACTCCCGTTGATGCCGACACGCTCATGGCCTATTGCCGCGAAAAACTGGCGAACTATAAGACGCCAAAAGAGATTGAGTTTGTCAATGCACTTCCCCGTAACGCGATTGGCAAGATAGATAAGAAAGAGTTGAGGAAACGCAATGTCCATTGATATGCCTATTGAAAACGCTTCTCTGACACAACTACAGCAAACTCCTATCGACAATGTAATGAATATTATCGACGAGGGCCTTGTGCATCTGCCCACATATCGTGAATTGTATTATCGTTGGGAACGTCAGCAGTGGAAAGCACAAGATATCAACTTCGCTTCGGACCGTGCTCAGTGGCAAGCCATGCCAGCAGAGGAGCAGCGTATGCGTCTCTTCGGGCTATCGGCCTTTTTCAAGGGTGAGGAATGTGTCACCAATACGCTTGCGCCCTACATTACCGCCATGCCCGACGACGAGATGCGTATGTTTGTCACAACGCAACTGGTCGATGAGGCACGACACACCGTGTTCTTCTCACGTTTCTTTGGTGAAGCACTCGGCATCGACTATGGACACTTGGAAGAGACACTCGCAGTTGTGAGTCAGAATATGAACGATAAACTACGCTATATCCTGGTCGATGCGCTCAACAATGTATCGGACCGCATTCGTAGAGAACCTGCACAACTAGCACATCTCATCGAGGGTGTGACGCTCTATCATGTCGTGATCGAAGGCATGATGGCTCTGGCGGGACAGCGCAGCATGCTAGAGACGTACCGACAAACAAACACCTTTCCAGCATTTCGAGGCGGCTTTACTGCCGTTGCGCGTGATGAGTCGCGGCACGTCGTCTTTGGCGTCAAGTTCTTGCGCGACATGGTTCAGCGCGATGCAGCGAACGCTCATATCATTCACGACGCGCTCAACAAATACGCGCCTACCGCCATGGAATCCCTCGCGCCCGATCCCACGCAAATACCCACCATTCTCGCCGCAGGTGGCGACCCGTGGCAGTCTCCACGCTATGCGCAAGAATCGCTCAAAAAGAAACTTCGCGTCATCGGCTTGAGCATGGAGGTTCCCGCCGTACCAGCTATGCCAAATGTAGAAGCATAATAAAAAAATGCGGGTGTACATGAAGGCGATATATTGCCTTCATGTACACCCGCATTTTTTTATTATTTTACATAACCAGCGTATGCACAAAATTTGCGATGATGGCCTGCACCTCTTCGAGACGGCCCTGAAAGAAATGATCGGCACCCTCAACAGCAATCATGCTCTTAGGAGCGGGCACCTGCTCAAACCATTGCATCGCAAGCTCATAGGACGCGAGTTCGTCCTGTGTACCATGTATTAGCAACTTGGGTTTATGACAGCCTTGCAATGTATCTCCCTCGAACCACTTGGCAGGCACACCTAATCCAATCATCGCCTGCACACGGTCATCATGTGCCGCGACACGCAGACCAACAAACGAGCCAAAAGAGAAACCCGCAAGCACAACGGGAACGCTTGGATAGCGACGGCTCAAGAACTCCAACGCGTAGCGTACATCATCCATCTCGCCACGCCCCTCGTCATAGGTTCCCGTGCTATGTCCAACTCCACGAAAGTTGAAACGTAACGCGGGAATGTTCAGACTTTGCAGTGTTTGTGCGACCTTGAACACCACCTTATTATGCATCGTCCCACCCCCAAGTGGGTGTGGATGACACACAAGGCCAGCGTACAATGGTTGCGACCCCTCTTCCTCTGGCTTGAGAATGGCTTCGAGATGACCCTTCGGCGTTGGAATATTCACATGTAAAACTTGATTGCTACCCATAAAAATGTCCCTTGTACTTCTATACATTCTACACAACACAAAACAACAAATAAGATAAAACATGTTTCGTACAATGAAAATAGGTTATGATAGATAGTATCACATGTTTACATAAATGAAAATATTATTAAAGAGAATAGGCAATGACTCTCATAAGCACCGAGGGTGCCTATGAGAGTCATTGCCTATTCTCTTTAATAATATACTCACTCGAAGATTTGGTCTTCGTGCTGTTGGGCCTCTTCTAAGCGTTCGGCTGCGCGCTGCTCTTGCTCTTCGTAGGGAATAAGATCATCAGGTGAAGAAGGATTGATGACGCCAATCAGAGTACGAATGATGCCTGCCAGTATGATAAGTCCTCCAAAGCCTATCAGTAGTCCCTCACTGGAATAGGCTCCTGTGTTTAGACCTATGCCTACAAAAATAAGGACAAGACCCACAAGGATAATGAGTAGGCCACTCCATGTATACTTATTCAACTTCCATCGTTCCGCACGTCGGAGCCGTCTCATTCGTTGCGCCAGACTCACTCGTTGCTTTGTTGCCACAGCACTGCTCCTTCCCTCTTATAGAGGACCGTTACAAACATATTATTTACTTAGTTTCTTCTTCTGCTCCATTTCCCTCAATTCTACTCTACGTATCTTGCCTGAAATCGTTTTGGGCAGGCTGTCCACAAACTCGATCTCGCGTGGGTATTTATAGGGAGCAGTCACTTTTTTGACATAATCCTGTAGCTCGGTTGCTAGCTCTGGCGAGGGCTTGTAGCCAGGAGCAAGAATGACGTAGGCTTTGACGATCTCGCCACGCATTGTATCGGGACTGGCAATGACGGCGGATTCGGCAACGGCTGGATGCTCCTTGAGTGCGCTTTCAACCTCGAACGGTCCAATACGATAGCCAGCACTGATGATCACATCATCGGCTCGACCAACGAACCAGAAGTAGCCATCCTCATCTTTATAAGCACGATCACCTGTGATGTACCAATCGCCACGGATACAGGCCGCCGACGCTTCAGGGTTGCGCCAATATTCCTTGAACATCCATGTTGGACGCTGCGGCTGAATACTAACCGCGATATCACCCTCTTTATTGGGTGGAAGTTCTTTGCCATCGTCGTCGATAATGCTCAAATCGAAGCCAGGAGAGGGCTTGCCCATTGAACCGGGTTTGACCTCCAAGGGTGGAAAGTTAGCACAGATAAGTACCGTCTCCGTCTGACCATAGCCATCACGGATGGTTAAGCCTGTGCTCTGTTGCCATGCGCGTATCACTTCTGGATTCAAAGGTTCGCCTGCTCCCACAACGTGACGTAGTGCTTTGGGCGGATGCGTTTTCATGTAGGCCATCGGTTCTTCAAGCACCAGCATGCGATAAGCAGTTGGAGGAGCACACAACGTCGTGATAGGATACTTGTTCAGCATTTCCAGAGTCTCAATGGCGTTGAACTTGCCGCGTGAGTCCTGAATAAACATAGCCGCACCCATCATCCACGGCCCAAAAAGGTTGCTCCACGCTGCCTTTGCCCATCCCATTTCCGAGAGGTTCCAGTGCAAATCGTTCTCATCCAGGTCAAGCCAGTATTTCGCTGTGATGGTATGCCCGATGGGATAACTCGCCTGTGTATGTAGAACCATCTTGGGGTAGCCGACGGTGCCAGAGGTGAAATAGACGAGGCAAGGGTCATCACTATTAGTTTTGGGTCCCGTATAGTCAGGTGAGGCTTGCGCGGAGATTTGCTGAAAGTTCGTCCAATGTGGGCGGTCAGGGGCATCGACGAGTACGGTGAATTTGATGGTCGGGCACTGGTCACGTACCGCGTCAAACTTTGCTGCACCTTCCGCGTCGGTAATGAAGCCCTGCACCTCAGCAACTTCCGCCCGAAATTGGATATCTTTGGAGGTCAACAACGTAGTACAGGGAATGGGCACTGCCCCTAATTTCATCAGGCCAAGGACGGTCTCCCACCATTCAGGGATGCGTGGCAGCATGACCATGATGCGACTCCCCTTTTGGATGCCAAGCGCAAGAAAGGCGTTCGCGGCTCGGCTAGAGCGTTCCACGAATTGCTGGTAGGTGATCGAGCGTTCTTCGCCGTTTTGCCCAAGCCACTGCATCGCCAGTTTGTTTGGATCCGCGGCCCACTTGCCCATCACATCAATCGCGAAATTGAATTGGGCGGGAACATCGAGATGGAAACTGCGTCGTTCCGCCTCGTAATCAGTCATGTTTGGAGTTTTCGCCATAAAGAGGTGCTCCTTCATACAACAATGTGCGCTACAAAGAGATACACAACAACAGCTTTGTTAGACTATCTTCTCTGCATATCATCATATCATGTAGGGGCACAAACGCGGTAATACTGTTTGACAAATAATTAGGGCCTTTTCTGTCCGCAATTCGTGATACACTTCTCCTAGTAACATAACAATAGTAACGTAACAAAAGGAGGAGCAGTATCATGAACAACACGGCTTTACTCGTCATTGACTCACAGGTTGGGGTAATCGAGCCAGCTTACAAGAGCAAAGAGGTACTCGATAACATCAACGCTTTGCTGGTACAGGCACGCGCTTCACACATTCCCGTTATCTATGTACAGCACGACGGTCCACAGGGAGATGGCTTAGAGGTCGGGAAACCTGAGTGGGCCATTCATCCCGCAATTGCACCACAGGCAGGTGAGTTGATCGTCCACAAACGTGCCTCGGACTCCTTTTATGATACAATACTTCAACATGAGTTAGAGGCGCGAGGTATTGAGCATCTTGTTGTCGTCGGTGGTTCTACCGAGATGTGTGTCGATACCACTATTCGTCGCGCAACCGTAGAGGGCTACGACGTGACGTTAGTAAGCGATGCTCATTCAACACAAGATTATGATGGGAAAGTGCTTACAGCAGCGCAACGCATCGCTCAACTCAATCATGTTGTGGATGGCTTTGGCACTGACACACATATCATCACGGTTACACCGACAAGCGAGGTTACGCTTTCTTGAGCATCCATCTTTCACGGGAGGAGGCACGCCGCTTCCTCTCGAACTATCATTTCGCACAGACAGATATCGCGGGTGTCTTTGAGCGGTTAAGTACCGTTCAATACGACCCACTTAATCCTGTTGGACGCAATCCTGATCTCGTCTTTCAAGCACGTATTCCTGGCTATCATGTCGATGACTGGCAACACGCCGCCTATACCGACCGCATCTTGTACGATTCGTGGGACAAGCAAGCATGTCTTGTCCCTATTAGCGATTGGTCGAAACGAACATTGATGCGTGAACGCTATGAGCCGTATCATGACCGCGAGATACTGAAAAGTCATGAGAGAGAAGCAATGGGCATTCTTGCCGCACTCGATGCTCGTGGTCCCCTTTCCTCTTTAGAGTTTGAAGAACGTACAAGCTACGGAGAACGTGGGTCATGGTATGGTTCGACGGTCGCCAAGCGTATTCTACGTGCGCTCTGGGCGAGTGGACAACTCGTCACACATCATCGCAAAGCCGGACGGCACTATTATGATCGTCCAGAACGCGTTATTCCACCTCAATACTATAACGAACCGCCAATCCTAGATGAAGACGACTATCATCGCTGGATTATGACGCAACGTGCGAAGGCAATGGGCTTGCTGCGTCCAATGGCGGAACAATGTATTTGGAGTGCCTGTGGTGATGCTGCAATACGTAAACGAGCAATAGCGCATCTCGTAGAAGACGGGACACTCACGCCACTTCATATCGAAGGCAAAACATGGACCTACTATATACTTACGAACACGTTACCTCTACTCAACATAGAATCCTTCAAGCCGCGTATGCTATTTTTAGGCCCACTGGATAGCCTCATATGGGACCGCAAAGCGATACAGCACATCTTTTCCTTCGATTATATGTGGGAGGTCTACAAACCGTTAGCACAACGTCGCTGGGGTTACTATGTGTTGCCTGTTTTCTATAAAGACCGCTTCGTCGCTCGCTTCGACTCCCGCCTTGAAAAAGGGATATGGACTATCACTAACTGGTGGTGGGAGCCAGATGTGGTGGTAGATGACGAATTACAGGAAGCGTTGCGACTCGCAAAGGAAGCGTTTGTAAATTATTTAGGGGCGCGGGATATGGTTATGTTATAAGTATTCTTCCTCACTCACCTCACAAAATGATTGTTGTTTTCCACATTTAATCTCCTTTTCATGTCACAAATCGGTATATATTTGATTCAGTCTCAACCACAAAAAATGATGCTAATTCTAGTAACAAATATAAAGTTGTATTCGTGTACCTACTAGAATTGAAGATTGGTGCTTCAATCGTGGCACCCACTTTACGCGCTTGAAAGGAAAAAACACCATGCAAAGACAAACGGATCGATCTTCAGAAGGAGCAATCATCGTCAACACAGGAGCTGCACCAAGTGGCGCACTCGAAGAGGTTCCATTCACCACTACTGGATTAACAAGAGTCTCAACGTGGCGCGCTAAAGCAATTGCGTTTCTACGAATTGCCTTTGGAGTCGTGTGGGGAATTGCAGCATGGCTCAAGTGGCAACCAGGATTTATCAATTCATTTTCTGATCAAGTGACTGGTGCAAAGGATGGGCAACCAGCACTCATACAGAACTGGATTTCTTTCTGGGGAAACATTGTAAATACGAATCCACACTTTTATGCCTACCTTACAGCATCTATAGAAACAGCGTTTGCAGTCTTTTTCATCTTCGGTTTTCTCACCAATTTGACAAGCGTTGTAAGTATCATCTTCTCATTGGGCATCTGGTCAGTAGCCGAAGGCTTTGGCTCAATTCAGCCGGGCAAGAGTACCGATATTGGAACTGCGATTGTATATGCACTTGTTGCTGGAACGCTACTCGCCATTGCCGCAGGACGCTATTACGGAGTAGATCGCTGGCTCTCTCCACGGTTAGGACGCTTGAGCATCCTGGCTTCTGGTCCCGTCTCATTCCGCCGAAGGACACGATAGTTCGTTGATCTTGCAAAAATGTATATATAAACACTAAATGCATGAAAACGGTCTAAGCATACTTAGACCGTTTTCATGCATTTAGTGTTTGGTTCAACTACGTCCATATATGATTAGCACAATCTTTTATAGTGCACCTGAAAACATAGAAGCAGTATTTCTAACTCTTGCCAGGGAATTAATGTACCTCTGCCATGCTTATAATAAGCAGCAACACATGTGCTATGTCAGCTATAATAGGGAGTTCTATTCTCATGAGCACTGCAAACCATTCAACGGTCAAGGGCAAAGTAAAGGTCGGCGATGTCGCGCCCGACTTCACGCTTCTATCACAAACAGGCAATATGGTGAGCCTGAAGAATTTTCTGGGCAAGAGGGGTATTGTCCTGTACTTTTATCCAAAAGATAACACTCCTGGTTGCACCACAGAAGCCTGTTCCTTCCGTGACAGTTACGAGGTGTTCAAGGATGCAGGCGCGGATGTTGTCGGCGTTAGCTCCGATATACCAGAGTCGCACCAGCAGTTTGCCAAACAGCACCATCTCCCGTTTACCTTGTTAAGCGATACTAATGGCGATATCAGAAAGCTTTATGGTGTTCCTACTACGTTTGGTTTGCTTCCTGGACGCGTCACCTACATCATCGACAAACAAGGCGTCGTGCGCCACATCTTCTCCTCCCAGTTCACGCCCGAAAAGCACATTACCGAGGCGTTGAAAACACTGCAAACGATGGGGTAGGAAAGCCTATATATTAATTAACGAAATATTGTAGGGGTCTAATTCTATTACACCTTCG
>CAXUHF010000115.1:15978-17279 GCA_964250765.1 uncultured Ktedonobacteraceae bacterium | reverse complement strand
CTACGGCTTGCATCCGCTTCATGAATGCTATCACCTGCCTCGTGAAAATCCCGCATCGCCTCTTGATAAAAATCTGTCGCATAGTCAGTGTTGCCACGTTGCAGCGATACGTGTCCTAGTGCGAGTGCGGCGTTGCCTAATCCTTGCATATTTTGCTGTGAGCGATACAAATTTTGTGCCATTTGGTAAGCATCCTGTGCCCTATCAAGGTGGGCAAGTTGTCGCTCTACATGTCCCATTTCCAGAGTACTTTGTGCCTCATTTAATGGTCTGTTAGCATCTTTATAGAGCTTGATCGCACGCTGGTAACTACTGATAGCCTGTTCGGGCATATTGTTCTGACGTTGCACATCAGCAAGCAAAGCACGACTATCGCCTGCGCGCTTCATATCTCCTGTTAAGCGAAAACGAATTTCAGCATCGCCGAATGCCTCGGTTGCCTTCTCTAAATTCCCATCGTTATATGCCTCAAGCCCTGCTTGCAGACGTTTCTCTGCCTGTTGTCGATCTTTCTCTTGCTTCTCTATATCAGGTGTTGTCATCGCTCTATCCTTACCCTTACTGAGGGATGAGTGTAGTTTCTCTTTGTTGTCTTTGTTTTATTGTAGTTGGTACCGTCCACAAAGTCAAAAGGTTTCTATCCGTGTAAGGAGGACAGGGAGAACCGAGCCACATTCTCGGAATAATAAAGGTAGCAATCTCCCTGTTTTTCCCTGATAGTTGTGATAGAATATGCGTAACCTGTCCTACATTGTTATATACGTTGGACTTTTTTGTATGTTGTCAAAGGAGTGGTACCGTGAACGAAGATACTCTAGCCCATGTAGAACTTTTCTCTTCGCTGGATAAGAAAGAGCTACAAACGCTTGCCAAAAGTAGCCAAGAGCGCACCTATAGCGCAGGCACAACCTTATTTTCTCAAGGCGATAGTGGCTCCGGCCTGTACATCCTGAAAAGCGGAAAAGTCAGTATTACTCAGAAAACTGGGGCGCAGGAAGCAGAAAAAGAGATTAATACTGTTGGAGCTGGTGAGACGCTCGGCGAAATGGCTCTGTTGGATGACCAGCCGCGTTCAGCAACCGTTACTGCTGTAGAGGATGTCACCGCGCTACTTCTTCCTATATGGGAGTTTCGAGGTGTCATAAAGGCTCATCCCGATATCGCGCTCAAGTTGCTTGCCACGCTCAGTCGCCGCTTGCGCAAAGTGCAGGGCCGTGCTGAGGATTAGGTACTAAAACAGATTCGGGGGGGGGGGTCGGATAAGAAAATACACAAAAAATATGGATATAGGTAACAGAGGG
>CAXUHF010000115.1:14109-15968 GCA_964250765.1 uncultured Ktedonobacteraceae bacterium | reverse complement strand
AAACACCACAAAAAACATGTATGGGCCTTTATAATCCTCCCCCCCCCCCCGAATCTGTTTTATCACGGTTAAGCAGACTTTGTATCTCTTCAAACATTGTTTCAACGTCACCAAACGAGCGGTAGACACTGGCGAAGCGGATGTACGCAATCTTGTCCATCTGCCGCAAGTGCTCCATCACTAACTCTCCAATGACGTTGCTTGGTATCTCTTGCTTGCCAAAGTGATAAAGTTCCTGCTCGATCTCTTCGACTGCATTCTCGATCTCACCTGCGGGTAGTGGACGCTTCTCGCAAGCTTTACGAATACCCACGTACAGTTTCTGCCGATCAAACGGCTCACGCCTCTGGTCCTGTTTGATGACCATCAGGTGAAACTTCTCAACACGTTCATATGTGCTAAAGCGACCCTTACAATGCTCACACTCACGCCGCCGATGCACCGCATCACCGATATCACGCGAATCTTTGACACGTGACTCAGTTCCACCACAAAATGGACATTTCATACCCTATCCCCTTAATCGCAGACAATGTAATTAATAGGAATATAGTATCACATCCTCTGCAAATGGGGTATGCTCTACGCTAGACGAGTACTGCCTCCCCAACGTGTTCAGATAGAACAAGAGGAGTTACTGCTGCTGGTTGCTGACTCGATAGAGAGGAGTCATCAGTTTCATTAGGGCTGACTTTTCCTACATAGCCTGAACGTAGACGAGCACCCTCGCGCCAATATGCATACCAATAGGGACCATGTCCGTGACCATTGCGACATGTGCTACAAGATGCCTTACCACATTTGCGATGCTGTAATTGATATGTAATATGTTGATCATTTGGTAATTCTGTCATAAGACCACACATCCTTCTTCCGCAGTTATCTATACTGAGATGCTTATGTAAGCAACGCTATTAGATTAACACCAAAGTATGAACATTGTATGAATGTGTAACCTGTAAAAGTTAAATAATGTTCATCTTTATGAAACGAATACTTGCATATATCGATTGCTCGATAAAACCTTTTTCATCTATACTTGACCGACACATTCTCTATACCTCTCTTTCAAAGAATAGCACTTCATTTTCATGCATACCACAATTTTTTGTGAGTGCTATAATGAACTTATACCAATCCCTAAGGCGAAGTGTCATCTATTCCTCAGTTTCGTATTGTCTTTTTTGAGATGAAAAGAGGAAAATTATGCAACTTATCATCAAAGGTAGACAGATGGAAGTCACACCTCAATTGCGTCAACGGATTGAGCACAAAGTTCAACGGCTTGCACGGCTTGTCCCTGAGACAGCTCGTGTCGAAGTCACTGTTACCGAAGAGCAAACACGCAGTAATCGTGATCGCTACTGTGTGCAACTTGCCCTCTCTGGTGGCACACAAGCAATTCATAGCGAGGTAAGTGCGCTCAACGCGACTACAGCACTTGACCTTGTACTCGACAAAGTTGTTGCGCAGCTTGGGCGGAAAAAGGATCGTCAGGTTGCAATACGTCGTCATACCGACGCCGTAAAAGTTCTTGCCTTGTCACGAATAGGAACTCTGTTAGCAGAGGACGAAGAGCAAGACGAGGAATATACGTCTCCCCTGATGCTTGAAGAGGAGCAGAATGAGGAAATCTGGTCGCAAGTCAAAGAAATTCGTCGCCTGCCTACAAAATCTATGAATGACCAGGAAGTGATTGCTCGTATGGAGCATGAGCGCGTCTCTTTTCTCCCCTTTTTCAATGAAGAGACTGGCACGGTCAACGTGATGTATAAACTCGAAGAAGGTGGTTACGGACTTCTTGTTCCTTCGGTTGAATGAGAATGCTATAGAAAATGGCGTGCGGTGTATGAACGTGG
>CAXUHF010000115.1:13294-14099 GCA_964250765.1 uncultured Ktedonobacteraceae bacterium | reverse complement strand
TTTTTATTTTGTGGTGTTGTTTTTTTTACCGTTTTATCCGCCACCGCACGCCATTTTCTATTTTCTTACATCACTTGTAACGTGATTTCAAATTGCCAGGGACGAACGACCTCTTCGTCAAACTGAGCCAGTGGGTCCACAGCACGTATTGTGAGCGTTCGTGCTTCGGGTGAGGGCAATGGTTGGAAGCGAGCAGTCCCTTGATACACCGCGTTGGCTTGTCCACTTGCCAGTTCTGGACGCGAGAGAAGCAGACCACCACGTTCCCCTTTCCATTGTGTTCCCACAGAGTCGCGCAAAGAGAAAATGATGCGTGGCACAAAGGCAAAGCCCGTAGGAAATGGTGGACGCATCCAGAGATAGCGTAGCTCAAAGTGCTCTTGATAGAAGCGTATCTGGTGCAGAATAAGCGTCATATCATACTGCTTTTGCTCCATTTCCAATGTCAAGGTACGTAGTGGTTCTCGTGCTTGTGTAGGAGGCGCAAGGCGTTCTTGTGCGACTGGTGCAGTAACAACGACAGGTGGGCGCGAAGCAAGCTCTAATGCCTTTGTCGAAAAAGGAGTTGAGTCTGTAAGAATATCATTACATAATTGAAGACATGCATCACAGATATAGGCCGCCCCTGGGCCAGCGATCATACGCTGCACCTCTGATGAATGGCGACCGCAGAATGAGCAACGTGCCGAAGATCGATCTGTACTCATGTCGGTACCTCAAGAAATGAAAATCGTGCCTGTAGGGACCGATGTATCGCGTCCTCACACCCCAAGCCACCAAAGGGGGGCGCGAGGGGCCACCGGCC
>CAXUHF010000115.1:6674-13284 GCA_964250765.1 uncultured Ktedonobacteraceae bacterium | reverse complement strand
GCGAAGCAATGTGCGAGTCTTGGCGCGAGAGGACGCGATACATCGGTCCCTACTGTTCAGTACGTGTAGACAATATTGTATGATTTCGTAATGTTTGTGTTGCTTCAGTATACAAACCAAGCTGCTCAAGTAAGGACGCATGAGCTTCCCACTCCAATGAGTCATCTATCGGCTTGAGTATACTTCCGTTTTCTTCTATCTTCTTTACGACTGTAGCAGGAGTGGAACCATTTGTCGCTGTACCTGTATAGCCTGCATAGTCGGCAGGTTCTGTATTGACAAGTAGCTGGTCTCCATACTTGCGTTGTAATGCTAACGTAAGTAAATGATCGGCAAAATGTGGATTTTTGGGTAGTAGTGAGCCGTGCAGATAGGTTCCATAGGTATTGCGATAAATTGCCCCTTCAGTGCCATCCTCCGCATTATTGCCACTCCCTTTTAACACTTTGCCTAAAGGCTTACTTGTGCCAAGATATGTGCGCCCACCATGATTCTCAAACCCTACTAACGTCATACCATTCCAGCTAATTGCTACGTCACCAACACAACGTGGTACTCGTGCACCTTTATGAATCGTCCATGCGTCAAAGACGCCGAGACCACGCATATCAGGTCCTTCTGCAGGACGATAATAGTGCGCGAGTAACTGATAGCCCCCGCAGACCGCTAGCACAGGCATATTATCTTCGATAGCTGCCCAGAGACCGATACCCTTCATTTCATACAAATCCTGCGCTACAGGTGCTTGTTCCTTGTCCTGACCACCACCAATAAACAACATATCATACTCGTCAGGTGCTAATGCATCACCAATACCTAGCCCAACGACTCGCAATATAACGCCGCGTTGCCGACATCGCTGGCGTAAGGTGATAATATTACCGCGATCACCATACAGGTTGAGCTGGTCTGGATACAAATGTCCTAATGTGAGTGTAAGCGGTTGGGCGAGTTGCTGCATTACACTTCTCCCCCTTCCCAATAGCGTGGTGTTAAGCCTCGCTGCTCTAATTCTTGATGAACTTCTAATAACCCCGTATACGTAGGAACAATAAACAATGTTTCACCTATTGGTACGTTATTCAGCGCGACACGAAGTGCTTGTTTCAGACCAAATAGTGAACGTGTTGAGGACTCAAGTACCCCTTCGGCCTGCTCTGAGCTGTGTCGTTGTCTTGCTTGACGACGCATCTCAGCTTTTTGTGTCAACCTGAGTGGAGCAGGCGGGACAATAATCATCTTATCCTCTGCAATTCCTGCATATTTCAGGCGTAACGCAAGGTCTAACGCCCGACTTCCGGCAACGACAAGTGTTTGTACCTGTCCTACGCATCGCTCAAAATCGACATCCCATATCCAGGAAATATCTCGTCCATCTGCAATGTTGTTATTTAAGACGAAGAGTATATGCCTTGGGACACTTTCACTAAAGAGTGTACGCAATACCTCATTAAAACCTGTAGGATTTTTTGCCAATAGAAGACGAATGGTACGACCCTCAGCCTGAATACGCTCTCCCCGCCCAAACACAGGTTTGGATTGCTCAATCCCACTCACAATTGGCTCCCATGTTATGTTAGCTGCAAGTGCGGTTGTCGCAGCAGCAAGCGCATTGTAGACATTATAAATGCCAGGGAGAGGAACAACCACCTCTTTTTGCTGTGTAGTTGTGGTGTCGTCGATTTGTACACGCAAGCGATCAAAGGCATCTGTCTGCACATGTATTGCTCGTACATCCACCTTTGGACGTGTATAGTCACAGGAAGGACAAAAATAGTGTCCCATATGACTATAAAACCGCGCGGTATAGGTAAATTCGTTGCCACACCGAGGACAGGTGTGGGCATCTATAACTTGATGTCGTAGAGTTGTGTCTTGCTGTTGTATGCTCTCTAATGAAAGATCATCAATTCCATAGTACAAGACGCGTCCTGTAAAGGCTGTACCGAGATACGCAACTGATGGATCATCGGCGTTGAGGACCAGTGTTGTATCAGGCGAAAGTATTGTTACTGCTTGCTTCCAATACGTGATCACACTGTCAACTTCGCCGTAACGGTCAAGTTGATCGCGGAAAAGATTGGTGAAGACTGCAACACGTGGTGTGACAGCACGTACTACTTGTGGTAACGCGGCTTCGTCGATTTCCAGGACTGCAACAGCTTTGCCGGACCGTCGTAGGCGTCCACTTGGCAAGGCTCGGATAACGAGCGAACTTGCGACGCCACGCATAAGGTTCGAGCCTTCTCTATTTTGCCAGACACGTAGCCCGGCATCACGTAGAATTGCCGCGATAAAACTGCTTGTGGTCGTTTTTCCGTTTGTTCCTGTAATAACAAAGCTACCATGTTCTAATTGTCGTGCCAAATGTTCAACAATCGGTGGATAGACGCGCTGCGCTACAACGCCTACAATGCTCGTGCCCCCACCGAGGTGTATACGTCGGCTAATTGCGCCTGCCGCTCTTCCCAGGACAACTGCCAATCCTGCTTGCCATGAACTGGAACCGCGCCCACGAAGTTTCTTCGACGGAGATATATGAGTGCTCGTGTCAGATATCGTTCTATTTATTAGCATATTCTGTTTTTGTGTGTCTTTTACATTTGAACGGGACGACCTATATCTACGCATACTGCCTCTCTGAAGATAGCCCATCAGTTTCCTCTTGTACATGCAGCATAGCATGCAAGTACCTATGGGTCAAGAGAACTAGGACGATGCAATACTTGCATATGTATGATATGCTTCAAAAGAAATTTTTCCTGTATCTTTTTAGTTATCTATTGTGAGAACACCTCTTGTCGGGATATGCTATGCTAGCACTAGAATAACATACTCAACTATAAAGAGTTGTGATACATACACAAGGATTAGGTAGGTTGAATGGCAAAAAAGCTTGTAATCGTAGAATCGCCTGCAAAAGCGAAAACAATTGAAAAATTTCTTGGACGTGACTTCGAGGTACGTGCCTCAATGGGCCATATCATGGACCTGCCTAAGAAAGGTCTTGGCGTCAATACGCGCAAAGACTTTGCACCGACATATGAAACTATCGAGAAAAAAGATAAGCTGATCGAAGAACTACGTGTTGCGTCCGCAAAGGCCGATCAAGTGTATCTTGCTCCTGACCCTGACCGCGAAGGTGAGTTTATCGCGTGGTCATTAAAAAACGCTCTTGGTCTAAAAAACCCACATCGTGCTGTTTTTAACGAAATCACAAAAAGTGCTGTGCAAGAAGCCATCAGGAAGCCACGTGAGATAAACGAAGACCTGTTTAATGCACAACAAGCGCGTCGTGTCCTGGATCGTCTAGTGGGCTATAAAATAAGCCCGCTCCTCTGGCGTCGTATTCAATCCGGTACCAGTGCTGGTCGTGTACAGTCGGTTGCCTTACGCCTTATCTGTGACCGCGAAGCCGAGATAAACGCCTTCGTGCCAGAAGAGTATTGGAGCATTATGGCTCTGCTCAGCAAGCAGCAGCAAGAGCAAACCTTCGAGGCGTCTCTCATTACGCGTCTAAAGGATATCAACGCATTCAATACAAATGAACAGGCTGTAGAGGGGGATGTAGCTTCTCAGAATGGCACTGTAAAGACCGAAAAAGGACGTATCAAAATCACTTCTAAGGAAGAGTCAGATACGATCCTTGCGGAGTTGAAAGACGCGACATACAGCATTCTCAAATATGAAGAACGTGAGCAGAAACGCCAACCATACTTGCCATATACAACGAGTACGTTACAGCAAGATGCCTCGGTACGGCTGTACTTCAAACCCAAAAAGACGATGAGTTTGGCGCAACAACTGTACGAAGGCATTGAATTGGGTGCGCGTGGGCATCAGGGTCTTATCACCTATATGCGTACCGACTCAACGCGTATCTCCGACGAGGCGCAGAGTAAAGTCAAAGAGTATATTGGTACTGAGTTTGGCACGCCATACGTTGGTCCTGGCAGAGTCGGTAAGGCAAAGGCGACAACGCAGGATGCACACGAGGCTATTCGCCCGACAGATGTAACGTTAACACCACAGGTCGTCAAGCAGTATCTTTCACCCGACCAGTTCAAATTGTATAATCTTATCTGGCGCCGCTTCGTAGCAAGCTTTATGATGCCTGCAATTTTCGACACAGTGCGTGCCGACATTGTGGCGAAGCAATATGTGTTTCGTGCAACTGGCTCGAATCTCAAGTTTCAAGGTTTCTACGCAGTATGGCCCCGTGAGGAAGACGAGCATCTACTCCCCGTGATGAAGGTGAACGAGCCACTCGATTTGCACCAGTTGAAACCAGAACAGCATTTTACACAGCCACCTCCACGCTTCACTGAAGCAAGCCTGATTAAGGAACTGGAAGAGCAGGGCATTGGGCGTCCAAGTACCTACGTCCCTATTCTCAGCACTATTCAGGATCGTGGTTATGTCGATCAGGAGCAGCGCCGTTTCGTACCAACGTGGTTAGGAACCACAGTCAACGAAGTGATGAATAAGCACTTTCCAGATATTGTTGATACCAGCTTCACCGCAGACATGGAACGCAAACTCGACGATGTGGAGGAAGGACGCCGTTCCTGGATAGAGTTTTTGCATGGCTTCTATGGCGATTTCAAAACTTCAATGGAGAAGGCCGAAACCGAGATGAATCGTGTGCAGAAACCTGTAGAGGAGACTGATGAGACGTGCCCAGATTGTGGCAATAAATTGGTTATTCGCACAGGCCGCTTTGGTCGCTTCCTCTCTTGCTCAACATTTCCTGAGTGCAGTTACCGCCGCTCTTTTGTCAACAAAACAGGGGCACTGTGTCCTGTCTGTAATGGTGATCTTGTAGAGCGTAAGACAAAACAGAAAAAGCGCGTCTTCTACGGATGCGCTAATTATCCGACATGTACCTTTGCCTCGTGGGAGCAACCAATAGCTGATCTCTGTCCAAACTGTGGCGGCCTGATGGTCATTCCTAAGCCTGGGCAAGAACCTGTGTGCTACAACGAGGTTATTGTGCCACAACGTGCTGCTGAGGCCAAGCCGACGCAAGATGGTGAGAAAAAGCCTGCACGTACTGCCACAACTCGCAAGAAAGCCATCCAAGTGAAGGGTACAGAGGAAGAAGTCTACGACGTACTTGCTCCAAAAACAACGACACGTCGTGCGACGACTTCGCGTACTAAAACCGCGAGTAATGGAACTGCGACTCGTAAGCGTACGACAACGCGTGCAACTGCGAGCACGAAGACGAGTCGTACAGGAACTAAACGTACAACAACGCGGAAAGCTCCAACCCGAAGTACAAAAACTGCGAAATAATAAAACACAATAAAAAGGGTGCGTGCGTGCGGTTAGCTGTACACACGCACCCTTTTTATTGTGTTTTGTTGCCTTTGCTTCATACGGAAGAGCATGATATAATTTTAGAATGCTTATGACTTCAGCATATCTGTAAGCCGTGCAATATGGAGGATTATATCATGTCACATGCGGTGACACTCATCCCAGGAGATGGAACTGGACCGGAGATTACAGAAGCAACGCGACGGGTGCTTGAAGCAACTGGCGTCAAGTTCGAGTGGGAGATACAACAAGCTGGGGCGGTGATGTTGGAAAAACGTGGAACCATTCTGCCAGATGAAGTAATCGAGTCGATTAGACGGACTAGAGTTGGACTGAAAGGTCCCATTACAACTCCTGTCGGTAAAGGATTACGTAGCGCAAATGTGACGCTGCGCAAAAATCTCGATCTATACGCAAATCTTCGTCCCGCGAAAACATATCGCGGACTCCGTTCTCGCTATGAAAATGTTGATCTCACCATTGTACGTGAGAATACAGAAGACCTGTATGCAGGTATCGAATTTCAACGTGGCACCCGTGAACAAGAGGAGATGATCGAGACCATCGCACGTACAACGGGAATGCATCTGGACCCAAATTCGGCTATGAGTATCAAATATATCTCTGTTGCCGCCTCGCGTCGTATTGTGAAATTCGCCTTTGAATATGCGCGAGCAAATAATCGCCGTAAAGTTACGGCTGTGCATAAAGCGAATATAATGCGTCTCTCCGATGGTTTATTTCTTGCAACCGCGAATGAAGTGGCGAAAGAATTTCCTGATATTCAATATGAAGACCGTATTGTCGATAACATGTGTATGCAACTTGTGCAAAAACCAGAACTCTATGATGTACTCGTGCTGCCTAATCTCTACGGCGATATTATCTCGGACCTGTCAGCAGGCTTAATTGGTGGACTTGGTGTTGCTCCTGGCGCGAATATTGGAAGTCACTGTGCTGTCTTCGAGCCTGTACATGGTAGTGCCCCGAAATATGCGGGACAAAACAAAGTAAATCCAATGGCAATGATGTTTTCAGGCGTGCTTATGCTACGCCACCTTGACGAACGCGATGCAGCTATGCGCCTTGAGCGCGCGTTGACTCAGGTGATTGCCGAAGGGAAAAACGTTACCTACGATCTCAAACCACGTCCTGATGATGCGAGTGCAGTTGGCACCTCTCAAGTCGCCGATGCCGTGATTGCAAAGCTATAGTGTGTGATATGCAGAGTGGGGGCACAAAATTTGCCGACCCTGGATAATAAACACGAATTGTGTTTGATTTGATG
>CAXUHF010000115.1:0-6664 GCA_964250765.1 uncultured Ktedonobacteraceae bacterium | reverse complement strand
ATAAAAAAATTATCTTTTTTAATAGCCTGCGGCCCAAAAAATGGGCCCCCCACTCTGCATATCACACACTTATGGTCTTTCCTTGCCTGGGCCACCGTTGCGCCGCCACTTGTGACGTGCCTCGATGTAGCGAACCGTGCCAGAGCGTGAGCGCATCATGACGGAAGAGGTACGTGCTCCCCAGCCAAAGTATTGTACACCGTTCAACAGTTCTCCACTTGTAATGCCTGTCGCCGCGAACGCCACGTCATTGCCTTTCACCAGATCGTCAGTTCTAAAGACCTGTTTAAGGTCAATTCCGTCGGCTATCATCTTCTCGCGTTCCTCATCAGTGCGAGGCCAAATCTTGCATTGAATTTCACCACCGACACATTTGATTGCAGCCGCCGCTAGTACCGCCTCTGGTGCACCGCCTATACCAAGAAGCACATCGACACCAGTGTAATCTTCCATCGCAGCCTGAATTGCAGCCGCCACATCACCATCAGTAATCAAGCGGATACGTGCCCCTGCCTCACGCACCTGACGAATGATGTCCTGGTGACGTGGGCGATCTAAAACCACAACTGTTAAATCGTCAATATGTGCATCGCGCACACGTGCAATACGATCAAGGTTGACAACGATGGGCGCGTTAATATCGATCACGTGTTTCATCGCCTGACCAACGGCGATTTTTTCCATGTAGTAGACTCCTGGTGGTGCTGAATACATCGTCCCTCGTTCCGCCGTCGCCACCATTGCTAATGCACCAGAAATGCCAAGCGCGAGCAAGCGCGTTCCATCAACCGGATCAACCGCAACATCAACCTCTGGATATGACCCGTTTCCTACCTGCTCGCCGACATAGAGCATGGGAGCCTTATCCTTTTCACCTTCTCCAATGACCACTATGCCGCTTATATCGACGCCATCGAGGGCGTGACGCATGGCATCAACGGCGGCCTGATCGACCATTTCTTTGTTGCCCTTGCCCATCCAGCGTCCAGCGTTCAATGCTGCTGCTTCGGTCACTCGGACTAACTCCATCCCCAGGTTGCGTTCGCTCGTCCCTCGCTGCTCGAAACGTTGCTCTTGCTGCATTTCTTCTCGCTTTCTTTCCTACGGTTTGACATTCAACTGTCGTGGTTGAGTGCGACAGTGTTCAGCCAGCATAATCGCGTGCAGATGCGTAACTGCCTCCTCTATCTGTCCCTGACGATTGACAATACAATACTCGAACTCTTCACGTTGTGCTAGCTCTTTGCGCGCCTCTGCCAAACGCCGCGCTTGCTCTTCCTCGGTCTCGGTTTGCCTGTTCGTGAGTCGCTCTACCTGTTCTTCTGCTGAACCAGGCATTAAGAAGATAAAAGTCGCTCCCGTTACTTTCTTCCGAACAGTGGCTGCTCCTTGCACATCTATTTTGAGCAAGACATCGCGCCCTATCCGCAAATTATCTTGCACTTGCTGTAATGGTTGTCCATACCAATTCCCATACACTTGTGCGTACTCTAGCAGCTCATTTTGCTGTACCATACGCCGAAAGGTCTCTTCACTCACAAAATGATATGGATTGCCGTCGCTCTCGCCCTTGCGTGGTGCGCGGGTCGTCACAGAGGAGACGACATGAAAATCTACTCCGCGCTCACGCAATTTCCCGATAACGGTATCTTTGCCAGCACCAGAAGGTGCGGAAAGGACAAAAAGAAGTCCCTGCTTTGGGGACTTTGGCTTTTGAGTGGATACAGCATGAAGTTGTGAGGTTGTAACGGCACCAGTTTCACTATACATCTTTTTCTTCCTGCATCTTCTGAATAGGTGTACGAATGGACGACTCTTTGTTATACTACAGCATAGTAGCGATAGCGTACACCACTTTTTATAAGTATACACAACCGTAATGCAAGATGTACATCAAGGGGAAAGCACGTCGCACCGCCAGGATTCTATATAAAAGACAGTACTCGTAATATTGTACAACAAAAGCAAGCTTTAAAGGGATGGGGAGAAACGGACGCCCAGAAGAGCGTCCGTAGAAGCTTCTGAATAATCCTACTTTAGCTATAGACTGGAAACACACATGTACGTAGATGCTCTCACTATTGCAGCCGTCGTCGATGAATTACGCGTGTTACTTCTAAATGCACGTATAGACACGATCATTCAGCCGACAGAACACGCCCTTGCCCTTCAATGCTACGCTCCAGGTAAAGCCGAGCAAGGTGGTGCAAATCGTTGGCTCTATCTTTCGTCTCATCCGCAATTGGCACGCGTACATGTGACTGCCCTGAAACCTCAAAAGGTTGCTAGTGAACCACCTCCCTTTGTTATGCTGCTTCGTAAGCACCTTGAAGGTGCACGAATCGAGTCGATTAGTCAGCCACGTTGGGAACGTGTGATTGAGATCACGGCTGGCTATCGCGCCGATCCTGATAGCGACGAGCGGATTCGCTTTCGTCTCATTATAGAGATCATGGGCCGTCTCAGCAATATCATTTTGTGTGATGAACAAGGTATGATTCTGGGCAGTATCAAACGTGTCGGTGCAGATGTAAACCGCTATCGTACCATCACAGCAGGTATACAATATGTGCCACCACCACCACAACAACGTATGGTTGCAGGTCGTCTCCTGCCACGTCTGGAACCAACGACCATCACCGCCGCTCAACTTTCTATGAGTGCGTCAGAGGACGTGACCAGTGCGCAGGAAGAAGCCGCTTCCCCTGTTGAGAAACCGCGCAAACGTTCAACAAAAGCATCCGAGGAGCCAAAAGTATGGCTATTCTTATCAAAACACCTGCTTGGTCTCAGTGCTCTGGTTGCGAAAGAAATCGTCTATCGTACCACCGAGAATGTAGATACAACGTTAGCACAGAGCAACGAAGCCATATGGGAAGAACTCGCCTGGAATACACGTGACCTGACATCGCTGTACGACACGCATACGTGGCAACCTCAAATGCTTGAGCGCACAACAACAAACGAGGACCCAACTGCTGCACCGCAAAAGCTTCTTATAGCCTTCTCGGTATATCCATTGGAACAGTATGCACAGATGTCGGATGTGCGGATACGCACGTCTCCGTCTATCAATGTCATTCTTGACGACTACTATGCGCGTGCCGAATGGTTTGACGCGATGGAGGGAGTACGTTCGCCTACACGTAAGATTATTCAGACGCAGCGTGACCGTTGCAAGCGTAAAGCGGAACTGCTAAATAAAGAACTGTTAGCCTCGGAAGAGGCGAATCAATACCGCTTATACGGCGATCTCTTGCTTGCACATCAAAACGATGTGCAACAGGGACAGAGTAACGCGCTACTACAAAACTTCTTTGATACATCTGGTGAGGAGGATGTTGCACCTATCAATGTGCCACTTGACCCACGCTTCGATGCGTTAGGCAACTCAAAACGCTACTTCACCAAATACCGGAAACTGCGTCGTGCTCTCTCGCTTATTCCTGACCAGATTGAGCAAAACGCCGCCGAACTAGCTACGTTGGAGCAGTTGCTTGCCGACCTCATGCTTGCCGAGACGCCACAAGAGGTAGCTCTTGTCAAGGCCGAAGTCCAGGCGTTGGGCTATATACGTGGCAAGAATATTGTCTTGGACAAACGGGCACAGAAAGCGGCTAAAAAAGGCAAAAGTGGCAATAAGCAAGGCAAACCCTCTGGTCCTGGTGGTGGCGCACCTATCTCTCTACAAAGTCGTGACGGTTTCACCATTCTGATTGGCAAGAACAGCCGTCAAAACGAAGACATAACATTTCATCAAGCGACAACCAATGACCTGTGGCTACATGTTCGCGGCATTCCAGGTTCGCATATCATCGTCAAAGCCGCCGGACGAAACATTCCACAGAGCACTATCGAGCAAGCAGCTAGCCTCGCTGCGTACTATAGTCAAGCAAGAGGAAGTACCAGTGTTGCTGTAGATTACACTCTGCAAAAATATGTCAAACACATGAAGGGCGGTGGTCCTGGTATGGTTATCTACGAACGAGAACGTACCATGTATGCTGAACCAGAGCAAGTATTGGCGTTAGTGAAATGATTGCTTAGAACTGTGGCAATATTAAAACTAGGGCACCCGCTGCCTTCATGTGGATAATCTATCCGCGTTCCCTCGACGACCCTATCCCCATCTCTTCACGGTACTTCGTGACGGTGCGGCGGGCCATTGGGATGCCTTGTGCCGTAAGTAGACGTGCTAGCTCGTCGTCACTGAGACGGTGTTTTGAGTTCTCAGATGAAATAAGTTCGCGCAGAACATCTTTCACGCCTAGCGAACCATCGAAAAAGTCAGAGAGTGGAATGAGGCGACCGTTCGGCAGCAATGCATATTTGTTCGCGGTAGCTCTGCTCACGGTTCCTTCATCCAGTCCTAGACGCGTAGCGACCTCTGCGCGGGTGAGTGGACGTAGATAGCGCACTCCATGTATAAGGAACTCACGCTGATAATCAACGACAAGGTCCATCACACGGTGCAGCGTATGCCAGCGCCGATGGACGCAATCGACAAAGAACTTTGCGCGATCACCCTGTGAATGCATGTATTTCTGCACCTCACCATTACTTTGAGCATCCGAACCTGTCGTATCAGCATAGCGTGTCTCGACACGAAAGCCATAGCGTTTTTCCTCGATAAGTTCAACCTCACAGCCATCATCGCTAGCACGAATCACCACATCAGGTCGTACATATGTGACGCCACCCACTGCACGTGTATATCTTGTATCATCCCGATAAATATGCGCTGGAAACGGGTGTAGCATCGTCCGAATATAGACACTTGCCTGTCGTATCTCGGCTTCGGGGCGTCGCAGGTCACGTGCGATTTCGGAAAACTGGTTGCGTCCAAGTGCGTCAAGATAGTGGTCAATCAACGTGTGTGCAAGCGGATGAGGTGCTTCCTGTTCTTCCAATGTATGTAGTTGAATAAGCAGACATTCGCGTAGTGTCCTTGCACCAATACCAAGTGGTTCTAGCGTTTGTAACTGACTCAATACGTACTCAACACGCTCGACAGGCACTTCTAAAAGTACTGCAATAGCCTGCGTACTCATTTCCAGATAGCCGCGTTCGTTAAGGTTGCCCACTAATTGTTCCGCAATAAGCGCGTCATCGGGAGAAACCAGTGCCTCTAATTGCTGTAACAGTGTTTCCGCGAGTGTTTCACCTGTGGGGATATGTTCTAAGGGATCATAATCGTCGTCACTATCGACTTCGGCAAAGCCATAATTATCAATATCATAAAAGGTTTGTTGCTGATACGCCCACTGTGGCTCGGCATTTTCATAGCTAGCAAACGACTCGCCAACTTTTGAGGGTTGTTGCGCTGTCTGTCCACATGCAACACACGTTGCACTATAGAGGCGTGACCCACAGATGAGGCATACCCGTTGTTCTGTGACCTCTATGGCTGGATTATCTATCTGTTCCTGTGTGATCGCTCGCTCTAGTTCATCTGAGGAGAGATGTAAAATGTTGCTTGCTGTGATCAGCCTTGCACTCACGCGTAGTGTTTGCTCTGGTCTTGTAACTGGTCGCTGTTCTTGTCGCATCCTGCTTCCCTACCTTCCTACCTATGTATACGACTGTATACGACATATTCCTCGCTTGGTTAGGTATGACAGGGGCAAGCCCTGTCACTACTATATACGGCACGAGGCAAAGCTATGCATGACGGGAGTATAGTAGTGACAGGACTTGCCCCTGTCATGGACTTTTTCTCCTATCACAGCTTATATCCATCCCCTACTTTCCAATGCGTTGCGGGCCGCTTCTTGCTCTGCTGTTTGTTTGTTGCGTCCTTGTCCACGTCCGGCTACGGTATCGCCGAGCATAACTTCAATCGTGAAGGTACGATTATGCGATGGTCCCTCTTGATTTGCAAGACGATAGGATGGCGTGATACTCTCGCGTGCCTGTGCCACTTCTTGAAAAAGCGATTTGCTATCTTTGAACAAACGCTTCTCCACAATATTTGTTGCAATCGGCTCTAATCTTGGTAGCAAAAACTGTTGCACGCACTCTAAGCCCTGATCGAGAAAAATTGCCCCCAACACCGCTTCAAATGCAGAGGCGAGTACGCGTGGACTCTCTTTTGTGCCCTGCTCGCCTTTCCCCATCCGTAAGTGGTCTCCGATAGCCAATTCACGGGCAAAAGTTGCTAGTGTCTCTGTGCGTACCAACACGGCACGTACATCTGTCAACTCGCCCTCGGTAAGTGTAGGGAAGGTACGATACAAGAAATCGGCACTAATCAGTGCAAGGATAGAGTCACCCAAAAATTCCATACGTTCATTCGTCGCTAGAGCCGCGCCAGGAGTCTCATAGACATAGGATCGGTGTGTGAGTGCTAGACGTAATAGCGAGGCGTCCTGAAAGGCAATACCCAGGACCTCCTCGAACTGTATAGACATATAGAATCCTCGAAACTAGTTTTTATAATATGCTCAGGTATTGTAACGCTTTTTGGCATTAATCGCAAACTACAAGTTGGGTGTGCTAAAGCAGACCCGTACAGGAGCGATGGCGGCCCGTAGTGGGGAAAGTCCTGTACGGGTCTGCTTTAGCACACCCAACTCGTCCTCGATGCATTCCATTTTCATGTGTTCCTGCATCATCATGTCCTCCTGACAATCAGTAACCGACGAGGACGCGATAAATCGGTCCC
>CAXUHF010000114.1:13364-17347 GCA_964250765.1 uncultured Ktedonobacteraceae bacterium | reverse complement strand
CTTTTATCTGTTAACTTACACAAAAATAGAAAAGCCACGCAATTTGCGTGGCCTTTCTATTTTTGTATACCTCTTAAATCTTGTTGCGCGTTTTACCAAGATTGCCGGGGATGTCTTCGTTGAGACCAATGTGATTCACCACGACTCTTACACCAGAGACGCCAATCAACTCGCGCTCAAGCATCACCTTCATATCATTGTTTGGCACATCACCATACAAGTGAAGAATATAGTTCTCGACCAGCACTGAAATGTTATCCGATCCCTTGAGCTTGCCCTTCTCGTGAAGTTCTTCAAGCTTCGCATTGGCAGCTCTTAGAATGGAGTCTTCCGCAATGATGAAGTTGAGCACATTCGTAACTTTTGGCAGTTCCCAGAGTGCTGCTTCTACAGCATCACGTTGTGCCTCTAACTCAACTTTTCCATAGAGGGCCAGTACAACACCCTCACCCTTGATGTCGTCAATCTCAACGCGTACAGGGTGCGTACTGTATGCGGTACTACTGACCGTAACAGTATCTTCGACGATAGAGCGTGCCATATCCAATATAGCTTCAGGTTTCATTGTAGCATACCGCTCAGAAAGCTCGGCCTGAGTTGCGCCAGAGCCACCCATTGGGTCTTCCAGTGCCCAACCCAGAATGCCTATGATGACAAGAGGTGCCCCAACCACAGTGAGCCAAGGATTTTCTGGGAAAAATATGATGCCAGTTACTGCAATCAGAATGGCTGCACTCAGGATGAGAGGCCATAAACTAGGATTTGGTAAATGTATATGATGCTCTTCCTCAGTTGGCTCCTCATTATGAGCCGCGAGGGATGTATTAACCTCTTCTGCAGTAAGATTAGCGCGTTGAAGAGAAGTATCCATAAGTCTCCTCCGAGGATAGTTGATAATATGGTGAACGCTTGATAATAGTATAATAATCCTTGCTACTAAGCATACCAAAATTATGGCTTCGATGCAAGCGGTTATGCTTTTTTACCAGCTATAACTAGGTGTTGGAATTCTGCTATCAGTGCCTTGTTCCGACTTGTAGTATGCCTTTTAATACATTCTACGTTGTTAGAAAACAGTTATACAACGTCACACATGTAGGGGTCTAATTCTATTACACTCTGTGGGAAATATACAAATTATCGGAGGCGGTGCAACGTTTTACAAACTCTTCCAACATTGTATATGTCCACAAGGTGTAATAGAATTAGACCCCTTAGGTCCACAGAAGAACTACGAATGGCGAGTACGACGCATACGATAGAAGATGAACCCTCCTGTGAGGAGCAATAGAATAAGTTCAGGCAACCACGATACGGCTGGCTGTACAAAATCTCGTGAGGCATGATAGTTTGGGTCGGAGCCAGTACCTGGAATACCGGGGAGGCCGTTGACCTGTGCTGAGACGAACTGTATCTTAGGTGTGCCGTTGAGCAGACCTATAGCGAATACACTGGTGACAGTATTAGTACCGAGAGTTGCCGAAACGGGTAGTGTTGTGTTGCTCGTAGGTGCGCTAACATTAGCACTCCATGCTCCCGAAGGCTCAGAAAGGTAGCCACTTGCCTGTTGGTAAGCTAAGCCATTTACAAGAGTGTTACCGTCGGCGGTGACGTTGACGGTACCAGTACCAGGAGAGAGATGATACACGCGTACCTTGGCGCTCCCGCTTACAACCAGATTATTATCAACAAAAACTTGCAATGAGAAACCATCTGCCGCCGTGCCAAGCGCGGCAACTGTGTATGGTACTCCTGGCTGTACCTGAATAGTCTGAGTGATGGTCGCGGCACCAGGACCTGTTCCAATCAAGCCAACCTGTACTTTGTGTGGTCCGGCTGGTATGGCAGCGTAGGGTGTAACTGTGCCAAATTGGAAGTTGTTCAGTAGCATGTTGCCATCGACAAAGACGGTCGCTGTACCAATATCGGGTGAGGCGTGAATGACACGAACATATGAGGGACTATCCGCCTTCGCCTGATGAAGTGGCACTGTAAAGAAGAGAAAGAGAGCAGAGATAACCGCGAAGATTGCCATAGCAGGCAGAACAAACTTTGAACAAGAGAAAATCTTCATTCTCACGTCCTCCAAATTGTGTAGACAATAGCATAACAATATACATATATGTAAATAGATAGCTACTTATTATAACGAAGCAGACACTGAATCGGGATACGAAAACTAGTAAAACATACCATATCTTCTCTTTTTGACTAAAAATAGGAAGGAAATCTATAGAAATTTGTCCTAATGAGCTTTACAGATAAACCAATTATCATTATAATTACGTATACTATATAGTGCGCGTTACACAAGCAGTACGTATTGGATAAAATATGCAGCAGGTACAACAAATACAACAAGAGCAAATAATACTTCCTATTGGCTCTGTCGTGCGGAACGTGAATGGGGATCGCTATACTATAGAAGGGCTATTAGGTAAGGGCGGAACAGGTGCGGTCTATCTTGTACAAGACAGACGAAACAAGCAAGACCAGTTTGCGCTGAAAGAATTAATTGACCCCGATAAGTTGGGCCGTGAGCAGTTCGCATTTGAGGCCGAGGTACTTATGCGTCTCGACCATGATGCATTGCCTCGCGTCTATCGTGTCTTTGAGAACGAGAGACTAAAGCGGGTCTACATTCTCATGGATTATATCGAGGGACAGGACTTGGAGGCACTACGTAAAGAGCAAAAGAACCAGCGATTTACGCTTCCTCTTGTTTTGGCTCTGCTCAGTCCAATTGTTGATGCCCTCAGCTATTTACATCATCGTGAACCACCGATTGTCCATCGGGATATCAAACCTGCTAATATTGTTGTGCCTGTAAAAGGTGGCGATGCAATGCTGGTGGACTTTGGTATCGCTAAAGAATACACCAATGATGGTACAACAACAGTTATTCGTCATGGAACACCTGGCTATGCAGCTCTTGAGCAATATGGTGGTGGAACGAATACGCGTACCGATGTATATGGCCTCGCTGCTACAGTATACACGTTACTTACTGGTACTATTCCTGTAGATGCGCTCACGCGGGTAACAGGAAATCAAGATGCTGACCCACTCAAACCCGCACACGAATTGGAACCAGAATTACCATTGGGTGTAAGCAACGCGATCAGTCGCGCTATGAGTACTGTGCGCGATAAGCGTTTTGCCACAATTAACGAATTTTGGGAAGAACTTAAAGCGCAAGAAAATGGTCCTAAAGCGAGTGATACAAAAGCGAGTGATACAGAAGCCAGTAGCGCACCAGAGGAAAACGATACAACAGATAAGCTTGTATCATCCAGTAAGCTTTTATTAGCTAGGCGACATATTGCACGTACCAGAAAAAATATTTCTCCCATGACACTAGAGCAACAACGCCAGCTTATACAAAAAGAGAAACGCCAGTTTCGTCTGCTGACCATTTTAGGTGTATTAGTTGCCTTGGTGCTGATTGGTGGAGGTATCACCTGGTCTATTTTGCATATGCCTCATACGACCTCAGCCCATAAACCCACACCTATAAAGCCGCTCTCACTGCCTACAGCCACTCCAACCGTCGATCAATCTCCCTACGCAACGCTTGCACCTGCATATGGAGGGAGTATGCACGATTACCTCAATGGGAATGTAGTAAATTCCGCCCTGACAAATATTCAACAAAAGCACGGGCAGATCCAGGGTTCTTGCAATTGCCTTGGCCTCACGGGTCCATTTACTGGAACAGTCGGTATTGATGGGAGTATTACGTTTACGATGAAGATGGTGGGTCGAGGGACGAATATGCTTTTTCAAGGTCACATCAAAACTGGTGGCGACATGGCAGGCCAATTTTATATAATAAATGCGTCTGATGGGCAACATACTGGGGAATTTGGAGATTGGACGTTTAAGTAACACGTGCGTATATCTATCAAGAGAGAACGAGAAAGAGGGGGGGGGGGGGGGGAATGGGGCGTGGCCGGCCCGGGTTGTGGTGGCTTGGGTGTTTT
>CAXUHF010000114.1:0-13354 GCA_964250765.1 uncultured Ktedonobacteraceae bacterium | reverse complement strand
TTCTCGTTCTCTCTTGTATGAAGCTTACGGTTTCAATACAACCTTAATGCAGTTATCTTCTTTATGCTTGAAGATGTCGTAGGCGTGCGGTGCGTCGTCCAGTTTCATTGTGTGAGTGATCACAAATGAAGGGTCAATCTCACCTTTTTGAATACGTTCCAACAGAGGATGCAAGTATTTATGCACATGAGTTTGGCCCATCTTAAA
This sequence comes from uncultured Ktedonobacteraceae bacterium, assembly GCA_964250765.1. GTDB lineage: Bacteria > Chloroflexota > Ktedonobacteria > Ktedonobacterales > Ktedonobacteraceae > JBBQVS01. The sequence continues at coordinate 13,147 of CAXUHF010000114.1, read as the reverse complement.
GGTCAGACCTTTTGCAAATGCTGCACCAAAGGGTATCTTGTCAAGGAAGCCGCCATAAACGCCTGGTAACGAGACGGTACCACCCTTTCCACATGCCTGAATTGCTTGGCGTAACACATGTGGTCGATCAGTTCCCAACCGTGTCTTCTGTTTCGCAGTATCATTGATAGCATCAAGGCTACTACCATGTGACTCCAAGCCTACCGCGTCGATACAGGCATCGGGTCCGCGTCCGCCAGTCATTTGCTTGAGGACTTCGACAACATCAACGCCTTCGTAGTTGAAGACTTCGGCCTTGCTTTGCTCTGCCGCCATACGCAAGCGTTCGGGGAAGCGATCAATCGCAATAACGCGCTCGGCTCCTAGCATATATGCGCTCTGAATGGCAAACTGTCCAACAGGTCCGCAACCCCAGACTGCGACAGTATCGCCGGGTTGAATGTTGCAGTTTTCGGCCGCCATGTAGCCTGTTGGGAAGATGTCGGATAGAAACAACACTTGCTCATCGGTCAGACCATCGGGAATCTTGATTGGACCAACATCAGCAAACGGCACACGCGCATATTCTGCTTGTCCACCCGCGTAACCACCGTAGATGTGTGAATAGCCATAGAGACCTGCCGCTGAGTAGCCATACAATGACTCAGCTAACCAAGCATTTGGATTTGAGTTATCACATAGTGAAAACAGACCCTTTTGACAATAAAGACAACGACCACACGAGATGGTGAATGGCACAACCACACGGTCGCCTTTCTTCAAATTTTCAACACCTCTCCCTACCTCGACCACCTCGCCCATGAACTCATGCCCCAGAATATCCCCCTTCTCCATCGCAGGAATATAGCCGTCGAGGAGGTGCAGGTCAGAGCCACAAATGGCTGTTGTCGTGATCTTGACGATGGCGTCACGTGGATTGATAATTTGTGGATCGGGTACATTATCTACGCGCACTTTGTGCGTACCATACCAGCATAATGCTTTCATGTATCTCTTCTTTCTATTTTAATCCCCTACTTTATGCCCTTGCCTGTTGGCTGTCCTTTGATGGTGGGAACCTCGCCCGCTTCCATGATTTCTTTGAAGTGGCGGAGCGTTTCTAATGCCTGCTTTTCTGGAATATGCCCAACAAGGTTGCCAATGCCTGTGCCAAGTGCACCTTTGAATTGCAGGAAGTCGAGTTCAAGTGTGACCACCGTACCATGTCCATCGGTCGCGGGATCAAAACTTACCTTGCCTGCATTTGCCGTTGTTGGCTTGCCGTGCGCATGCCAGGAAATCGACTTGTTTGGCACAACTTGCAGAAGTTCAGAGTTCCATTCAACCGTTTTGTTCATTGGACCCTGTGCTACCCAGTGAGACGTACGCTCACCCGTCTTCATAACCGATTGAATATAATCCATGTAGCGGGGTGCTTGCTCAATGTCATACCAGTAGTTGAACAGGTCTTCCGCAGAGCGTTGCACCGTCATTGAACGTTGTACACGCACCCCACGCTTGCCGGGAATGCTCGATACCGTCTTTGGAATGCCAGGCGCGAAGTTCGGTTGCTGCTCAGCTGTGCTAATACTCATTGCCTGATAGATGAACGAATGACCACTCGCCCCACGATAGAATAGGGCACTCCCAAGAACTGCAACACCTGCACCAAGCCAGTCGCGGCGAAAGACGCCATACGCAGCTAGTAGACCGCCACTTACGCCAGAAATCCAGCGTTCAGTCTGTCCTACGTTGCGTGTAACAACATTCTGATCACCTTGTTGATACGTATTCTGAAAGCTTTTTATTGTCGATTGTGCTGATGCCATATATATTCTCTTTCTTTACTAATATAAAAGTTTGACATCAATAACACGTTAGAGAACGTACAAGCGTTTCGCTATATGATGATAACGTGCGTATTCATGTGGAATCGAACTGTAGGGGTCTAATTCTATTACACCCTGTGAGCAATATACAATGTTGGAGGGTGTGGTAAGCGTTTCAACATATCTTCCAACATGGTCAGTCGCTAAGAGGGTGTAATAGAATTAGACCCCTACATTATTACAATGATGACAAATATTACCAAATAAATAATATTAATCGCCAAAATCATTGACATTTTTCACACATTCATGGTAATATTGTCTTGTAATAGAAAATATTAACAAGTAAGTGGTAAATATTACCAATGTAGTAAGAAGGAGTCGTTAGAATGTGCAACAACATTTACATTCAAGAAAAGGCGTTGGAGGAGCAGCAACGCAACCGAGTGCGAGAAATCGAAAATCGTCGTAATGTAGCACTGGCAATAGGTCATCGTGACGATATACGTCATCTCATCGGATGTTGTGGTACGTTCTTAGTGATACTTGGTACACGACTGGAACAAGCCGAGCGGCACGAAATTCCCGCACACGTATGATACATCGAACTTTTGTTATGATAGATTTTCGTAGGGACCAGATTTATCGCGTCCAAGTCCGATTTATCGGCTATAATCTTCCAGCCTCTCACTAGGTAGGACATTTACTGACACGACCTCGCGCAATGAATTGCGCCTTGGACGCGATAAATCTGGTCCCTACGACCTCAATTAAACGAGGATTGATAAAGTACTAGTACATAGCATTTTTTAGAGGAGAGACCTATATATGCATTCACTGATTACACGGGACCCTGTAAGTGGTGGGGAAATGATTGTTACGCGACTGGAATGTCCTGATAGCGGCATCGTTATCGAGGGACAATTTAGCCTGGGCTGGATTGGGCGTCTGACACGTGAGCAACTGGAATTTGTCGAGTTGCTTGTCAAGTATCGCGGCAATGTACAGAAACTCGCGGCTGAGAAGAACGTCGCGTACAACACGGCGCGCAGTCGGCTAGACGAAATCGTCACCGCGCTAGGTGGAGCACCTGAAAACGATGGACGTCAGGACCGCCGTGTTGTGCTTGACCGCCTCGCCGCGAAAGAGATTAGCGTAGAGGAAGCCATGCGCCTCCTGAAAAGCTAGGACCTGCTATGTCAACATTGAAAGAAGAACGGAATCGCATTCTGCACATGATCGAGTCGGGGCAAGTGACCGCGACAGAGGCCGCGCAAATTTTGGATACCCTTGAGCCTGACTCTGTATCTGAGCGAACGACTGAGCGTGGACGTGATCGACTTCTACGCATTCGCGCCACGACACTCAATGCGAGGGCGCAAAAAGTCTACGTCACAGCCGCTCTACCTGTACGTCTTCTCAGAACGGGCTTGCGACTAGGTGTGAGCTTCATCCCTCACATGAGTAGTGTAGCCTTGGAAGACTTGATACAAAGCATAGAAAGCGGAGCTACAGGGCGTCTCCTGGACCTGCAAGATATGGAAAAAGGCGAACGGCTCGAAATTTTCGCCGAAGAACGGTAACAAATCATCGTCAAGAGATGGTAGGGGCAACAAGTCATTGTGCCCAGGAAGGAAATAGACATGACCACATTTCCCGCAGTGCAAAAAATCGTGATCGCGGATATTGAAGGCGATCTGACCATTCAAGGGTGGGAACAACCAACGATTCAGGTAGAGTCAGACAATACTCTTGAACGTTTAATGCAACAGGGGGACTCGCTGCTTGTGAGCGATACCGAAGGCTCCGTTCAACTTTCCGTTCCCCATGAAACAATCATCGTGGCAAAAGATATTAGCGGTAGTGTTACCATCGAGCATGTGTTACGCGTCGATTTGAAAGATGTGGAAGGGAATGTAATAATCACGCTTATACATGGTGACGTGAACATCGTTGATATTGAGGGTAATGTCACTCTGCGCGACATTAGTGGCTTCGTCCTATTAAAAGATAGTAGTGCAGAGGTCACAATCAGCAATATACAGGGAAGTGTCACGCTTGTTGATATTGGTGCGGATGCTGTTTTGAGCGAGATTAATGGTTCCGTGACGGTAAGAGATATCGGTAGTAGCGCAATACTGAAAAGCATTGGTGGAAGTGTGACGCTCACTGACATTGGAGTAGACGCATCTATCATCGGCATCAACGGAAACATTACCGCACAGGATATTGACAACGATCTCTATATAGAGAACATCAACGGTAGTGTCCAAGTTAGCGACGTGGGGAAGAACTTGACTCTCAAAGAAATCAAAGGAAACGTGACCTTGCACGATATCGGCAACAACCTTTCACTTACGAACGTATTTGGCACAACGCAAATTACGGATATCGGTGATGATATGGAACTAGCGGGAGTGCGTGGCACTCTAAACGCGAGCGATATTGGTGGAGACCTGCACCTATTGGCTGATCTTATTCCTGGTCGCGCTCGTATCGACGTACGTGGGAATGCATCAGTGACGATACCTACAAACGCAAACCTGACGATTGCAGCTACAGTAAATGGTGACATCACAGGTCATGCGCTCGCTTCAAGCGCATCAGGTTCGCGTAATAAAAGGGCTACTTTAACCTATGGAACGGGTGCGGCATACCTCGAATTACACGTCGGCGGAAGTCTTGTCCTCATCGGTGACGAGAGTCCGCGTAGCAGCAGCAGTAGTTCGAGTAGTTTTGATCGCGATACACATGATTTTGAACGTGAAGTGGAGCGTATGGAGCGCGACATTTCGGAGTCGGTCTCTAAGCTCAATGTGCGTATTAATGACCGCGAATGGCGGCTTGACCCCGAACGGCTGAATCGTCTTGTCGAGCAGGCGAAAAGTGCCGCCGCCGATGGCGTACAGGGTGCGCTCGAAGCTGTGGAGCAGGCATTGAGCAACCTGCGTATGCCACCACCACAAACCGAACCCAAACCACCTGTTCCACCAATGCCACCCGTAGCACCAACGGAACCAGCGTCTCGCACGACACCAATGACGCCAATCTCGTCGGCAGAACCAGCGTCTCGCACAACTCCAATGACACCGATTCCACCAATGGAGCCGATGAAGCCGATGGAACCAATGAAACCTATGACGCCCATGCAGCCGATGAAGCCAATGGAGCCGATGCACTCCACAGAAACAAGTAACGAACTATCAGCCGAGCCAATACAGTCGCAAGAACAAACGCAGCCTGCGGAAGAGCCTCTGCCTACGACACCGAGTGCTGATCCCACTCAAGAGCGTATAGCGATTCTGCGCATGATTGCCGAGGGTCGTATCACAGCTGACGAAGGTGATCTATTGTTAGAAGCGTTAGGCAGTTAATGCAATAAACAAATAAACATGCGAGGCATTGCTTTTCGTAGAAAAGCAATGCCTCGCATGTTTATTTGTTTATTGCATGTAAAGCACTCACTAATTTCTCGATTTCGCCAAATGTGTTATAGTGCGTCAAACCGACACGCACCATGCCACCCTGTTCCTCAAGGCCAAGCCGCTTTATGACCTCAACCGCGTAGTAATTGCCATCCCACACGTTGATATGCTCTTGTGCAAGCTTCTCAGCAACGGTGAGCGGGTTCCATCCTTCAAGTGTAAATGAGAACGTTGGCACACGTTGCCCCATTCTCTGCGGGTCGGTAATACCACGAATGTGTAATCCTGATACGGAACGCAAACCCTCCAACAATGCGGCATTGAGTTGTAGTTCGTAGGCATCAATCACCTCGATACCTTTTCTGAGTGCTTTGCTTACAGGTCCATTCTCGCCACCAAATTGCTTGCCAATCCATGCGAAATATTCCATCGCGCCAAGCGTAGCCGCGATAGACTCAAAGCTCTGCGTGCCAGTCTCGAACTTGTCGGGTGGCAGATTGCCGGAGGGACGTACCTTATAGGCCGTAAGTTTATCGAGCAGGTCATATTTGCCATAGAGAATGCCAGTATGGGGTCCGAAAAACTTATAGGCCGAACACGCCAGGAAATCGCAATCGAGTGCTTGCACGTCGATGAGCTTGTGTGGTGCATATTGCACGGCATCAATGAAACACAACGCACCAACACTATGTGCTAACTCAACCGCACGTTTCACATTATTGACGGTGCCAACGGCGTTTGAGGCATAACCAACTGCGACAAGTTTTGTACGCGGTGTAATTTGTCGCTGCATGTCCTCCATATCCAGTGTGCAATCTTCGGGGTGAATATCGACCCAACGCACTGTGCAGCCTCTATCTTCGGCAATCAAAAGCCATGGAGCGATATTAGCGTCGTGGTCCAGACGCGTCACAACGATTTCATCCCCTGCGTTGAGCGTACGTGCAATGCTACGGCTTATCTGTAGCGTCAAGCTGGTCATGTTTTGCCCAAACACGATCTCCTCTGGACGTGCCGCGTTGAGAAATGCTGCCACAGCTTGCCTAGATCCCGCGACAACCGCGTCCGACTCTCGACTGCTGCGAAATGCGCCGCCATGATTAGCATTATTGTGCTCAAAATAGCTCTGCATACGCTCTATCGCCTCACGCGCCACCTGTGTGCCCCCTGGATTATCGAAATAGATATCATCCGAAGCCAACGAGGGAAAATGGCTTCGTACTTCGTCTACGTTGAATGCTGTCTGTGTTGTGTGTTGCTGTTGCATGGTGTGATGTGTCCTTCTAATAATGTAACCGGAAGAATCAATGTATCATGCCCTCGTTGGCATTTGATTGTCAAGAGGACATGAACCATCTGTAGGGGCTAATTCTATTACACCCTCTTGGCATTCTACAATGTTGGCAGGATTGATGAAACGTTCCATACGTCCTCCCTAAATTGTCATTGCCAACGAGGGTGTAATAGAATTAGACCCCTACAATTCGCGTATACCCATTCATTTGTCAAATGCCATGATTGGTTCCTGCAAGTATTGATTCAAATTTGTTAAAGACAAGTGTTATTGTTCCATCGGCCTCACATCCACAACGCGTGTCGATTTGAGCGTTTTGGCGGGGTCGAAGATGTCGCTCATGCCCACAAACTCAATGGCGGGACGCATCTCGGAAGATTCATCGCTGTATCTCGCATCGTCATGCTTCTTGCTCCTTACATTCAAGAGTATATGCCATTGTTGTTACTGGCATTACAATGCCAATAACAACAATGGAATTTCCAGCTCTTCGCGGGTGAGTCCCCCATGATGACCGAGGAAACGCATCTCATATTTTCCCTGCTGACTCCACCAGACTGTCTCGTTTTTATAGGGCAGAATAACAACGTTACCTAGACGTGCCAGGAAGGTAGGTGAGGGTTCGCCAGTACCAAAGAAGTGTTGTGCCAGAAGTTCTTGCGTTGCGTATATCTCGGCTTGTCCCTCAAGCTTTTGTCCCAAGAGAGCAACAACCTCATTTATATATTCATCATGTACATAAAGAAACATGTCGCGTGCCGAACCTGCGGGTGCGAGTATCTGTCCCTGACGATTTGTCTTGAGGTAGCGTTGCATGTCCGGCAATTCTTTGTCGAGATAGTAAGTAGTCTTCGGATTGACCTCGACTTGTCCATGATCGGCGGTCACGATCAGCAATGTACGTTGTGCTTTGCCCTGAATATTTTTGTAGAACAGTTCGTGCATCGCCTTGAAGAAATCATCGACCTCACGCTCAAACTCTTTCGAGAGAGGACCATAATGATGGCAGGCAGCGTCGATGCGGTCAAAATAAACAAAATAGTACGAGGGTGGCGCGTTCTCAACAGTGACGAGTTCCGAAAGATAAAAGAGGGCTTGCTGAATACTTGCATACGGGTGTGTTTTCGCGCCACGAAACACGATATCGGAGTAGGTCGAGGGCGTGTAATTTTGAAATTGTAGGACGTGTGAAGTAATGCCCTGTACTTTGAGCTTGTCATACAACGTCTGTTGTGGAAAAAATGCTCCGGCGGGAACATTCGTCTTTTTGAGCGTGTCGCGCTGCAATTTCTCGCCCTCGGCATAGTTCACGTATGAGAAGAGAAGCGGCGAGATCAGGGCATCGACCAGAGGCTCGTAGTAGTTCCATTCATAGACGCCGCTCTGTCCAACGGGTAGGCCAGTGTGGATGCTGGTAACGTGGGCTGCGGTTGTCGAGGGAAATTGGGAAGTAATCTTCGATGCAACACCCTCGTTCAAAACGGTCTTGAGGAAATCATATTTCTCCGCATAACGTTCAAAGAAACGCCAACCGAACGCATCGACAAAGAAGAAAACCACTTTATCATAGCGGATTGGCAAGCTCCCAAAAACATCTTGAGGTAAAGAACTTTGCCCATTGCCTGTCAACAAAAACTCAATCGTCGCTGGCAAATTGGCGAAACAATACGAGTCATATAATGGCTTCATAAACTGCTGCGAAAATGTAGCTTCCTTGACCGCCTGTACCGACTCCTCATTGAGCATAGCTGCTTGTCCCGCTTCCTAATGGGTAATAATATCGTGCGCTCTATGGGGTTAGTATATCATAATGAGATGGGGGTCACGTTGTGCGATATAACAAAATAATCAGGTTCCGAAACGCCTGGTAAATTGGGTCAAATCCAAATTTGACCCAATTTACCAACGCCTATGGGGTCTAATTCTATTACATCCTCGTGGTGATTAACCATGTTGGAGGGTATATTGTAACGTTTCACCAATCCTGTAAATGTAGTTGATTGCCAAAAGGGTGTAATAGAATTAGACCCCTACAATTGACATGTCCTATTCAGTTTGTTCGTTCGTATCATTATGGCTCTTACATAGTCAACATATATCTAGCAAACAATTGACATCTCTCACTTTTTCTGTTACTATTCAGTTATGCGTAGTAAGTGACACGATATAAAGTTTCTTTATTCTCTATGAGGTTCTCTATGCACAAGGATTCGTCCGACTTGGGTCGCTTTACCGATCCTTCGTTTCTCATTCTCGCTAGTTTGGCGAATGGACCGAAACATGGTTATGCCATGATGGAGGATATTTTGCATTTTAGCGGTACACAATTGGAACCAGGAACGCTTTATGGTGCACTTGCTCGCTTAGAACGACGTGGCTGGATTGAACCTCTTCCTGCTGAGGAACGCCGTCGTCCCTATCGCATCACGGGAGTTGGCATTACCGCATTTCGTGAGCAGCTTGCGACCATGCAGCGTGTCGTCTCAGTCGGTGTCCAACGCCTTCCTGCTCTATAAGAAAACTTAAACTGGATAGAAGGAGCAACTCATGACCATTATTAACTGGATTATGAAACTATATCCGCAGGCATGGCGTGATCGATACGAAATTGAGATGAGAGCGGTGTTAGAAGATCATAAAATTACGTTCTTTACTCTTTTTGATCTGCTCTTTGGTGCGCTGGATGCGCGTATGGACTCCTATTACAATAGTGAAACCGCGTTCTTTGCGCTCAGGCGTCTACGTATTAACAACATCGTTTTTATCTATGCACTTGCTACTGCTTTTTGCTGTGTGTCTCTCTGGTCAACATTTGTTGTGGTGAGTGTCATTCCTCCTTTTTTTCAGTCGCCTGGTCTGCATCACTTGCCCCCGCCACCAGCCAGTCTCGTCATTGCCGAAATTTGCTCGCAGTTTTTATTCCTGTTACTTGTATTGAGTAACCTTTTCATTCTAATTTCTTACGTGAGACAATCAATGGAAGCACGGCGGCGTGGACGATTACTGCTGGCTGCAGTCTGCTTTGTGCTCCCAATTGTTATCATTGAGATGATTCCTGCTTTCGCCTTTGACATACATTATGGGTTTTGGTCTCTCTGGGATACGCTTTCGCAAGTTGTAGCGGCTGAACTTTTGTTAGGGAATTTCGTGCTTACAATCGCTAAACTCAAAGATGCTATCAGCACACGTAGGTTTCGCCTCTCATTCTTTATCTTGCTCACAAATGTACTCTTTTTTGTTGTACCAGCACTTTTCAGTCTCCACTATTTTTATATATACACCTTCCCACCTAACCAGGCTCCGCCGTTTGGCCTTTCAACTCTCGCTGATTTTGGGACAACTTTATGGTGGGGGCAAGCTCCTTTTGCCGCCCTTGCTACTCTCGTCCTTTTCGTCACTTGTACTCAATTGACTCGACGGGCAGCACGTGCTGGATTCGTTTTCGCTGGACTGACTACGCTGACAATGATTTTACATACAATAGCCTCTCTGACATGGGACGCGAACCAGCTAGTACAAGGCCAAATACAGGACAGATGGATTGTGTCGCTCGTGACTACTGCTATCGTTTCGCTTGCCGCGATTGGTATTGTACTAGTGGCGCTCAGAAAAAGTTTTATCGCACTTACACATGCATATGTATCACCAACAGAGAATGTGTAACGGGTGATAGCTATTGCAACCGCTCCCGTTCCCACGTAAAAAACCTTTTCAGCACGGTGCGTAACGCGAAGATGGCGAGGAACATGAGGATTTGTTGCCATGTGTGTAGCGTGATGGTCTTCAAGAGTGTGCCTGCAACTTTGAAGCTCAAGCCAGTGATTGCACCATCGGCAACAATCATTCGCGCTCGCACAATGTTTCCGCTTCGTAGCACGGTATAGAGGGCGACAAGAATGTAGCCGACGATAAGCAGGCCCCCGACGAACTCTATCAACGATGCCCATAGCACATAATTGAATAGGTTAGCGAAGAGCATCTCGAACCTTATCAGCTACGGTGGGGGTGTGCTGTATGCTCTGACCATCTTGATTTTGCACCTGCGGCGGCTGCCACGGCATCACGCCTTGTTGTCTCTGTGCGGCACGGTCAATCTCTTGCTGTAAGAAGTAGTTGAGCAGCGTTCTAATCGTGGCGATGGCGGCGAGCTGTCCGATTTCAACCCATGTTGGCGCGATGGCGGTACGCAGAATGTCCGCGCCAAGCTCAAACTCAAGGGCAAGTGCTAACCATCTGCCGAGCCGTAAGCGTATATCTTCCGTTGTTGGATGCTCTGGCTGCGTGGCTGTCTGTGATCTCCGAAAAAATTGTATGATCGCACGTATCGTTGCCTGAATCGCGGCTAGCGCGATGAGCAGCCCTGCACATCCTTCAACGCCCGATGCGAGATATTGTGTGATCGTACCCAGGGTGTCCGTCCACTGTGTGAGTGACACTGTTTTATCTCCCGTTCTAGTATTCTGATTATGTCAATTATACATAGGGTGCGCTAAAGCGAAGCCGTACAGGAGTGACCAATAGCTGCTGGGATGCAAGGAAGGCCCTGTACGGCTTCGCTTTAGTGCACACAACGTCCTGTCTAACATAAGAAGTATTATTACAATCACGGATTGACAATAATAGATGTTTCACCAAAAGCAACGAACTCAACACTCTTAGCGTTGTTATAAGGAGAATTGGTACAATCTTAATGCTCTAATTTTTAAGAAGGGATAGGCCGCAATGGACGTTACATCTTCCAATAGCAACGGTGCGCTTGACGATCCCTCAAAACGCAAAATAGGGCAGCAAACATTAGAGAACGTCGCTCCGCACTCTCAGGGAGGAAATTGGAAGCTATTCGTCAGCGTAGTGGTGGTGAGTCTGCTTGTGATGACCTCACTCCTCCTCTTGCCTCATTATTCAACTCCTATCGGGAGCACTATCCCTACCGGAAAACCTATAGGACCACTTGCTCTTACTCCGGTACTTGCACACACTGAGGTAAACGGATTAGAAACTACGCTCAGCATTCCTTCTGGCCCCTACTTTCTCAGCGAACTCTTGTCCGTCGATATTACGCTCACGAATTCCAGTCAGCACAGCATTATGCTGGAAGGCGAACCCGCCATCAATACGTGTATTGGAGCGTTCAGCGCGATGGTTACTGGAGGACAAGAACCGCACTATGAAATACCCGTCACTCCTATCACAATGAGTTGTCCTCCTGGCATGAGCACGCTAGCTGTGAAAGAGTCGTTAAGCGCACATGGGTATATTGCTATTACCAGAAGTGGCGCGGCTACCGTAGCGATGGATGCAAGGGCTTCTACGCTCGCGCTGAATTCCAATGGCACTATCAGCAATCAAGGAAGCCGTCCATTAGCTGAACATTGGCCCTCTATTGCCATTAAGGTGACACCGCAGATTCCATCTGACCGTCTCCTCACGCTTCAGACACAGGGAAATACGGTGATAGTCAATGCACCGGATAGCGTTCGCCCTCATCTCGTCTACTACTATACCGTGAGTTGCTTACATGGCTCTGGTACGAATGTTGACTGGAACTCACTCAAGGCTAAAGTACTGCAAGAACCATATTGTGATGATTCTATACGACATTGGTCCTATGCAGTGAGTGCGTCTGGCTACCCTGTTGTTGCTGTCTCTATGAACTCGTGATGGGGATATCCTTAATTGTATTCCTGTAGGGTCTAATTTATTACACCCACGCGGCGATTGAACGTGCTGACGAGAGAAATGCAACGCTTTCACATCCTCTTCAACATGGTCGATTGCCCATAGGGTGTAATAAATTAGACCCCTACAGACGGTTCAAATCCTTATAATTGATACATCTGGTGAAAATCAAGAAGAACCGCTCCAACACCTAGGCGTTGGGGCGGTCTCCTGTAGAGGAACGAACGTGCTACTTCTTGCTGTAGAAGTGGCGATGCAAGACACGCGAGACGACGAAGGGATGATCTTTCACAAGGTTCGTGAGCACGTTGGCTTGTGACTGGTTGATCTTGCCATTGTGCAGGGCCAACGCGATGGATGCATCGGTCGCTTTGACGAGGATGTCTGCCAACGCCTTACTGGAAATGCCCTTGTCCTTTGCGATGTCTACGAGACGCTCGCCGCTCTTTAAACGCGTTGTGAGGTCAGATGCGGTCAAGTGCAATTGTGGGGCGATGCGGTCAACGAACTCGTCGCTACGGTCCCGTACAAACACGCGCAATGGACGACGCTCAGGGTGCTTGTCCTTTGTCGTGGAGGTCGAAGGCTTCGTGGTTGTGCCATGAGCCGAGGCCATTAGTGGGCTTGCGAATGCCGCACCACAGAGTAACGCGATTAAGAGAAGCAGGCTACCGCCGCCAACGTACAACAGTTTCTTCATGATTGTTTCTTTTCCTTTTTTATGATCTATACATTTTTTTATGGGTCTTTATGACCTTTATATTTTTGTTCCCTCCTTGTGGGAACATTCATAGTATAGTTCTCAAAAGTTCACGACGTGTCTCAAATCTGTCATGATTTGGTCAAGTTCATCCTTGAGGAATTATGGACATATGGAAGCAGCATGACAGAAGCAAGCCTATGGAGTCTAACGAACTTATGAAACAGCTTGGTGGGGAGCC
>CAXUHF010000113.1:12266-17492 GCA_964250765.1 uncultured Ktedonobacteraceae bacterium | reverse complement strand
CAAGTAATACTATTAATAGTACGAGCAATATGACAGTAGTGTCAAGGGAGAAGTGATTTCGAGAAGAGAGGTACTTTGATTGAACATGTTCAATCAAAGTACCTCTCTTCTCAAAATCACTTCTTCCCAAGATTGACCCTTGTACGCGTTCATGTTATCATAGTCGAACTATATTATTGTATTGACTTATTTTAGTAGTGGTATAACAGGCATTGCATATGGAGAATGTTGTACCCAGCGTTTTGCAGCGTTTACGCGCCACCGATATTATTCATATGGCAGGGCTGGCGGCTGCATCGTTGGGACAAGAATACTATCGTATTGGGGCTGTACACACGACACAACGTCAGGGGCTACGTATCGCTGGCGTTGTTGATGTTCCTCACGCATCGCGCAAAACTGCATTACCGACAAATACAGTACCAGTAGAGTCATCTCCAAACTCTGCACAGACAGCACATAGCACTGCTTATCCTGTTGATCTTGAGATACAAAGCGTTACGCAATGGGAAAATCGCTGTCCCTGTGGTCAACATCCACCAGCCGTACCAACTATCTGCCCGCATGCCGCCGCGTTGCTCTATCAGTGGTTGGCACGTCCAATGGTCTTTGTAACTGATGCTCCTCCACTCGATATACCTTTACACGAAACACAAGACATGAGCCTACCACAAACGGATGATATCGCATCACAACCAGTACGTTCATTTGGTGTACGCAAACCATCACTTCCACAGCATGGTCCTGCACCATTAACCAACCTTGCTGATATTGTTACACTGCTTGGACTGAGCGATTTACGGAGCATCGCACGTGAATATGAAATTGTGACCAACGGCATGAACAAGCAACAACTCACGGACGCGATTCTGGAAGAATTACAGCATCCCGAAGCCGTGCGTAGAGTTGCCGCAACGCTTGAAAAGCCACAACGTCAATTGTTGGCTGCGTTGACTCTTGCAGGAGGCTCGATGATGGATGAGGACCTACGTGGACTCTTCGAGCGTTTTAACCTGGGACAACCTCACCAACTTCAAAACGTGCTGCTTGCCTTACAAGGCAAAGCCCTGCTCTTTCGGACAAGCTTGAATAGCTCTTCGCAGCAACGTATTGGCCTGAACGGAGTTCTGCTTGATGTTGGTTGGTATGTGCCGCTTGAGGTACGCGCTGCATTACGTGTTTCGGCCCCAGTGACGCTCTTCGATGTTCATGATGAAAAGAACGCAGTGCATTCTATTCAAGAAGCTGACCCCTATGCATTAGCCGCGACGCTATTACTTGTCGCACGTACGTTGGATGGTATGCAATCAAGTGCCGAGGGTGCACGTGAGGACCGCTTTGCGCAAGTTCGTCCTGCCGGTACATTCACTGCTCGTAGCACAGGTCCGATCACAGGTGATGGCTCAATTGCCTTACCACCACCGCCTGACGAGCCAGAAGCCTCGCTTATCACGACGGCCCAGACAACACTTCCTGCTTCACCAGCACTTCTGCGCTTTGCCACACGTCTTTTACGTCTTTCGGATATTCTGCATAAAGACGATAAAGGCACTGCACATTTGCGTGTCCTTTCAAATACAGCGCAACTACTACTCGGCCCAACGCGCGATGAGGTGCTCCATGACCTTTTTGAACTCTGGCTCACGCATCACTCCTATGAAGATTTGTCTGCACTGGAAGAGGATGGTTTACGCCTACGCTGCCGCACAGTCTCTATGAACCATCCCATTCTGCGTTCAGGCGAGTTAGAAGCAGAAAATAGTGAGGCGCGCCAAACCTTGATTGCGCTCCTGGCAGAGACACCAGTTAATCAGTGGATTAGCTTCAATGCGTTCGCTCGCTTTGTCTACCGTATCAACCCACTCTTTTTGCAGAAGCGGCAACGTCTCTACGCCACGCCGCACTGGTGGATTGAGCAAGAAGAGGGACGCCCACTGCAACCAACCAAACTTACCGACTGGCTGCATGGTGAAATTCATTACATCTCACATCTTTTACGTGGTCCCCTACACTGGTGGGGCGCGTGCGATGTGGCTCTTTCCAGCGAGGGACGTCTACTTGCGTTTCGCCTGACGCCGCTTGCCGAGTTGCTTCTGAACGGATTGGTGAGCGAACAAGAAGAGGAACGTACAACACTCACGAACGTTGGGCTTCCCTCACTCGCTAATACAATAGAAGTGGTTAATGAGCAGGACACCCTCGTCGAGTGTTCTGTAGCAACTTGGCCTATCATTCAGATAATGGAGTCTGTGACAGAGCCTGCCGGGACACGTCAGGGACGGCTTCACTACCGTATTACGCCTAAAACCATCAGCCGTGCACTCGGCGAAGGACGCCAACTGACAGTCCTACTTGACTTGTTACGCGCTCTTGAGAAGCAGACCGGCGCACTTCCAACAAGTCCAGTTGCGCGTCTGCTCGCACAATTGGAACGCTGGCTGGCTGGCTATGGACGTGCGCGTATTTATACAGAGGTGCATATGCTAGAAGCTGCGGATGCTGTGGTCATGCGTGAGCTATCCGCTACGACCACGGTAGATGAACAGATCGTGCAAACGATTTCCCCTACACTCCATATTCTTAAAAGGTCTGGGGCGGAGTCTATTATAGATGATCTCAAGCGTCGCGGACAGACGCCACTTCTGCATGACGAGGATAAGTAATAATGGAACAGAGCGACGTAGAATTATTGCAGACGGCACCCGAATATCACCTGCAAACGGTTCTGAAGGGGCGTCTCACACGAGACCAGCAGTCTCCAGCGACAACAGCCCTGCCTACAGAACCGCTAGAGGTTGCGCAATACTTGCTTAATCGTCCAGACCTTGTACGCGTCATACGGAGTCTCGACGCTCCCGAAGCGTATATTCTGCGTGAATTGGTTGCGTGTGGCGGACGCGCGAATAGCCGTGATCTTGCGCTCTACCTTACAAATGGTGATGTGCTTGCAGCAGTAAAGCAAGAAGTCACTTCCGCCTCATCAGAACGAATGCAGGGACAGGTAGTCAGAAGTACAATGAGCTTGGGTACACCGCCACAATATCCTGTTGCTCATCCTCATGGAGTCTTTGAGCAAGCTATTCGCCTTCTGTTGCTGCAAGGTCTGCTTTACTGGGGTAAACAAACAAACTTTGTAGGGCGCGACTATGCAAGTGGTATTCACGATGGTGTATTGATTGTGCCTGAAGCGGTGAAAACAATTGTGCGCGAATTATGGGGAACGGAAGAGCCATTTAGTACATTTCTCACGAGCCATGAAGCAAGTGCCGAAGGAGAGGACGTTGGCGAAGGCGTACGTAACCTGCAACGTGCTCTTTATCTCTACTGGTCGCTGATCGCATCTTTGCGTGAGGGCTTAGCACTCGTCAATAATGGTCTTCTCTCTCGCGCTGCCCTGCGTCAAGTCATGGAACATATGGGATATAGCGGGCCAGCACAACGGGTACAGGGCGAGCTGGTGCGGCAGGAAAGTGATGTTCCCTATCTCCTGTTCTTACGGCTCCTGTTGATGAAACTCCAATTGCTTTCTGAGCGACAAGGCACACTATACGTTCTTGAAGCAGAAACGTTCTTTTCGCTATCACTTTTCGAGCGAGCGCGTCGCTGCTATACAATCTGGCAAGATACGCCTTTCTGGAACGAGATGCTCTACTTGCCTGATATCAATGTACGTCCAGGTCCTTCACCTCTCGACGCTCCACACGAAGAAACGATGCGAGGACGCCATGTGGTGATAGAGCGTGTCGAGCATGAACAGTTCAACGAGTGGCATGATCTCGCAACCTTCATCGCTCGTACCAAACTCTACGCGCCCTATCTGCTCTTCCCGCGCCAATATGGACCACGTGCGGAACGCTATATGAGTAGTAGCAATCCCTATGGCTGGGATTTTCGGCTTCGGCGTGGTTGGCTGACACACCGTGAGGGCTGGCATATGGTGGAGGGAGGTTTCATTCGCACCATCATCACGGGTCCCCTGCATTGGTTAGGTGTGATAGAAGTAGATAACGAGGCCACGCCAACAACATTTCGCCTGACATCCGGTGCTCTCTTCCTCCTAAGTGGTACTGCGCCTCGTGGGGATGAAATTCCAACGGGACGCCTCATTGTACAGCCAAACTTCGAGCTTGTCGCGCTAGCTCCCACTTCCGAAGCTTTGCTTGTCAAGCTCGACCGTTTCGCGGAGCGTGTTAGCCTGGAACACATTGCGCAGTATCGCATCACAAAAGCCAGTGTGACACGCGCAATTCAGACAGGATTACATGCGGAGGATATCAAAAGAATATTGGAGCAAGCATCAGGCGGCGATGTGCCACAAAATGTCCATTATTCACTTGTAGAATGGGAGCGTCAGGCGCGGCGCATAGAGATGTGGCGCAATGCAACTTTGCTTGAGGTTGATGAGTCGGCCCTGTTGGATGAACTCTTCGCGCATGAGCAGACGCGCTCTTTACTAGGTCGTCGTCTCGCGCCCTGTCTGGTCGAAGTTCTGCCACAGCAACTACCCGCAATTCAAACATTTCTCTGGCAGCACGACTACTTGCCCTCGCTCGTTACAGCACCGACACAGGATATCGTATCGGACAATGGACATCTCGCTGTGCGCGAACCACAATGGCGGTTGCACGATGATGGCTTGCTACAACCCTTCTATGCTGTGACTGATCTCTACCTGATGGCGGCTGTTGAGCGTTTCAGCGACCTTGACGATCTGACCGGATGGCGCAGAATTACGCCGACAGCCCTACAGCGTGCGCGAAATGCTAACCTCTCGCTTGATGCCATCACGCACTTTTTGTACCAGTACTGTGAGGGTGGTATACCACCATCCTTCCTGATTCGGCTGAAGTTGTGGGGTGGTGGCTATCCTGGACAGCACACTGTCACCGTCGAGCACACGCCGATGGTGCGTCTATCTGCCTCAGTCCTACAAGACCTGCGTAACGATGGTGAACTTGCACCACTTCTCGGCACCGAACTAGAGCGAGAAAGTCGCCTCGTCCACATACAAGCCGAGCATGTCGAACAGGTCGTAGACCTGTTGAAAGAACGCGGCTTCGTGGTGGAATAAGCTTGTTTAAGAATGAATACGTTGCCTGACGAATATTGACAACCCAAAACGGTCATTCTTCTCGGTAGGGGCAGCAATTCATTATTCCTGAACAGATTGAGCCCCAAACCCCCGTAAAGTAAAAAATTTTTTTAATGTTAGATTTTTGTTATATA
>CAXUHF010000113.1:0-12256 GCA_964250765.1 uncultured Ktedonobacteraceae bacterium | reverse complement strand
ATATTTAAAACAAAAACGGTTATTTTTTGTGGTTCGGGCCTTAAATTCTTTGGCCTAATTTATTTGCTGCCCCTACCGCCGTTAAGGTAAAAATTTTGTATCCTGTTCGATTGTGGTAATATAAAATAAACTATTTCCACTACTTTAGGAGACTCTGTTATGTCAAGAACAATGTTTGATAAAATTTGGGATGCACATGTTGTGCGTGATGTGCCGGGAGAGTCGGCTATTCTCTACATTGACCGTCATCTTGTGCATGAAGTCACATCACCGCAAGCATTCACTGGTTTACGTCTTGCACATCTTCCTGTGCGTCGTCCAGACGCTACTATTTCTGTTCTCGACCACAATGTACCTACCGTACAGGGACGTAAGATGCTGAATGTGGTAGACCACGACAGTGAAGTGTGTATCACAACGATGGAACAAAACGCCGTCGATTTTGATCTCACACTCTTCGATATGAATGATGAGCGACAGGGCATTGTGCATATCATCGGACCAGAACAGGGCATTACGCTACCAGGTATGACGCTTGTATGCGGCGACTCACATACCTCGACACATGGCGCTTTGGGCGTATTCGCTATTGGTATTGGCACAAGCGAGGTTGAGCACGTGCTAGCAACGCAGTGCCTCTTGCAACAGAAGCCCAAAACAATGAACATCCGCGTCGAAGGGAAATTGGCACCCGGCGTAACCGCGAAAGACTTAGCACTTGGCATCATTGGCAAGCTTGGTACGGGCGTTGGTACTGGACATGTGATTGAGTTTAGTGGCTCGGCAATTCGAGACCTCTCAATGGATGGTCGTATGACCCTTTGCAATATGGCAATTGAGGCGGGCGCGCGTGCTGGTATGGTCGCCCCCGATGATGTAACCTTTGCCTATATTAAGGGACGCCGCTATGCGCCAAAGGGTGAACTGTTCGATCAAGCTGTAACCGCTTGGCGACAACTCGCGAGTGACCCCGATGCGACATTTGATAGTGTCTATGAAATCAATATGTCTGATCTTGGGCCACAGGTAACATGGGGCAACAATCCTGGCATGGTTGCCGATGTAAATGCATCCGTTCCTGATCCTGCTGCCGAGGAAGATATCCTCAAACGGCAAGGTTACGAACGCGCTTTGCAGTACATGGGTTTGCAAGCCGGACAGAAAATTACTGATATTCAGCTTGATACTGTCTTTATTGGCTCATGCACAAACTCGCGCTTGGAAGACCTGCGTATGGCAGCACAATTTGTTAAAGGCAAGCATGTTGCGCCGTCTGTACGGGCGATGGTTGTCCCAGGTTCAATGCAGGTACGTCGCATGGCGGAGGAAGAAGGACTCGCCGATATCTTCCGCAACGCAGGTTTTGAGTGGCGTGAAGCTGGATGTAGCATGTGCATTGCTATGAATGGCGACCGTCTCAGCGAGGGCGAACGCTGCGCCTCAACCAGCAATCGCAACTTTGAAGGTCGTCAGGGACGCGGTGGACGTACACACCTTGTCAGCCCTGCAATGGCTGCCGCCGCCGCTATTGCTGGACATTTCGTAGATATTCGAGAGGCGTAACCCTTATGGAACCATTTACCATTTATACGGGCCTCGTTATGCCCTTAGATCGTACAAATGTCAACACAGACGAGATCACACCAGCGCGTTACCTTAAGACGATCAAGCGTACAGGCTTTGGTGAGGCACTTTTTGCCAATTGGCGTTATGCCGCCGATGGGCATACACCCAACCCTGATTTTGTGTTGAACCAGCCACGCTATAAGGGCGCGAGTATTCTCGTTGCTGGCGACAACTTCGGCTGTGGTTCATCGCGTGAACATGCGCCGTGGGCCATTCGTGAGTATGGTTTCCGCTGTATCATCGCACCAAGTTTTGCCGACATCTTTTACAACAATTGCTTTAACAACGGCATTCTACCACTTACACTTGATGAAGCAACCGTTCAGGAACTCGTCAACGAGGTAGAGGCACAAGAGGGCTATACGCTCAGCGTTGACCTTGACGCGCAAACGGTCATAACGCCGAGCAAGCGTGTCTTGCACTTCGATATCGATCATTTCCGTAAAGAAGCTTTACTCAAAGGTCTCGACAACATCGGCTGGACGCTCTCACACGAGGAAGAAATTTCCGCTTATGAGCAACGTCGAAAACAAGAAGCTCCCTGGTTATTCAGTATGCAACCACAATAAACTCGTACATGTGGGGCGGCCATACCTGCCCCACATGTACGAGTTTATTGTGGTTGCATTAGAAGCAAAATAAGGAGTCTGCTGTGACGACCCAACAAATCGACCAGAGCATGGAGGCGTATCAGATTCTTGACGTAGAGGGCAACCTGCTACGAGCGATGCCCGATTTGAGTACTGACCGCTTGCTACAACTCTATCGCTATATGCATCTAGGACGGGCTGTCTCCAATAAAATTGTTGCGTTGCAAAGACAGGGACGTGCGACAACATTTGCGCCATTGGTGGGGCAAGAAGCATCATCTGTTGGTCTCGCCGCTCCTCTGCAACCACAAGATTGGCTAACAACCTCCTATCGTGAGATTGCCTCGCTTATGGTCAAAGGCATTCCCATTCCATCCCTCATCTACTCATTTCGAGGTTATGCGTCCGCTTATCCTAAAGAGGCACATTGTATGCCTATTCAGATCGTGATTGCGACTCAGATGCTACACGCTGTTGGACTTGGTATGGCAGCAAAGATTGCGGATGACAATGCAGTAGCAGTTGGTGTTTGTGGTGACGGTGCAACCTCTGAGGGCGATTTCAATGAGGCATTAAACTTTGCGGGTGTGTTTCAAGCACCTGTTGTGCTGTTCGTGCAAAATAATGGTTGGGCTATTAGTGTGCCACGTCGCAAACAAACGGCGGCCCCTACACTTGCCGCACGTGGAGCAGGCTTTGGTGTCCCCGGCGTCCTTGTAGATGGCAACGATCTTCTTGCTGTGTACGACGTGATGCAACGCGCTGTTGAGCGTGCACGTGCCGGACATGGGCCGACACTCATTGAGGCTATCACCTATCGACTTGGAGCACATACCACCGCCGACGACCCTACACGCTACCGCATAGACTCGGAGATCGAGGAATGGCGACTCAAAGACCCGATTGCACGCTTGCAACGCTTCCTGGCAAAACAAGATTTGCTTTCAGAAGAACAAAATCAGCAGCTTGTCAACGAGGTTGAAGCCGAAATCAACTCGGCTGCCGCCGAAGCTGAAGCAACGCCCGCACCCGCACCCGATGGCTTTTTCGACTACATGTCAGAAAGCCTTTCACCTCGCCTACAAGCGCAACGCGAAGATTTGATACGGCATTCCAAAGAGCAAGCGCAATAAATGTAGGGTATGGCGAAATGTAGGGGAGACCCTTGCGGTCTCCCTGCACCAGCCGACAAAGTAAGTGGAGAAACTCAATGAAGATGACTATGATTGAGGCATTGAACAATGCTCTCACCTTAGAACTAGAGCGCGACTCGCGTGTCGTGATGCTGGGACAGGACATTGGTGCAAACGGCGGTGTGTTCCGTGTCACGGAAAAACTACAACAGAAGTTTGGCGAGCAACGCATATTTGATACACCCCTATCGGAGTCTGCCATCGTTGGTAGCTCGATTGGTATGGCTGTCTATGGTTTACGTCCGATTGCTGAGATACAATTCGCTGGCTTCCTCTTTGTTGCCATGAATCAGCTCGTTTCACAGGCGTCCCGTGTGCGCTCTCGCAGTGCAGGTGTACAAACCTGTCCACTTGTAGTACGCGCCCCCTATGGCGGTGGAGTACGCACACCCGAAATGCATCCTGACAGCCCTGAGGGTGTCTTTATGCAAACGGCAGGACTCAAAGTCGTGATTCCCTCAAATCCCTATGACGCGAAAGGCTTACTTGCCTCGGCTGTCGCGGACCCTGATCCTGTAATCTTTCTTGAGAATATCAAACTCTATCGTTCATTCCGTCAGGAGACGCCAGAAGAGCGTTATACCCTCCCACTAGGCAAAGCCAACGTTGTACAAGAGGGAACCGATGTCAGCGTCTTCGCCTATGGTGCAATGGTACAAGTTGCACTCGAAGCGGCAAAGAAGGTACAACAAGAGACAGGGACAAGCGTCGAAGTCATCGACCTGCGCACTGTCTGGCCTCTTGACGAAGAAGCAATTGTCACCTCAGTTGAAAAAACGGGACGTGCCATTATCGTTCATGAATCCGGGCGTGCTGGCGGTGTGGGTGCCGAAATCGTCTCCATCATCAACGACAAGTGTCTCTACTCGCTACTCAAGCCCGTTGGACGTGTCACAGGTTACGACACGCCCTATCCCGTCCCTGGACAAGAAGATTTTTATGTGCCGACGCCTGCGAGGGTTTTGACCGCTATTCAAAGCGTGATGGAAGAGTAGCGGTGTACAAACGAAATAAACATATGAGGGCCGACAATGCGATTTGACAAAACAACGTGGATACGTGGGTTGTAGGGGTCTAATTCTATTACACCCGCGTGACAATTGATGCTTTCTATAGAGTTGATGAAACGTTACAACATCCTTCCTACAGAATCAATTGCCACGCGGGTGTAATAGAATTAGACCCCTACAGATGGTTCGTTTGTTAAATTATAGCATCGCTTCCATAATGGAGGGAGAGATTGGATACAGGGCAAGTTATCATCGTTGATTACGATCCAAATTGGCCTCAAATGTACGAACAAGAAAAGGCTCGTATTCAGGATGCCATTGGCGAATATCTTATAGACATTCAGCATGTTGGTAGTACCTCTATTCCTGGTTTGAGCGCGAAACCAATCATAGATATCATGCCAATTATTCGTGACATCGCGCTTATTCCATATTGTGTACAGCCACTTGAGTCACTCGATTATGCCTATTTTGGTGAGAATGGCATATCAGGTAGGCATTATTTTCGTAAGCCAGCCGATATCACGTCACAGCCACATACATACCATCTTCATATAGTAGACAAGGGTCATGACCAGTGGGCAATGATGCTGCTTTTTCGTGAATACATGCTCTTACACCCTGAATCAGTGCAGCAATATGATGTACTCAAACGAAAGCTAGCAACAAAATATGATTCTGACCGCGTTGGATACACAAATGCAAAAGAGCCATTTGTAAGGTCAATTCTCCGGGCTGCCGTGGAAGAGGCGATGAGTGAGAAAAAGAAATCGCTGGAATAAAGAGAGGGATGCACCTATGCAAGAGTTCAAACTGCCTGATCTCGGCGAAGGCATGCAGGAGGCCGAGATACGACGCTGGCTTATTCAGTCGGGCGATAGTGTCAAACTCGATCAGCCAATGGTCGAGGTAGAGACCGATAAAGCCGTCGTCGAAATACCTTCCCCAGTTGCCGCAACTGTTGATACTATCCGAGTGCAAGAAGGCAACACAGCGAAGCTTGGCGAGGTGCTTGTTACATTTAGGACAGCGACACAAGCAAACACAGTTGGTAGTGCTTCACCATCTACACTGGAACATCCCATCAAGGCTGAAACCGCACTCTCAAGCATCACAAGCGTTATACCAGCATCTACAAATACGAACAATGCTACAACACCGCATCGTGTTCTGGCTGCTCCTGCTGTGCGTAAGCGCGCCTTTGAGCTAGGCATCAACCTTGAGCAGGTTACACCATCGCATTCAAGTGGTCGCGTCACAATGGAAGACATACAAAAATACGTAGAGCAAATCAGCAACGGCACGAACGGTGCGACCAAGAGTAGTGAAACAACGCACCAAGCTACTCTTGAAACACATACGTCATCCATGCATAGCATGACGCAAGTAGAGCCACAAGAGGCGGTACTTGAAGCCGCGCAGGAAACAGCACGACAAGTAAGCGTGCAAGAAAGCTCTACGGCAGACGAGCGTAAACCTCTGACAGGATTAAGGCGACGTATTGCTGAACGTATGGAGCGTTCATGGCGCACCATCCCTCATGCCACCTCGTTTGATGAACTTGACGCCACTGAACTCGTCGCATTGCGCAACGCACTCAAACCTGTTGCAGAGCAGCGCAACATTCGTCTTACCTACATGCCGCTCCTCGTGAAACTGCTGGCACCCGCGCTCAAAGCATTTCCTATATTCAATGCCAGTTTTGATGAAGAGACGCGCGAGATTATCTATAAACACGTCTATCATATTGGTATCGCCACAGACTCACCCGAAGGTCTGCTTGTCCCTGTGCTACGGAACGCGGATAAGCTCACGATGATGGAGATTGCGCAACAGCTAGAGCATCTTATCGTGGGTGCGCAAAAACGCTCTTTGACGATGCAAGAGGTGACAGGAAGTACGTTCACGCTCAACAATATCGGTAGTTTTGGTGGCAATACCGGTACACCTATTATCAACTCCCCAGAAGTCGCTATCCTCGCCGTTGGGCGTATTCAGGAGAAGGCGATTGTACAGAATGGGACAGTGATGATACGTACTATGATGCCACTTGCTCTGTCTTTTGACCATAGAGTCATTGATGGTGCAATGGCTGGCAAATTCTTAACGTATTTTAAAGAACTGGTCGAGCATCCGCAACAATTGATGCTGGATATGCTATAGCTAGTAGGAAGGCAAACCCTCATGGTTGCTGGAGACCTAACAACGGCGGTTGACGTGCTCATCCTGGGAGCGGGACCAGGAGGTTATGTTGCTGCGATACGAGCGGCACAACTGGGTAGACAGGTGACACTCATCGAGCCTGGACCTGCTGGTGGAACATGCCTCAATCGTGGTTGCATTCCACTGAAAGCACTGCTCTCTGCAACAGAACGCTACCAGCAGATGTGCGCTGATGATCTTGGCGCAATGGGGATACATGCCGAGGCTGTTTCCTTTGATTGGGCAACTATGCAGGCATGGAAACAAGGAGTCGTGGATAAACTTTCGCAAGGTGTGCATCATTTGCTTGATGGCAATCATATTGAGATCGTGAAGGGCATTGGCTGGTTCATGAACGCACAAGAAGTGCGTGTGGAAGGCGAATACGGGTCCCACCGTTTCAAGTTTGAAGACTGTATTCTCGCTACAGGTGCTACGTCTGTACCGGACGAGAGCAAACAAGCATCGACTCCTGAACAAATACTACAACTTGCCCAATTACCACAAAGCATAAGTATTGTTGGCGATGACTATATCGCTCTGGAACTTGCGACACTGTTTGCACGTCTTAATACCAAAGTTCAGCTTTACTCACCGAGTGAACGACTACTCACAGGTGTTGATCCTGCCGCGCTTCGATTGGTAGCAGCTGGTTTACGCAAATTGGGTATCGAGCAACTTGCTCTAAAAAACCAAACTATTGATGATAATAATCCTATAGTTTTTTCCCGGAGAGTTATACCAAATACACAAGGGTTACATCTTGACACTATCGGTATGAAATTGACGGAAAATGGCGGTATCGCTGTCAATACTATGCAGCAGACGAGCGTTGCACATATTTATGCAGTCGGGGATTGTACAGGGAGTCAAGCATTGGCAAGCATTGCTATCAAACAGGGCAAGGTAGCAGCAGAGGTGCTTTCAGGGCAGCGCGTCCAATTCGCGCCATTAGTTACACCGCTTGTTGTGCATACAACGCCAGAATTGGCGACGATTGGCTATACAGCAGAAGAGGCGACAAAAGCGGGTTACACTATCATAACCGGACGCTTTCCATTAGCCGCGAATGGACGTGCATTGACGATAAGTGCCGATAACGGTGTTGCTATGCTTGTTGCGACAAAAGACGATGGTGTGTTGCTAGGCGCAACGCTTGTAGGACCTCGTGCAGGTGACATAATTGGTCAACTTGCACTTGCTATCGAGATGGGAGCAACGCTCACCGATCTCGACGAAATTCTCTACGCTCACCCAGGACTCAGCGAAACCATACAGGAGAGTGCCGAGAATGCGCTTGGACATGCGATACACATTTTGACGAAGCACTAGTGTGTCTATTTATCCTTTGCCTCTTCGAGATAACGGCGTATATCTTCTGCGCTCTGTGCAAGGCCCACGTTAAGTGTCAACTCATTGAGTGTTTCGATACTTGTAATCTCCTCAGCTTTTTTCTGAGCAAGAGGAATAAGCTCTGTAGAACGTGCCTGTACAAAGGCCATGAGCATCTGGCGCAGGTGCTGTAGTTCTTGCTGCCTTGCTTGCTCCTTCTCCTCTTCGCGTCCCTCTTGCTTAATGTATTGATAAATTTCTGTGTCACGAATTATATCTTGGAACATCCTAAACCTCCTAAGTAGCCATGTTTTATCTTCCTGCATATCAAGTGCGAGTGATGACAACGTAAACGTAATTGTAAGCAGATTTCTCTGTGTTTCTTTGTCTTCGACTTGCAATAATTTCGTCACTACCTCTTCGACTACCTCACGCTTATCTCCTTCTTTCGTTAAAGGCAGCAACGGTAGCAATCCAATAAGTCCTGTTCCCAAACGCCAGCCATATTCATACATCCCTACTTTCCTATTCTGCCTGTAGTGTAGCATAAAGGAAACGTATTGTCGAGATAATACACATTTTATCCGAGACACTTTTTACATTACACACCCGCCTAAAGTCTCCCCCACAACACGTCTGTAGACGCATACCAAAAGTGCGGTTTCCGCTTATTCTTAGCACAGAGGTTACAACACACTCTGATTGAGCAAGATAAAGAAAGAGGAAACGACATATGAATACACAGCTAACACTTTCAACAACGCAAGAACATATACTTACTTCAAAGAACGTCGTCATGGATGTACGCGATATCACTAAGACACTCCCACTTGGCAAGGAGCGTATCAATATTCTCAAGGGCATCAGCTTTCAGATTCTGAGCGGGGAATTTGTGTCTATCGTTGGACCTTCCGGTTCAGGGAAAAGCACGCTGCTAGGTATCATCGCTGGCCTGGATAATCCTACAACGGGACAGGTACTCATCGACGGTGTTGATATTACACGTATGACTGAGGGCAAGCTTGCGGTTGTACGCAATAGCAAGATTGGCATGGTTTTCCAGGCATTCAACCTGATACCTACATTGACTGCACAAGAAAATGTTGAGATACCATTGTATGTTGGGAAGCATAAAGGTTCTCCATCCGCACGAGCGCAGGAACTACTCGCACTGGTTGGTCTCTCTCATCGACTCGATCATCGTCCAAACCAGCTTTCCGGCGGCGAGCAGCAACGTGTAGCGATTGCCCGTTCACTGGCAACAGACCCTGCCTTTGTCATTGCCGACGAACCAACGGGCAACCTCGATGCGAAAAACGGCGAAAACGTCCTCAAACTCATTGCTGAACTTCGTGAGCAGACTGGAAAAACTTTTATTATCGCAACGCATGATCCCGTTGTGGCCTCTCACGCGGACCACGCTCTCCGTATTGTAGATGGCAAGCTTGCCGAAATTGATAGCACTAACGGCAGAATTACGCAATAAAATTCGTGAGAGGAAGATATCTTCATGAAAGCTTCAATGTACTTTAACTATACTTCTCGTTCGTTGCTCCGAGGCGGACAACGAACCGTGCTGGCGGTGTTCTGTGTTGCCGTTGGTGTAATGGCAATTGTTGCCTTGCAATTGGTCGGCTTCATGCTGCAAAGCTCGCTTACATCCAACACACGTGATGCGAATGGCGGGGATATCGCGGTCACAGCACAAGTTCCCTTAAAAGAGAGTGACCTCTCGTACTTTGCAAAACTCAAGAGCAATGGCACCATCACAAATTATACGGCTGTCACAAGTGCTAATGGTGCACTCAGCGCAACTGGCTCATCATTTCAAACGTTTAGTGTAAACGCGGTTACACCAAGTAACTATCCTATTGTCTCACAACCCACGTTCACAACGCCGAGCAATGGTAGTGTTTCAAGCTTACTCAAAAAGAATCAGGTTGTTGTCACACAGGGTTTTCTTGATAAGTATCACAAAAAGTTGGGTGATAACTTTGACCTGTACACCAAAACCGATGCTGGTTCGGGTAAGACATATCATGTAAAAATTGCGGGTGTTGTCTCGAATACTGGTGTGTTCGCTCAAGCGGGCAACCTCGTACTTCTTTCGAAATCCGATTATCAAGCAATAACAAAGGATGTTTTCTATACTGCTGTTGACGTGACGACGGCGAATCAGGCGCATACCGATACTGCTGTAAAGGCTATTGACAAGCAGTTTCCACTTGTTGCGACACAAACCGTTGCTGACGCACTCAAGGCACAACAAGCATCAATCGACAACATAAGTAAGTTTTTAGAGATTGCCGGTCTGCTTGCGTTGCTGATTGGTGGTGTTGGTATCGTCAACACGATGCAAGTATTGCTTTCACGCCGTAAGACCGAGATTGCTATGCTCAAAACCTCTGGCTATCGCCGTAGCGACCTCTACCTGCTGTTTGGTTTAGAAGCAAGTCTGCTTGGCCTTGTTGGTGGTGTTGTTGGAGCCACAGCTGCAATCGGTGTAAGCTATATAGTACGTGGCTTGATGCAAAATATTGGCCTGACGGTGCCATTTATTCTCAATCCCTGGACTATTGTAGGTGGTGTAGCTATTGGTGTAGTTACCGCGCTTATATTCGGCTTGATGCCAATTGTACAGGCAGCGAACATTCGTCCATTAAACGTTATTCGTGATCAGGCCGAAAACAGAGGAGTGAGCAGTATCGCGTTGACGATTGGCTTACTGGTCATCTTATCCGTGCTGTTCTGTGCTTTAGCGATTGTGATCCTCAATAACGATGTATTGCTAGGAATAGAGGCAGTGTATGGAACATTCGCCTTCCTGTTGTTGTTGAGTGTGTTCTTTGGTCTGGTTGTCTTCACAATCAGCAAATTACCCGTACCAGAACGCTTTGACATCAAGTACCTTGCGATCATTCTTGTTGGTATCGCGGCATCAGTTCTGCTCTACCTAGTGCTACCAGTTTTCGGTATTCTGTTATTCGTAGCATCGTTGATGGGTGTTGTGATTGTCTTACTACCGCGTACCTGGAAGGTCAGCACAAAGATGGCCTTACGTAACATAGGGCGACAACGGGCACGTACAACGACAACCTTGTTAGCTCTGTTCATCGGTGTCTTCACCGTCGGCGTAGTTCTCGCGTTAGGGCAAGACCTACAAGTACAAATCAGCAGTTCGTTTGCTCAAAACTTGAGCTATAACGTTGTTGCAACGACAAACGGCAGTGATACGACAGCACTGCATACGAAACTCAATACACTTCCTGGCCTTTCAAAGAGCCGTACCGATACATATATACAAGCACTGCCCGTTGCTATTGATGGAAAACCGTTGCAGCAGGAGTTGCCAAAGGCGGCAGATGACCGCCAAAGCACTATCCAATTTCTAAGTTCAGTTGAAGGCTATGATCTGGCGCACAGCGCGCCTACATCGACGATGACACATGGGCGTACCTTGAATGCCAGCGATGCAGGCACAAACAACGTCTTGATTAGTGATCTATTGACCAGTGCTGGACCATTCGGAATGCATCTGAAACCAGGGGATACTATCACTCTTGCCAGTGCTGACGGCAAGACGCAGAAAACACTGACCGTTGTTGGTACTTATGCTCGTACGTCGAGTGTTGACCACGTAGGCAATGTGCTAGCAGCAAACAGCACCGCCAACGCATTCAGTTCTGTAAAGACTGGTGTGACGACTGTTACCTATATGAAAATCGACCAGGCTCAGGTAAACAATGCGCTCAACAAGCTTGCTACGATTGTCCCGAACGCAACAGTGCAAAATTTAGCGGATATTGGAGCCTATATCGCACAACTGCTTAACAGTATTCTTGATATGCTCGTTGCTATTGCCTCGCTCTCCGTGATTGCTGGTGTGATCATCATTGCGAATGCTGTAGCTCTGGCGATGCTAGAGCGCAGGCGCGAACTGGGCATTCTGAAAGCGGTTGGCTATACCAGTAGCACGGTCCTGAGCGAGGTTATGATTGAGAACGGTATCGTTGGTGGAGTTGGAGCGTTGCTTGCGATGCTACTCACAACAGGAGCGATTATACTGCTTGGAAACCTGCTCTTCAGCGTCGCCTTTAGCGTTTCGGCCTTGATCGTCTTGAGTCTCATTAGTGGTTCAGTTCTGTTGGCAATGCTCACGGCAGCAGTGGTCGCCTGGGGTTCGGTTCGTGTTCGTCCGCTAGAAGTGCTGCGCTACGAATAGATTTGTAGGGGCCTGTCAAAGAAACCAGGGCGCCCGCAAGGGGACGCCCCTCCCATATGACATGGCTCCTCATGCGCGTTC
>CAXUHF010000112.1:12051-17520 GCA_964250765.1 uncultured Ktedonobacteraceae bacterium | reverse complement strand
ACTCCAAAACAGAGTGGAATGTGTGAGGAAAGCTTAAAGTTTTCGTGAAGTCTTCGACATTGGAGTTTTTACGCATGAAAAAGGTCGGTACATTCGGGGGAGTGTACCGACCTTTTTCTGGAAGAACGGAAAGAGAAAAGAGAGAGTAAGGTATCTAAGTCTTTGTCACGTATCTCACACTCATACTATACTGCTTAAATATCAACAAATTGTTTGGTAACACTCAAGATTCTGTTAAGGTTATCTTCATGACCAAAAATTTGTGTATTTCCATCACGAAGTTATGCTACTATAGACGTATCGTAGATGTAGGGACTCATGATGCAGTTTGAAAATTCAGCTGGAAATGTGACGGACGCCCACAAGAAGCAACATCGGTCCCTACATGAATATAACGTGTGCAGGAGAAAGAGCTATGGCGCAGAAGATTTTGTTGATCGAGGACGAAGATGGCATTATTCACCTGATAAACCTCTATCTAAAAAATGAGGGCTTTACCGTGGTGATCGCAAAAGATGGAGCGGATGGTCTCGCCCTGCATGCGCGTGAGCAACCTGATCTGGTTATTCTCGACATCATGCTACCCGCCATTGATGGTTTCGAGGTCTGCAAACGCATTCGAGCATGGTCTAAGACACCAATTCTTATGTTGACTGCACGGAGTAGCGAAGAGGACCGCATCACAGGACTGGACCTCGGAGCGGACGATTATCTTGTGAAGCCATTTAGCCCACGTGAACTCGTGAGTCGAGTGCGTGCTGTTCTTCGTAGAAGCGGATCATCAGATACTCCTGCTCCCACAAATGAACAAGCACAAGTAGCGAAAAATGAGGTCTTGCGTTTCCCCGGTCTGATAGTTGACCTGCCTGCGCGCCGTGTCGAGGTGAACGGCGTAGAAATTGCTTTGACCCCAACAGAATTTGATCTGCTCGCATTGCTGGCAAAATCGCCTGATCGCGTCTTCACACGTGAAATCCTGATGAACAAGGTCTGGGGCTATGACTATCTTGGGGACGGACATACGATAGATGTGCATATGAGTGCGCTACGCAAGAAAATAGAGCTTGAGCCAGGACAACGGTATATTAAGACTGTCTGGCGCGTAGGCTATCGCTTCGAGATCAAAACACCTATAGCGCGTCCAATGAGTACGCCGTCATCGTAAGGGGAAAATTATGCGTATGCGTTGGTGGCAAAGTATTCGCTGGCGATTAGCACTTGGCTCGATGCTGATCGTATTGCTAGCAACAACAATCCTGGCAGGTGCAGCTATTTTTGCCATTGCTTACTACTACAATACGGAGCAGACACAAAATGTACATGGCTCTACGTATGATGAAGCACAGAAAATAGGCGAGCAATATGCAATAACTCAGGCAACTGTTGCCCATCCCAACAGACTTGGTCCCGCACTCTTAAACACACTTAGAGTTAACCATCAGTCCGTTGTGAACAATACTTTCTTACAAGTCCGTCAAGGTGAAGAATATCAATTTTTAGTCCTTAGTGCACGAGGACGACTCGTCTATCCTTATGCGAAATTTATCAGCAGCGTCCCAATCCTACAGAATACGCTCTTTGCCACTGTCCGTGGTTGCAATGTTCCTACAAGCGATGCTCAAAAGATATGCAAGGCAATTGGGCTAGCAAGAAGCAACAATCAGTCTACAACAGATCAGATCGGTCGAAATCCTTTCTTGCCACGTACGTTTACGGTTGAACCAATTACTATAGATGGCAACCATAGTTCGCAAGTTGTTGGTATGCTGGTCATGCTTACGCCAGAGGACACGATATCAACGCCCTTTGTACAATCAGTAGCGCAATCCGTTCTACTTGTATCATTGGCTATTGCGCTCATTGCTGCTATCGTTGCCATTATCTTCTCGCGCACAATTACACGTCCCTTAGCAAAACTCACGAACGCATCGCGTATCATGGCCTCTGGTGACTACAATGCACAGGTAACAATTCATTCGCATGGCGAGATTGGCGAACTGGCGCATAGCTTTAACGAGATGGGTGCTCAACTGAGCCGCGACGTAGATGAATTGCGCCAACAGGAGTTATGGCGACGCGAACTGATTATGAGCATCACGCATGATCTTGCGACTCCCTTGACGGCTATCGCTGGTCTTGGCGAATCGTTGGTTGATGGTGTGACGCAGACGCGTGAGGAGTATGAGGCCACAGGACAAATTATCGTGCGCGAAACGTTACGCCTGCGTCGGCTGGTGCAGGACCTGCATGTCATGGCGAAGGTTGAGGCGGGCGCACTCCATCCTCAACGCAAAGAACTACGTCTTGCCGCACTGGTCGATGAAATATTGGCGGTTCTGGCACCGGAGTTTGAGCGTGCAGAGGTAGAACCATGCAATGCTATTCCCTATCAAATGTTCATTGAGGCAGATGCTGACATGTTAACACGTGTCTTCTCGAACCTCTGTGCGAATGCAATACGACACACTCCTGCTGGTGGCAGTGTCACGATAGAGGCAAGGCCACAAGGGGATATATTACTCATCGCTGTCTCCGATACAGGCGAGGGAATTCCACCAGAAGCACTCTCGCTCATTTTTGAACGCTTCTACCGCGCCGATAGTGCCCGACAGTCCACAACGGGCGGTAGTGGTCTCGGCCTCGCCATTGTACGTGCTATTATCGAAGCACACGGTGGAACTGTTCATGCCGAAAACAACCCTCACGGCGGTGCCCGTATCGTCTTCACATTGCCCTACGTAGAAATCGACGGTAGGAGCAGCAATTCATTGCGCCCAAAGATGGGAGTTGAGAAGGACACGTCGATAGAGGAAACTGTCACCGACACATTGCCGCTCCGTACCTCCGTTGTCAGACGCCACGCATTGGTGCCTTTGCCACCTCAGAATTAAATTCCTCTAACGAATACGTCGATTGTAGAGGCTATAATTCATTACGCCCATTCTTATCCTGATGCGCATGGGCGTAATGAATTATAGCCTCTACAATCGGTTTTTTCCTCAAAAACCTCCTATTACAAGGCGAGTCCCCCTCCACACCCATCTTTGGACGCGATAAATCGGTCCCTACAACCTACATGCCCACATTCCGTCATAGTGAGCATAGGCGTATGGGCTATGCACCTCGACTAGAAAAATAGGTCATGATATACTGCCACCGTTGTCTAAATTATTATGAGGACGTGACGATAGAATGTATTATAGAAAGATGTGGATGATGGGCAGCTTGCTTGCGCTGTACCCGACATTGTAAAAGAGGACTCCATGACTACAAATATATCTTCCATACATGATCGTCAGTCTGTTTCATCTTCGGCCTCCGTTGAAGGCGAGTCACAAGAACTGGTGGATGTCCTCCAGAAGATTGTCTATAACGCGGGCGCGTTATTAGAGGTACGTAACTGTTCTGTTGCCCTTCTGGACGCGACTGGCTCAACACTGGTAACACTTGCGGCTCTGCAAAAGAATGGACGTACTCCGCGTCATACGCGCTTTCGTCTCAACGAAGGTGTCGCGGGCTGGGTCGCGGAAAACTGTGAACCACTGGTCATCAACGATGTAAGGCTTGACCCGCGCTTCAAACGGCTTGGGCGCACGCCAATCGGCTCAATTATGTGTGTCCCACTTATCGACGACGATAGATTTATTGGCACTCTGACCGCAACGAGCCAGGAAAGTCAGGCATTCGACACAAAAAAAGCGAAGATGATGATTATATTCGCGGAGCAGGCGGTCCTGGCAATTACCAATGCTCGCAACGCAGAACTTGCACACCGTCAGGCGAATCAGCTAGAAATGTTGATGGACCTTTCACGAGGCATTACCACGCGGCACGAACCTGACACGCTCTATCGTACTATTCTAGTCGATGTTCAGCGTCTAGTGCCCTGCGATCTCGCCATCCTTTACCTCTATCAAGAAGGTACGCAGGAACTCCACCCCATTGCCGAGCTTTATGGCGCGGATACTATAGTAGGCGACGAGCAAGAAATATACGCAGCCGAGGTCAAGACAGCTGATCTTGAGCAGGAGAAGATACGCCTCTACGACGAGCAATCGGTCACAGCATGGGCTGCTGTCCATAAGCATCCAATGCTGCGTACACCTTCACATGAGGCTCAGGCAGAACTAGAGGGTGAAGAGGATATGGCGGAATTGTCTGCACCTCTCGTCTCCAAACATGTGTTATACGGTGTATTGTCGCTCAAGCGTGTACAGCCATTTACGAGTGAAGAACTACGCGTGGTGCGAAATCTCGGCAATATGGCAGCGGCAGCTCTGGAAAATGTCGAGTTGTTTCATATGGTGCGTACCGACCAGGAGCAGTTACGAGCAATTCTCTCATCAAGTTCTGACGGCATAGCTCTGCTTGGCGTCAACGCGTGCTTTATCGAGGCCAATGCTGCCTTTGGGCGTATCTTTGGTATGGACGTGGAAAACATCGTTGGCATGGAGTGTATGGAACTGCTTGGTTGTGAGGAAGAGGGCGAAGACGGTGAGCAGATGGAGTGTCGTGAACTGTGTATGATCCACAACGCCTTGCAGCAGGAAGAGGCGTTGCCCTATACTGAGGTCGATCTTACCATTCAGGGTGTCTCGCGCTCGGTTGGCCTCAGCTTTACCCGTGTTTCCACAAAAAATAAGCCAATTTGTCTGATGATGGCACGCGACGTAACCGCTATCCGCGATGCTACGCGTATGAAGGCAAACTTCATCTCCATGATTACGCACGAGTTGCGTTCACCGCTCAATGCCATCAATGGCTATCTTGACCTCGCCCTCACAGGTGTCGCGGGTGAGCTTAACGAGCAGTTACGTGAGTTTCTGCAACGTTCGCGTTCTGGAAGCGAACAACTCTACGGGCTGGTTGAAGACCTGCTCCTGGTCTCACGGGCTGATGCTGGTCAATTGCGCTTGAGTCGTGAGGTGATTAGCCTCAATGACGTTATCACGGACGCCGTTGACGAACTCGAACTGACCGCGACGGACAGAGGCATTCAATTGCATGTTGATATCGCTACCGACTTTCCTCAATTGTATGCCGACCCTGTACGCATGCAACAGGTGCTGCGTAACCTTATTAGTAATGCACTCCGCTTTACCAGCGCAGAGGGAAACGTCACTATCGCGGCTACACTAGAATATGTAGATGGTGGGAGCGAGGACACCGAGGACCGCGACGTACGTATTGCGAAATTGAGCGTGCGTGATACTGGTTGTGGCATTGCACCAGAGCATCAGCAACGCATCTTCGAGCGTTTCTATCAGGTGCCCCAAAATACTGTCCGTGTCACTGGACAAGGGCTAGGTCTCGCCATCGTCAAAATGATCGTCGAATTGCATGGCGGTAACGTGAGAGTGGAAAGCGTTGTGGGAGAAGGTAGCACGTTTACGTGCATATTACCCTGTGTGCTCTCCTAAAATAAAAAGGGAAGGGAGAGATTGTTGGGGGGCCGAGCCGCACGACCAA
>CAXUHF010000112.1:2853-12041 GCA_964250765.1 uncultured Ktedonobacteraceae bacterium | reverse complement strand
TGTATCTAAAAAAAAAAAATCCGCCTTTTTCTGTTGGGCGCGCCCCCCCCCCCCCCCCCAAAAATCTCCCCCTTCCCTTTTTATTTCTCTAAAAGACTTGACGACCTACCATTTTGCGTGCTATGCTCATGTCATTCCTACATATTTCCTATTATAGTAGAGAATAGAGCAGGAATAGCGCGAGCGAACATACAAGAGAAGAATAGTCAGCCTGTACAGTTAAGAAGGAGACAGCTTGTGGGTATGCTACGAATCATGTCCCGTCGTGGTGACGACCGCATCGTTTGGAATAATAGTAAAGCGGAGACTCATGACGCCGAGGCGATTGCAGCAGTCCGAGAGGCCGAGCGCATCTTCACACAAGAGCGTGCAAAAGGGGCCACCGCCTTCAAAGTAGAGCCTGGAAAACCTGTAGAGCGTATCGAACAGTTTGATCGAACCGCAGAGCAGATTGTGATTGTACCGCGTGTAGTGGGTGGCTAGGAGGACAAGCGACCATGCCTATGTTGGAAACGCTCAGCTTGTTTCTCGGTATCTGGCTGTTGTTTCTCCTGCTTGCGGTCTACTATCTGTCGCAATCCCCCGATGGCAGCGTGGGACGCTTCCGCGAATCGGTCAATGAGCATCTCTCCGCCGAGAGTCGCGCTAAAGCATTGCTCCGTGAGATGCTATCAGAGAACCAGTATCAGCAATTGATTAAGTATGGCTACTTGGAAGTCGTGAGTCCCACCATTGACAACCGCGTCTATCGTATCCCTGGTGCCGGTGGACTGGTGAAGGTGTACGAGCGCGGCTGTGCAATCATGGAGCTATGTTTGCAGCCAGCCGAGCCACTACCTGATGGGGACGTGGTTGTGATGCACAAGCTGATGATAGAAGCCAACGAGCAAGAGTATTTGCAGAAGGCAAATCATTTCGCCCCTGGCATCATCTCATTGCGTTGCCAACATCTTTAAGAAAAAGAGGTAGATGAGAAAAAGCTGCTCTGTGCTATCAATGCTAAATATTGATAGCACAGAGCAGCTTTTTCTCATCTTGAGAGATTTGAACTTTTGCTTTCTTATTACGTATATATTAGTAAAGAGATAGAAGGTACAGGGTCGATTTTTCAAATAGTAATGATAGGCGTAAGATAAGATATGAAATGTCCTAATTGTGGCACTATAAATCCGGCAGGCGAAACATTTTGTACAAATTGTGGTGCCTTCCTCAACAACCCGCCAGCGTCAGTCCCGACAGCGAATACTGTTACCGCTAGTACAAGCCCAAGTGCAACCACCTTTGGCGGCAGTGGCAACAGTGGGACTTCACGCACACTACGACCAAACGAGACGTTGCAAAACGGACGCTACGCCATCGACAAAATTCTGGGACAGGGTGGCATGGGTGCCGCTCTGCTCGCACGTGATACACGTGTCTCAAACAAACTTGTGGTCATCAAAGAACTCATTTCGGACAATACTGATCCTGAAAAACGTAAAGAGGATGTACGCAACTTTGAGCGTGAGGTAGAAACGGTGGCGAGCATTGACCATCCGTTGGTGCCAAACGTGACCGATTACTTCCAGGAAGGCACGCGCGCCTTTATGGTGCAGGAGTATGTCGCGGGTGAAAACCTGGAAGATCATATGGAGCGCATCAATGCCCCCATGCCGGAGCGGGAGGCTCTCAGCTATGCATCACAGGTCCTCGACATCCTCGATTACCTTTCGCAGCAGACACCGCCGATTGTGCACCGTGACATCAAGCCCGCCAACATCATTATTGGTGCGAAAGATAAGCGAGCGCACCTCGTAGACTTTGGTATTGCGCGTGCGGACGAAAATAAGAACGCGAAACGCAAACAGACCTCGGCCCTCGGTACTCCTGGCTATGCTCCACCAGAGCAGTATCAAGGCAATGCTGATGGACGGTCAGATATGTATGCCTTGGCTGCGACCATTCATCACCTTGTTACGAACCGCGACCCGCGCAACTATCCACCGTTCGCGTATCCCTCGGCCCGTTCGCTCAACCCGAAGGTATCGACCGCACTTGACCAAATCCTGACAAAGGCATTATCCATTGATGTAACCAAACGCTATCAAACAGCAGCAGCAATGAAGCGCGACGTGGATAACATCCTGTCTCATACTTATAATACCGCGAGTGATACTAGTAGTTATATCTTAGGCACGTCTGGTGCTCTCACAACACCACCGCCAGCGTCACCGCGTCCGCAGCCTGCACAACCCGCACAGCGTCCCGTGGCTCAACCAGCAGTGCAGTCGCGTCAACAGCCGCCACGACCCATTGTTGTCCCACCACAGCAACAAGCAGGTATGTACGCAAATCAGCCTGCACCACAACGCAGAAATAATAACAGCGTCATACGCAATTTTGGTCTTTTACTGCTCGTGCTGGCACTAATTGTTGTCGCCTTTTCAGTATTGCCAAATTTCCTGAATAGGACCTCAACAGGTACAGGTAGCAGTGGTAGCACTACGCCAACGGCAGCGACAAACTTCACTGTTCCATCGAGTGGTATTGGTGTGCAAACCTACAACGGCGACTCGATTGGTATTAGCGATGGCTCGTTTGCCTTCGATACAAGTGACTCGAACAGTGCTAGCTATAAGACACAAGCTGCAAGTGTTTTCAAGACGGACCCACAATCTGCTGCATCACTCTATCGCCAAACCATTGCAACAAATAGTAAAGATGCAGAGGCGGCAATCTATCTGGAGGATCAACGAGCGGTCAGTTCCAACAAGTATATTACATTTGTCGTCGCAACCATGCTTTCGTCCGATAACCTACGCGTAGGACAGGACGACCTGCAAGGCGCATATGTTGCGCAAAAAGAGTTTGACGACAATGCAAAATTGAATGGTGGCTATAAGATACGTCTACTCGTCGCAAGTTCTGGTAGTAAGGCAGGGTACGCAAACTTAGTAGCGGAGCAGATCGTACAACTGGCAAAGTCGGACAAGACCTTCGCGGGTGTGATGGGTTGGCCTTTTAGCTCTCGCACAGAGGCAGCCTTACAAACACTTAGCAATGCACATATTCCAATGGTTTCACAGTCCTCTTCGGATGACTCACTCTCTGGTAGCTCGAACTACTTTTTCCGTGTCGCACCTTCTAATAAATCACAAGGTATTGCAGGTGCGCAGTATGCTACAAGCACGTTAAAAGCAAAGAACATCGCACTCTTTTTCGATCCTTCTGATCCCTACAGTCAGAGTCTAGCAAACGACTTCAGACAAAACCTACCCGCTAGCAGTAAAATTATTGTGACGGAACAGTATAAAGTAAACACAACATCGTCAATTACAGCACCATTGCAAGACGCGTTGAGCAAAAATCCTGACCTGATCTACTTCTCAGGCTATGCCGCTGATGTAAGTGCAGTAGTTACAAAAATTCCTACGGGGAGTAATCTCGAAGTTCTAGGTGGTGATGCACTCTATGAGTTAGGTGGTTATCAGACAGGCACGGGCAACGGCTTTAATCGTCTCAGATTTACTGCGTTTTTTTACCCTGATATATGGGGAAATCTGGGTTTGAATAACGCGTCGCAGAAGCCGAAGTTCTTTACAGAATACGCAACGGCCTTTAGCGCGAATGGCACCAAAACTGGTTATGGCTATGATCGTGCTGATAGCGATGCCGCACTCTCCTATGATGGTACAGTTGCTCTCCTGAGTGCCTATAATATTGCAGCACCCAACGGTGGACAGGTCACGCTGGACCAGATGCAGCAGGCATTGACGAAAACATCATTTCAAGGTACCAGTGGACAGATACGCTTCGACTCAAACGGCGACCCTGTAAATAAGTCAATTGTTGTGCTACGCGTTGATGCACAAGGCCACATTATGCTGGATAAACAAATCGGGACATTCTTGAAATAACAAAGAGCACGTAGCGATAAAGCAAGGGCATCCGCGAGGGGATGCCCTAATTCCACTTAAAAAATTTTAAACATTATTACCAAGCACCAGGTAACGATTGGTTCAACAAGATGCTCAGAGTAGAGAGCATAAAGAACGTGATGAAGATTGAGAGGTCTAGTAGCATCGTTTGCGTATTCACAATACGACGTACTGGCATGATAAATGGGTCGGTGATACGGGCGAGAAAGCGGATAAATGCATAGCGTTCATCCATCCGAAACATAGACGCAATCCAACGGACTAAAATTGCGAGCGTGATAAATCCGATACCATAGGTAACAAGAAAGTGTATAATGGGTATGGGAAAGCCAAACATGAGTGCTTACTCCTGAACCGTGCGTACTTCAACATAAGTATACCCCAGGAATTGGCGACGGGCAATCTCTGTGACACGCACCCCTTGTAGGTCTGGTAGTGTGGTGAAATGCTTTTGTACATACTCCCCAACAGGTCTCGCCGCAGCCCAGCCCGCAAACGAAGAGGCAGCCGCAGAAGCGACACGTACACGTCTATGATCAGATGCAAGACCAAGCATGGTACCAAGTGTGACAAGCGAAATGCCAACGGCAAGGTTCGTGCCACAATTTGGATGAATGGCAAGCTCTGCTTCACCCGCCTGTAAACGACGTAAAGCCTCATCGAGGGCACGACGGAGGAGGCCAAGATCAACATCGTTGAAAACGATGAACCCATCGGCACTCGAACGCGCACTCCCTGTAAATGTTGGATCCATCTGCGCCATTATTGTAAATGTAGCATGTTCCAGCGCATGATTTTGGCGGACACGACGTCCAAAGATGATATCGTCAAGTTTCATACTATTGCCTTCCTATATTGTTGCTTGCGAGACACGTGCTCGCTCGCCGAAAATTGCTCGTCCAACGCGCACAATTGTAGCACCTTCTTCAATCGCTACACAATAATCGTCAGTCATTCCCATTGAAAGATGCTGCCATGCGCTCTGCGGTACCTGCTCTCGCAACTCGTCCCGTAGCGTTCGTAGTGTACGAAACACCGGACGAACCTCTTCAGGGTCCTGTACTTGTGGCGCAACGGTCATTAAACCCTGCACATCAATTTGTGGCAGCGCGACGATTTGCCGTGCCAGTGTTAAAGTTTCCTCTGTCGTCATACCCTCTTTGCTCTGCTCACCTGAAACATTCACTTGCAACAAGACCGCAATACGAACCTCAAGTTCGCCTGCATGAGTGTTAAGTGCCTGTGCCAATTGCAGACTATCAACGCTTTGCACACTATCGAATGAGCCAACAACCTTCGTAACCTTGTTGCGTTGCAAATGACCAATCATATGCCATGTTACAGGTTGTATGCCCGCATGTCGAAACTCGGCAATCTTAGGTAAAGCATCTTGCACACGATTCTCACCAAAGGTGTGCAGGCCCAGTTCATATGCTAGCTTTATCAGTTCAACAGGCTTCGTTTTCGAGACCGCTACCAGCGTTATCTCATCTGGTTGGCGTCCCACGCGTTCTGTGGCCTGCACAATATTCGACTGAACAAGGGCAATGTTATTAGCAAGCGTTTCCTGTGAGAGAAGATTGTTTATCATGGTTTGGCTTTCCATTATGTTGTAGAGCATTGATAAAACATGATACATGTACTACGTTTGAGCAAGATATCTAGTTGTATTCTCTGCTTGCTCTTGTTTTTTGCCTTCGACACCATACCTTTTTCCCAAACAGTTGACAAATGCCATTTATATCTTATATGGTTTGCTTGTGCAACGATATATGTATATATACTGAGCTTTGCTCAATATATCTTCTTGCTATCGAGAGATAGGAGAGAAGAAAGAGAATGTTTCAATGAATACTAGTGTTCCTCCATCTCAAACACAGAGGTATCAAGATAATAACAAATCTGCATTTGTACCAGTACAGCAGAAACGCTCAAGGCTCTCAAGGGCGTTGAAGTGGTGGTATCGTTTCACAGCACCATCTGAGGCTGCTCCCAATGCAAGTCTTACCGAGCGTGAATTAGTGCGGCGTGGGCAACTCTCAAGTACTATCTTGCTGGTCATGCTCCTCTTCACCTTGAGTTCTCTCGCGGCTGCACTGCTTGAGGGAAATCGAAGTTTACTCTTCATTATGATTCCCTCTCTCATTGTGAGCATCATTGTCTTAATTCTCAATCGTTTGGGCAAAGGAATGACGGCAGGCGTTCTTCTCGTCGCAGGATTCGAGCTTGGCTACATGGTGAGCCTACTAAGAACTCCTGGTGGATTGTCGGTGAGCGATTTGCCTCGCTTCGATTTGTTAGTGGAAGCGGTGTTACTCGCTGTCTCTTTTCTGCCCGCAAGAATTATTCCGTGGATAGCATTGAGCAATTGTCTTTTTATCTGGATAACCCTCGTATTCATGCCACATACGCCTGACCTTGGAAACTTGCTACGTACCTCGTCATTTACCGTGATTGAAGACCCGATTGCCTTGCAGATCATTGTTGCTTCCGTCACGTATTTATGGGTGCGTAGCACAAATCAAGCAATTGAACGCGCAGACAATGCCGAACTTGTCGTAGCCCTGCAACAAACTCTTGCCGATCAAAAAAAGGAGCTTGAGAGTGGTATTCAGCAAATCTTGCACACACATGTGCAAATTGCCAATGGCAACTTTAGAGCACGTGCACCACTCGCTCAGGACAACGCGCTCTGGCAGATCGCGGTCTCTCTCAACAATCTGCTGTCCAGATTTCAACGCTTTGGAGAGACAGAACAAGCATTCCGCCAGACACAGTATGAACTCCAATGGACACGAGAGGCTTTGGAGCAAGCGAGGCAGCAAATAGCACGCCTTACAGAGTCTTCGCAGACATCCAAGTATAAAGAACCCATTGTGAGTCCATTTGTAGAAAATCCTTCTTCGGAGAGCAAGGAAAAGCGGAAGGAAGCTTCTCGCCTTTCCTCAATGGAGGAAGTTGCACAACCTTGCGAAGAGGTCATCAAGCAGCAAAGACCATTTCAGATATGGAGAAGCAACGGTACCGACAAAGGAAATACACCGCAATAACCCTCAAAGCAACATATGCTAATTCCCTTGCAAATAGTAATAGGGCAGCGTGGCATGACAGGCGTCTGTTTATGACGTGCATCGTGCGCTATAATCTACTAAAGAAGGAAGGTTTTGCGAAGGGAAAACATACAGACATAATGAAACGCAGTTTCTTAGCTAGACTCCGCAGCAACGGCATATCATATCTTTGTGCTGGTCTGCTCCTGCTCGCGGGAATACCAGCATATCAAGCATTCGTATTAGCTCCATTGGGATATAATAACGCACTTGTAGTAACAAGCACTGGTAATAGCACGGCCTATCTTGCCTGGATCGGTGGACATCAGTTTCCATTTTTGCTCTATCGTGTACTGCTCCTGTTCGCCTTTGTCCTGATATTGAGCTTACCTTTCTCGCTTTTTCGTGTCATTATAGCGCAGGAATTGATGGGTCAGGAAGAACGCGAGGCAGAAGAACTTGCCGAGGATGATGAGGACGACACAGAAGATGAGATGGAAGCAGACGAGAATGACGAGGAAGAAACGGGTGAGGCAGAAGGCATGCCTCCTTACGCATGGCGAGGTAAGGGTTTCGCCGTTATCGGGGCTTGGTCAGGTTTGCTCGGTCTTATTTGCTATATCGTTGGCACTTTAGGAAGCACATTGTATCTTGTCACCATCAGCAACGGCGTAGCACTTGGCGCAGCACTTTCAAGTGGCAATATTCTTCTCATAAGCATTTTCGCGGTTTTGACAAATACAGTGGGGATTGGTTTGCTCGCGCTTTCGACTCTCTTCTTTGGTGCGATCATCGCGCGTAGTGGAAGCAAGCTTTGGCCCGTTGCGTGGGTTATCTTCGGCTATATCGCGCTTGGAGTTGCGGCACTCTTTAGTGGAAGTGCTGTCAGTGTTGCCAGCGCGCCAGCATCGGGACAAGCACCATTGACCGCACCCGCAATCCTACTCTTTGGCGTCTGGGTCCTCTGGTTAAGTGTCATGCTGGTACGCCTGAAGCCAGAACCTGTGAAAAATCTCACACAATTGTAACATAGTACCAACGGACGCCCACAAGGGGCTACCCTACTATATATGACGTGCGTGCGTAGCACACAACAGAGTATAGTAGGGTAGCCCCTTGTGGGCGTCCGTTTGCCTTCGCATCCTTC
The DNA here is from genome assembly GCA_964250765.1 of uncultured Ktedonobacteraceae bacterium. Taxonomy (GTDB): domain Bacteria; phylum Chloroflexota; class Ktedonobacteria; order Ktedonobacterales; family Ktedonobacteraceae; genus JBBQVS01. The sequence continues at coordinate 3,927 of CAXUHF010000112.1, read as the reverse complement.
GCAACGAGTTTTAGTTATGTTACAACCAATCCTGGGCAGCTTGGGCAATGCGTTGCTGCTCTTCTGGCGTGAGATGCCAACCAATGGCACCGGCATTATCTTTTGCTTGACGCGCATTTTTCGCACCTGGAATGGGGATAATGCTTTCGTCTTTCATCAGAAGCCAGTTCAAAGCAACCTGAGCAATTGTTTTGTCATGTGCTCTAGCAATAGGTTCCATTATTTGAAACAATGGCTCCATCTTGCGGCGTCTAGCAGTGCTGAAAGCAGGAATAAAGCGACGTGCACCCGTTAGTTGAGGAGCTTGCGCGTCACTTATCCGATATTTACCTGTAAGCAAGCCTTGTTCTAAAGGGCTATATGCAATGAGCGCGACATGCAGTTCACGGCAAGCAGCAAGCACACCGTTCGACTCTGGTTTGCGATGTAGCAAACTGTAGTGTACTTGATTTGATGCGAGGGGAATGTCATGGCGTGCGAGGCGTGTGTGTGCTTGACGCATCTGGTTCGCACTATAGTTGCTAACACCAATAGCACGTATCTTGCCTGCGCGATATGCCTGCGCGAGTGCGTCCATCAAGTCATTGATCCCAAGAAACGTATAGGGCCAGTGAATTTGATACAGGTCTATCTGGCTCATACTTAGACGTTCAAGGCTCTTGTCTAATGCATTGAGGAGAGTGCGTGCGGAGAGACGTGTGGGGATTGGTGCGAACTTACTCGCAATTATTACGGGTCGCCCATCATTATGTACACACTCGCCAAGAATACGCTCTGACTCGCCACTACCGTATACCTCTGCGGTATCAAAAAAGTTTAAACCGGCGTCCAGGCAAGCTTTGTATGCCTGATTGATATCCTCACGGGTATGGCTCTGACCGTAATTCCAGAAATTGGTGTCACCCCAACTCCACACCCCAACACCTAAAGCGGGGACGGTGATAGGCGATGCGCCAAGTTGTCGTGTATCTATCTGAATCATAGTTGTGCCCTTTTACATTGTGGTCTGTAGGGACCGATGTATAGCGTCCTTGTCGGCAATAGAGACGCTAAGAGGGCGCGATACATAGGTGC
>CAXUHF010000112.1:0-2843 GCA_964250765.1 uncultured Ktedonobacteraceae bacterium | reverse complement strand
GGCGCTCTCTTCGCCGTCGCATCCCAAAGAGCCCTTCAAAACATCGGCCCCTACAGGTGTATTTTACATAGCATAGCACACAACGTCACATACACGCACATGGAATGTTTTTAGCTTTTTCTGTCTCCTCGTAGGCTAGTTTCCAGTAAGCGAGAGCCTCTTGAGGATGTACAACTTCTTCACAGGCAGTTGCTAATGATGTATAAATTTGCGCAAGGTCTCTAAATGCCTGAGTTGGTTCCAACTGCGCCACTGACTTTTGTAACCACGAGATGCTTTCATTCAATAAGTGTTGACGTTCAGTTTCGTGTACCAAATGTGCTTCCGCATGTGTTATCTTACCAATGGTTGCATAAACCATACCACTGAGATACTTATCATCTGTTTGGGTCGTGATTTCTAACGCAAGATCGGCAAACCTCTTCGCCTCTTGCATATCCCCTTGTTCTGCGTACGCTTCTGCGAGTGCGGTACAACTAACCATCATTATTTTTTGCTTATTATTGCTCACTGCTAGCGTATATGACAATGTATAATAGTTCACTGTAGCTTCATAATCACCGAGTAAGAGAGAAATACGCCCAAGCATAATGTATATACGTGCCTGTAATGGCTCGTCACCACGTTCCTGATAGAGATGTAGTGCCTTCCTTGCAGCTTCATGTGCCTGTGGAAAATTACCCAAACATCTATACGCTTCACTTAATCCATAATAAATATTCGGTAGTGCTTCATTGAGTTCATAATGACGACAAAGGCGTAATGCATCATCGTAGTGTTGAATGGCAACAGCATATGAACCTCTCATAACATAGGTCATTGCAAGACTATAACGTGCCTCAATGCGTATTAAGGGAAGGTGGATGCGGCGATCATGAAGTAATTTAAGACAACGTATAAAATGCTGTGATGCGTCTTCATAATGAGCTAGATTGACAGCAGCCTGTCCGAGTCGTAGCAGATAAATTGCGAGACGTTCGCGTTCTAAGAGTGCTTCCTGTGCATTCTCAAGAGTTGTTTGTACAAGCAAAGGGGAAAGTGTTTGTTCAGCTTCATCCCATTGTCTACTAGAAATATAGTACCATCCTAATAAATAGGTCACATCACGCTGTTGTGCATCGGTGTCTATTTGGATAGCGTCTATCACTACTCGTGCCGCCTCACTTCTGTCTTCTTCTAGGAGCAAGCGAGCGCGATTGAGTGAGGCTTGTGTCTGTGGTGTTTGCATCCCTTATGCGGTATCCTCTCTTCAAAGTATACGTATTATAGCATACCTCTATTCTGTAACCTAACCTTTTTTGGCTATACGTGCAAGAAAAGCCAAAAGAGAAGACATATGGCAAAAATACAACGGAAATCTTGTACCTCCACCACCGCGCCCACAAAGTGGCAGAGAGATCCCCGTTGCAGACAGTATAGCTTAATTGTCGCTTTTACACAAGAAGAAGAAACATAATCAGGATTTAAAGAGCAGGTCCGTTGCTTGCACGGATTTAGAAGCCGTGATAGACTGAGCAGGGTAGGGAACCTGGCTATATCCGTAGAAGTGTTGTGTATGATATTTTATTTAAAGGAATGTAGACGTGAGCGACGAACCTGAGATCAGCCGCAGGAGATATACCGTGCAAGAGAACAATCGTGTTGGAGACCGATTTGCAGGACGCCGTATTGTTACTATTGGTGGAGGCTCTGGAACCTTTTCTTTCCTTTCCCATGTAAAAAAGTATCCGTTTAATATTAGTGCGGTAGTTACAATGTCCGATAGCGGTGGAAGTTCGCGCCGTCTTATGGACGAATTTAGGCGTCAATTGCCACTTGGTGATTTACGCATGTCGCTTGTTGCGCTAGCTCGCAATGGTGCTCTATGGCGTGAGATATTCATGCATCGTTTTGAGCAACCAAATGAACAGGAAAGCGCATATGGTAGCAATGGTGGAGTAGGCGGGCATAGCCTGGGAAATTTGATTCTCAAGGGGTTACAGGATATCAACGCCGATGATCTCCTCTTAGCGATTGAAGATGCACAGGAGTTGCTCAACACAGCAGGCAATGTGTTGCCTGTCACACTTGCGCAAACGATGATCTGTGCTGATTTAGAAGATGAAACAACCATCTGTGGCGAAACCGATATCGACACACGCGGCAAGAAGAATCCTACACGTCTTTCACCAATCAGGCAACTGCGTTTACAACCAGAAGACGCTCCTGCTTGCCTACCTGCAATACGCGCTATTCGCCGTGCTGACACCATCATTATCGGTCCCGGCGACCTGTACACGAGTTTGCTACCCAACCTGCTTGTGAAAGACATCGCTCGTGCTGTCCGTGAGTCTGACGCGGAAAAGGTTTACGTCTGTAATCTCATGACCAAGCATGGTGAGACCGATAATTATAAAGCGTCGGACTTTGTAAACACCATCCACCATTACCTAGGTGCGCGCGTTGACCGTGTGATTGTGAACGATGGTCCTTTCAACGAAGATGTGCTGAAAACGTATGCGGCTGAGGGTAGTGTGCCCGTCCAGATTGATCATACGCAACTGGCCCGCCTTGTACCTTCTATCGTTACAGAGCAGCTCAATCTGGAGGATGATCGACTCGCACGTCACGATCCTGAACGTCTTGTGCGCGCCATCTTCCACACGTATGATTTATAAGCATATCTAACCGATGTTGTAGGAAATGATGCTCTAGTTTGAAGAAACAATCAGGATACGCCAATTGTAGGGGTCTAATTCTATTACACCCTGTGAGCAAAGCACACATTCGGGAGGATGTTGAAACGCTTCTCATCACCTGCCAACATAGTGCTTTGCTCACAGGGTGTAATAGAATTAGACCCC
>CAXUHF010000111.1:0-17594 GCA_964250765.1 uncultured Ktedonobacteraceae bacterium | reverse complement strand
CATATTTGGGGATAGAGTTCGGCGGGTAGAATTGCTGGATAAATTCCGGTTGCGTTTGTGCGTCGGCTTCCATGAGTTCGAGGTAGTGTTCCCACATGGCTTGTAGCCCTTTCTTTGTAGTCTATAACAACTCATCTTGTTCAGCCTGTACTTTCGCTTTTTCTTTCCTGGGTGTTGCAAACGTTTCCGCTACGGTTGTGGGTGGCATAGCTATTTTCTTGCCCGTTAGAATATCTTTAATAGTGATAATCTGAACTTTTGGAAAGTCTCCCCATGTGTCTGAATGGAATAAGCCTTTTTTCGCCGCCCAGTCAAGCATTGGTTTAGTAGGCTCCTCCAAAGTAATAAATAAACCGATAGCTGCTTTCTGCTCATCTACAACATCGCCAAGAGAGCGCACCATCTCCACGTTTACATTTTTACCACCCTTGACGGACACAATGATTTTACCTAGCTTGTCTCCTGTGTCTCTAAAGAAAATCATGCCGTCTTTACCACCGTCAGCACCCTTTTTGCCTTTTCCAGGCTCTGTACCTTCTCCAGTAGGCTTCGCTTTCACAAGCGACAATGCCCACCACTCGAATTGATGCTTATCGTCGAGGGCAAGTTGACGTGCTCCGTCTACGTCTCGCGGCTCACCAATGGTTGTAAACTGGATGTTCGGAAAAGCTGTCGTGAGGCGATATTTAATCAAGCTGATAGCAATGCTTGTAATATCAATGCCTATCCATGAACGCTCCAATTTCTGTGCCGCATGTACAGCAGTGCCACATCCACAGAAAGGGTCGAGCACAATATCACCTTTGTCTGAGGCTGATTGTATGATTCTTTCAAGTAGTGCTAGAGGTTTTTGCGTTGGATAACCTAAACGCTCTTTTGCTTGCGAACCAATAGGCCCTATATCATCCCAAACATCTTGAAGAGGATTTCCTGGCATTTCATCCAAATAGCGTTTATAACGAGGGACTGCACCTGGTTTTTCTTGAACAACCCGTCCAGAGGCAATTAAGGCGTTCATGTTTTGCTGAGAGAAACGCCAATACCTTGTTATTCCCATTACTTCATATGAAGGATTCCCTTTACGTTCTCCACCAGGACCTGTCAAATCCCCTAAAGTATATCTTCGACCTGTCTCTGGCTCAACATATTTATAAAAATCTTTGACATAAGTTTCGTCATAAGCAATATATTGAATGTTCAGCTTAAATTCTTCACTTTTGCTATAGAAAAAGATTATATCCTTGATGCGTCCAAAACCCTTACGTCCTTGCTTTCCATCACTATGGGCACTGGTACGTTTCCAAGTAATCTCGCTTCTATAGTTTTCAATTCCAAAGATCGCGTCTAGTATAATTTTTAAATAGTGGCTAGCTGTTGTATCACAATGAAGAAACAGGCTTCCAGTTGGTTTGAGAACACGACGTAATTCTACAAGTCGAGGAATCATCATTATGAGATATGCTGATAAGTCATTCTTTCCAACCAGATCAACAATTGCATTAGCAGCCTCGATCACTTTTGCAGAGCAATGCTCTGCTATATCACGCTGTAGTGTATATTCGCTAGCAGTTCCCCAATGCCATGTGTCTTTGAATGCGTTGATTTGTGCCTCACTACCTTGACCTTTTGTGTTCCTGAAAATAACAGAATAGTCCTGCTTTGAGTTGAAAGGAGGGTCAAGGTATATAAGGTCAACACTTTCACTTGCAAGATACTTACGTAGCATGTCTAGGTTGTCACCGTAATAAAGCTGATTAACCATCTCACTCCAACAAAATACTATTTTACTTTATTGTTTTCACGCTCATTATGCTTTGTAGTTCGCTCATTGTAGAGGAGGAAGGTAGGAACGTCAAGTATTTTTCTGATGTTTTAGGAAATGACTCAACCATCCACAATTTGTGGACGGTTGAGTCATTTCCTAAAACTTGCACTATTGATGACTTTCCGCTATGCTCTACAAAAACATAGTGGAAGTGGAATACGTATTATGGACATTCGTAACATCTTCCAGCACGTTCACTATCGCACTCAACAAGTGCTGGATCTGGCTTTTCCTCCACGGTGCGCGAGTTGTAAGCGGGTTGGCTCGGTTCTTTGTGGGGCTTGTTTCGCGCAGTTGCAACCTGTGACACCATTACCATATAGACAGGGCTGGTCGGCTTTACAGGGGCTTGTTGCCGTCAATACTTATCAGGGAGCACTCCGAGATTGCATTCATGCGCTAAAATATGATGGGGTGGTACGCTTGGCGGAACCGTTGGGTGCGTTGTTGGCACACACCTATCTCACTTATGGAATGCAAGCCGACACGCTTGTATCCGTCCCCTTGCATAGCGAGCGTCATAGGCAACGTGGCTATAATCATGCACATTTACTAGCGAGTGTATGCGCCTCAACAGTTGGTGTTCCTCTCAGAGAGGATGTGTTGGTACGTTCACGTGCAACGAACGCACAGGTAGGGTTAAATGCATATGACCGTAGACAAAACGTCGCGGGTGCGTTCTCTATTACGGCTCAAAATGCAACTGCACATATTTATGGACGTAGAATTATTATAGTTGATGATGTCTGCACAACGGGTGCGACACTCGATGTATGTGCGGCAACACTCTTTCAAGCAGGAGCCATTTCTGTGTGGGGACTAGTACTTGCGGGTTCCGCAATGTGAGAGAAAAATATTTTAAGACGTATGTAAAGAGTGCTGTGTGTACCTTATGAATGTTTGTTAGACTGGAACCAGGGCACCCGCAAGGGGATGCCCCTCCCATACACGAACTTGCTCCTCATAATATCACTATTATATGGGAGGGGCATCCCCTTGCGGGTGCCCTGGTTCCCTCATTTACACAGGTAGAGGAAGGCTTTTCTTATGAGTCGTGAGATGGACCATATTTCTATGCTGGCTGGCGAGATCGGCTTTCGCGTGGCAACGACGGAAGGTGAGCATCGAGCCGCCAATTATATAGAACAAGAGATGCGCACTTACGGCTTGCAAGAGATACGGCAAGAGCCATTTCCATGTGCCACAGAGGTCACGAGTGGCCTCTTTCCGTATCTTTATACAGCACTCGGTTCAAGTTTAATTGCTCCGCTTGCTCCTCTACTCGGTTTCACAGGACTTCTTGCAGCACCTACAGCGATGATCAGCGAATTTCGTACAAACAAAGGTCCAGTTACGTGGTTAACGCGAAAAGGTACGAGCCACAACGTAATTGGTATTCTTCCTGCTCGCAGTGAGGTCAAGACACGTATAGTACTACTTACACATTATGACTCGGTACGCGTGCGTAATTTTATGAAACCGAACGCGGGGAAGTCGCCATCACGCTTTCTCATGCCACTACTTGGACTTTCGTATCTAGCGGCGGTTGGGTCGAGTGTCCTTGGCTTCGTGGCGCGTCGTAGGAAAAACAAGGCATTAGCGCGAACAACACGGAGTATTTCGGGTGCGGCGGGCGCCGCAATGCTGACATTGGCAACACCCCTTTTCGCAGGACAAATGATTCCGGGTATTGATGGTGAGGGAGCAAATGATAATGCAAGTGGAGTCGCAGTCTTATTGAGTCTTGCGGAACAAATGGTACAGACGCCATTAGAGCACACTGAGGTGTGGTTTGTGGCGACAGGCGGCGAGGAAATTGGACTGGTAGGTGCCCGTGCCTTTGTAGAAAAACATGGGAAAACGTTGAAAGACGCATATTTTTTCGCCGTTGATACAGTGGGAGCGGGACGTATTCATTACACAGTACAAGAGAATTTTCTTGGGCGTGCCGACGTAGCACACGATGTCGTAGATATCCTTGTGACCGCTTCCGAAAAGGGACTACATGGGGCACTACCCTACATGTTGCGAGCAGGTGGCACAGACGCTGCGGCAATGCTCGCAAAGCACTTTAAGGCAGCTTCGATTAGCTGTCTGGTAAAAGATGGAAAGTTTCCAGAGATAAACTGGCCTACAGACACTCGCAAGTACATTGAACCAGAGATACCAGCAAAAGTTACAGCATTTATGAAAGATGTCCTGTGTGAGATTGATCGTCGAATGTGTTATAATAAGATGCGCAAAAGTAGTGTTACAACGTCCGAGTAATACAGATTGAGTACCGGAAGCTCTCTACACGTCGTCAGTAGGAGGAGTGGCTTGTGTAAAACAGTGGAGATTACGTGTGCTTCCGGCAGTAGTAGAGGAAACCCTCAATGGCAAGCAATAGGAAATGGCTCAGACCGAGCGTTTTCTGGCTGCTGATCACGATTGTAGCAGTTGTGATCGTAGTCTTCATTTTCCGTTCTCCATCCGACACGACCTCGGTAAACGTGTCTAATATCCTCGTTGACATTAAAGCAGACAATGCCAGGAACCAACAAGATCAACTCACCATTTCTGGTAACACCATCACACTTACAAGAGGAAATGGATCAAATGCGGCTAAAGAGGCTGCGACGGTCAACGATAGTTTCGATATTACGCGCGTCCTGAAGGACAACAACATTGATTACTCCAACACGCGATTACTCGTACTTCAGTATGAAGCTCCTAATCCACTCTTGAATGTGCTTGGAGTACTTGCCAGCTTTCTGCCTTTCCTTCTTCTCGCTGGCCTATTCCTTTTTATGATGCGGCAATCACAGGGAGTGAACAATCAGGCGATGTCGTTTGGGAAGAGTCGCGCACGGATGTTTACGGGTAGCAAAACAACGGTGACATTTGCGGACGTAGCGGGTGTCGAAGAGGCAAAGCAGGAGTTGCAAGAGATTGTCGAGTTCCTCAAATATCCCGAAAAGTTCGCTACCCTTGGAGCACGTATTCCTAAAGGGTTATTATTAGTTGGGCCTCCTGGAACAGGCAAGACACTTATCTCGCGTGCCGTGGCGGGTGAGGCGGGTGTGCCGTTCTTTAGTATCAGTGGTTCAGAGTTTGTCGAGATGTTTGTGGGCGTAGGGGCAAGCCGCGTGCGCGACCTATTCGAGCAGGCGAAGCGCAGTAGTCCATGCATTGTTTTTGTCGATGAGATTGACGCGGTTGGGCGTCAACGCGGTGCCGGACTCGGTGGCTCACATGACGAACGCGAACAGACACTCAATCAGATACTGGTAGAGATGGATGGCTTCGATACCAACACAAATGTGATTGTAATTGCCGCAACAAATCGTCCCGACATACTTGATCCCGCATTGTTACGCCCAGGTCGCTTTGATCGACAGGTTGTGCTGGATCGTCCCGATATTCGCGGACGTATCGCTATTCTGAATGTACATGCAAAAGGCAAGCCTCTTGACCCAAACATCACACTTGATACATTGGCAAAGCAGACGCCTGGTTTCTCTGGTGCCGATCTCTCGAATCTATTGAACGAGGCGGCGATTCTCGCGGCGCGACGTGGCAAACGCAGAATTGGCATGAGCGAACTTGAAGAGGCAATTGATCGTGTTGTAGCAGGTCCAGCACGGAAGAGTCGCATTATCAGTGAGCGCGAAAAGTCGATTACGGCCTATCACGAGGTGGGTCACGCACTGGTGGCACGTGTACTACCAAACACGGACCCGGTGCATAAGGTGTCGATTGTGGCCCGTGGTCAGACGGGCGGCTTCACAATGTTATTGCCGACAGAGGACCGCTATCTATGGAGCAAGCCACAATTTGAGGACATGCTTGCCTATGCATTAGGTGGTCACGTCGCGGAATTACTCACCTTTGGCGAGGTGACAACAGGTGCGTCGAACGACATTGAGCGAGTGACAAAGATCGCGCGTTCAATGGTGACTGAATACGGCATGAGTGAACGCATTGGTCCTATTGCACTAGGCCATAAGGATGAGTTGGTGTTCATGGGACGCGATTTCGGCGAGCAACGCAATTATAGCGAACAAACCGCACGCGAGATCGACGAAGAGGTTCGCCGTATCGTACAAGAGGCGTTCGATAGAGCGTTTAGTATCCTGCAACAGAATAAGACACGGCTGATTATGATTAGCGAACGGCTGATTAAAGAGGAAACGATAGAGGGTTCGTTGTTTGAATCACTCTTCAATCAGCATGTAAGTGATGAACAGTACGTGTCGCCTTCCGTACTCGCTGGCATACCAGAGATTAAGGTGTACGGTGGTGATAGTGAACAGAAGAGCTTACCGAGTCCGGCGGCATCATTGTACCAAATACCGAAGCAAGTACAGGGACCGTTAAATGGAAACGATGTTTGAATAGTAACCAGGGCACCCGCAAGGGGATGCCCCTCCCATGCAACGAAGTGTTGCAAGTGCATTGATGTATGGGAGGGGATGCCCCCATAGGCGTTAATGTAAGGAATCAATGGGAACCAGGGCACCCGCAAGGGGATGCCCTGGTTCCTGACATACTTCGTTTGACAGACCCCTACATTGTTCATTCCTCGTGGGGTTGTGGGACAAGGGTTAGAGATTGTACAATGAGCGTAACCACAAGTGCCTAGTTCTCTATTTAAAGAGTCTGGGGACTTTATTTAGTGAGGAGGTATCTTTCTTTGTCTCCAGTATTTCGTGAGGTTGAGGGTTGTGTTACCGCGCCTCAAGGGTTTCGTGCTGGTATTACGGCAAGTGGTATCAAGTCGGATGGCACTATTCCAGACCTGGCTATTCTAGCATCTGACGTTCCTTGTGTCGCGGCTGCCACATTTACGACGAGTAGCACACGTGCAGCTCCCGTACTAGTGTGTCAGGAGCGTCTCAAAAGTGGTAAAGCACAAGCACTGATTGTGAATAGTGGCAACGCGAATTGTGCCACGGGCGAGATTGGACTACTCAATGCCTATCGTATGACGGAGTATGCAGCTGCCCTACTTGCCATTGAAAACGAGTTAGTGCTATGTTCGTCTACTGGTATTATCGGGCGACAATTGCCAATTGAGAAGATTGAGGCTGGCGTCAAGAATGTCGAGTTACGCACCGATGCTGGCGACGCCTTTTCAGAAGCCATTCTGACCACGGATACACGACCGAAGCGCATGGCGTTAGAGTTTCAGATTGAGGGCAAGACGGTGCGACTGGGCGGTGTCACGAAGGGTGCAGGCATGATCTATCCCAACATGGCAACCATGCTCTGCTATCTGACCACTGATGCTGCGATTGAACACGAATGGATGCAGACAGAGGTACGGGCTGCCGTAGAAGATACCTTCAATATGATTTCGATGGATGGCGACATGTCCACCAACGATACCTGTGTCCTCTTTGCAAATGGGCTGGCTGGCAATACGCCGATTAGCACGCAACATCCAGAGGCGGGAACGTTCCGAGCAGCACTACGATACATCATGGAATATCTAGCACGAGAGATGGCGCGTGATGGTGAAGGCGCAACCAAGTTGATGATTGTGAATGTGCAGGGGGCACGGAATAAGCATGATGCCGTGCGAGCCGCGAGATCGGTGACGCTTTCTCCGCTCTGGCAGTGCGCGCTCGCTGGTGGCGATCCAAACTGGGGTCGAATTGTGGCGGCATTGGGTGCAAGTGGATGTGAGCTAGATCAAAACACATTCGATATCGCGCTTGGAAACGTGCAGATAGTTCAGCATGGCCTGGCGGCACAGTACGAGCAGGAAGCAGCACGCGCTGTGATGGCTGAAAACGAGGTGACTATCTCGATTGATCTGCATCTTGGCATTGGTCAGGCAACGGCGTGGGGTTGCGATTTGACACATGGTTATATAGACGAAAACACATTGTATTCACGGTAATCTTCTGTCAATCATCATGTGCCCTTCGGGGAAACGTGGAGGAATTGAACCCCTGTACGGGTCTGATTTCATCACACCCTCTCGGCAATCGATTCCGTCCACAGGATTGATGCAACGTTTCATGCATCTTCCAAATTGTGAATTACCGAAAGGGTGTGATGAAATCAGACCCGTACAGGGGTTCTGCCATAGGAACGTTGACAGACGAATAGGGACCGATGACGTATCCATACAAGGAGAAATTATCATGGCAACAGAATTAAACACAGCTACTCGGAATTGGGTCGCGCTTGAGCATCAATATTACCAGGGAACATTCAAGCGTCAGCCACTTACGCTCGTGCGCGGCGAGGGGACACGGGTTTGGGATAGCGAAGGGAAGGTGTATCTCGATCTTGTGGCAGGTATAGCCGTCAATGTGCTTGGGCATTGCCATCCAGCAATCGTGAAGGCGGTACAGGAACAGGTGACACGGCTTGTTCACGTCTCAAACCTGTACTATAACACACGGCAGATTGAGCTAGCCGAGTTGCTCGGTATTCAGAGCAAGGGGATGCGCTCGTTCTTCTCGAACAGTGGTGCCGAGGCGAACGAGGGTGCAATCAAACTGGCGCGTAAGTACGGGCGTTTGCATCGCAATGGTGCCTTTGAGATTATTAGCATGGAGCATAGTTTTCATGGGCGCACATTGGCGACAACGGCGGCAACGGGTCAGGCATCTTATCAGGCATCGTGGGCACCTTTACCCGATGGCTTCAAACAAGTTCCATTCAACAACCTAGAGGCATTGAAAGCCGCGACGAGCGAGAAAACGGTTGGTATTCTGATTGAGCCGGTACAGGGCGAAGGCGGTATCTGGCCTACTGATAAGGCATATATGCAGGGTGTACGCGAGTGGTGTGATGAGCAAAATTTAGTGCTCATCTGTGACGAGGTACAGGCGGGTATGGGTCGTACTGGCAAGTTCTTTAGCTCGGACCACTATGTGACACCAGATATTATAACAATGGCAAAGGGTCTCGCGGGCGGCGTGCCAATTGGTGCTATGCTGACAGGTCCACGGACAGACGTGTTCACAGCAGGCGATCACGGTACAACATTTGGTGGCAATCCCATTGCCTGTGCCGCAGGTATCGCAACGCTTCAAACCATTCATGAGCAAAACTTGCTCGACAATGCAACACGGATGGGCGAGTACTGGAACACAAAGCTAGAAAAGCTCTGTGCGAAGTACGCATTTATTGATAGCCCACGTGGTATCGGTCTAATGCGAGCGGTAAATGTCAAGCATGAATTGGCACCTGTGATTGTGCAGCGCGCATTGGCACACGGTCTGTTGCTAAACAATACAGGTACTGCGACGTTGCGTATGATTCCACCGTTGGTGTTAACACAAGCGGACCTCGATGAGGCAAGCGTGTTGCTCGACAAAGCGTTAGCGGAGGTGGCGGAAATGCCTGTAGCTGAGGCGTGATCTGTCTTGTGTAGATGTGGAGGTATGCAGCTTGAACCAGGGCACCCGCAAGGGGATGCCCCTCCCATACACGAACTCGCTACCTAGGTAGCGAGTTCGTGTATGGGAGGGGCATCCCCTTGCGGGTACCCTTGCCTCACCGGAAACATCTTTTTTATCCTTACGTTAACGCCTATGGACTTGCCCCTATCATGTCCACGCGCTCCTACCGATATGCCTGCCTCAGCCACGCGATATGTTGGGGCAGGGCGATTTCGGGTTCGGCAAGTTCTGGATGCCAGTGCTTTTCCCATTCGACGGACACGTAGCCTGTATAACCTCGTTGCGTGAGCGTGTGTAGTTGTTCTCGAACGGGGACTTCACCTTCTCCCATTGGGACGAGTTGCCAGCCTGTGCTGTCAGTAGGGTCTCTGCATGCATCTTTGACATGCACATGAGCGATGCGTCCTTGTAAGGCATCAACGACATCTTCAACGGTTTCGCCGACACGATAGGGATGGTGGCTATCCCACAAGGCGGCGATACTACCAGAGTTAACCGCTTGCAAGACGTTAGCAACACGACGAGCCGATGAAAAGGCATCGTGTGTTTCCAGGGCAACGGTTACAGAGGACTGCTCAGCCTGAGATGCAACGAGATGCAATGAGTCAGCAACCCATGCATTTACGGTATCCAGAGATGGTTGGGAGAAAATGCTCTCCTGGTCCTTCCCGCCAAAGACGCGCAAAATGGGAACATGAGCTTTTTGTGCGAGTATAATCCAGTTCCGCAGGTCCTCTACTTGTTTCGCTCGTACTTCGGGTTCGGTATGATTAAAAGTGCATGAGGTATCAAAGGCGCATACGTCAAGGCCGCGTGTCCGACAAGCAGAAACAGCGTCGATAACATTTGTGGAATCACGTATAGGGTCAATGATGTTACCATCCAAAAGACGCCATTCGATGCCATCGTAGCCCATACCGAGCGCGTTTTCTATGACCTGCTCCACAGACCACTTTGGACAGGCAAGCGTGCTAAAGGCAAATTTCAAGATGCTTCTCCTTTAGTGATTTGTTGAGCGAATAATTTACATACCACAAGAATATTTGGGATAGTAGGGATTGTCAAGGGAAACAGGGAGATATGCCAATTGTAGGGTTTTAATTCTATTACACCTTGTCGGCAAGCGAGAATGTTGGAGGATATATGCAACGTTCCATCAATTCCTCTGACATTATGTAATGCCAAGAGGGTGTAATAGAATTAGACCCCTACAGTTGACGCATTCCCCATGATTTTGTCAAGCCACGTAATTAGTCCCTACAAGCATGTGTAACGTTCCCTATTTTTCTATCGTATCACTACTAATGTTGTATATTGCAGAGTTGCACAATTTATTTACGTCCATGTAGGAGGGAAAGATACGATGCCGATTGAGATAAAAGTAGGTCCACCGACGATCACGACGAGTCAGGGTCGCACGTTTATGGTGACAACGCAAAGTGGCGAAATTTCAGCGAATACAGATCAAGGTGTCTACGCGTTGGACACCCGTTTCGTCAGTTTTTACCGCCTCTATATCAACCGTTCTCCGCTCTCAGTGGTCAATTCGAGCCAACTCAGCTTTTATGCTTCTCGGTTCCATCTGACCAATCGTACCACCGAGACGGAGGGAGGCAAGATTCCAGAACAAACGTTGCGCGTCACGATCAATCGGGTTGTCAGCGAAGGTATTCATGAGGACATCGAGATTGCGAACTACACGGGCAAGAAGATAGCGTTCCTCCTGGAGTTGGGGATGCGCTCGGATTTCGCTGACCTGTTTGAGGTGAAATCAAAGCATATTGTGCAACGAGGCAAACAAAATACCGACTGGAATGCGCAGGAAAAACAACTTCGTACCACCTATGATAATCAGGATTTTCACCGTGCGTTTACCTACCGCATTACAAGTGATGAAGGGGTAGGCTATGCCAACGGGCGTCTCTTTCATGAGATTGTGCTAGAGCCGAATCAG
The DNA here is from genome assembly GCA_964250765.1 of uncultured Ktedonobacteraceae bacterium. Classification (GTDB taxonomy): domain Bacteria; phylum Chloroflexota; class Ktedonobacteria; order Ktedonobacterales; family Ktedonobacteraceae; genus JBBQVS01. The sequence goes on along the minus strand of CAXUHF010000111.1, from coordinate 6,412 downwards.
CATTGGCATGCGTGTGGTGACATGATTTTGGAACATGGGCAGCAGATTAAACAGCCTCCTCCTGGCTCGTGTACTGAGGAACGGCGGGGTACAGCGTCGGCGGGTGCGATGCCTGCAAAGGGGCAGGAGCCACGCAGCGACTTCGATGATCGTCAAGCACGCTGGCAGGATCGTTGTACAGCCCTCACGACCTCAAACGACAACATCGAGAGAATGTATCGGCAGGCGGTTGAGGACATGGGTGCGTTACGTATCTACGATATGGATGTCTCGGATGAGGCGTGGGTACCTGCTGCTGGTGTGCCGTGGTTTGTGACCCTCTTTGGACGCGACAGTTTGACCGTCTCCTATCAAAATATGGCGGTTTCGGCAGGTTTCGCACGTGGTGCGCTCAAACGGCTAGCTGGATATCAGGCGACGGAGCGTGACGATTGGCGCGAGGCACAACCCGGCAAGATTATGCACGAAATCCGTTTTGGCGAATTGGCGCACTTCCATAAAGCTCCCTTCACACCCTTTTATGGTACGGCAGACGCGACGATTCTCTACTTAATTGTGCTGTCCGAAGCCTATCGCTGGACAGGTGACGTTGAGATGCTTAAAGAGTATCGTGAGGTGGCTGAAAAATGTCTTGACTGGATTGATTCTTATGGCGATTTGGATGGCGATGGCTTTCAAGAATACAAAAGTTTCTCATCCTATCACTATGAAAATATTGGCTGGAAGGATGCAGGGGATGCCGTTGTCTATGCCGATGGAAGTCAGGTGAAACAGCCAAAGGGTCTTTGTGAACTGCAAGGGTATGTCTATGATGCAAAAACACGGATGGCAGAGGTCTTTCAGGTACTTGGCGATGAGGCACGCGCACAAGCACTATTGCAACAAGCCGAGAACTTGAAGCATGCCTTCAACGAAAAGTTTTGGGTGGAAGAGGAAGGTTGCATTGCCTTTGGTCTCGACCCCGATAAGAAACAAATCACGACGGTTGCGTCCAACGCTGGACAGTGCTTGTGGAGTGGCATTGTGGACCAGGACAAGGCCGAGCGTACCACGAAGCGATTGTTGCAGGATGATATGTGGAGTGGCTGGGGTATTCGCACACTTTCCAGCAACAACCCTGCCTATGATCCATTTGAGTATCAGCGCGGTTCTATCTGGCCTCAGGATAATGGAATTATCGCAGATGGCTTCAAACGCTATGGTTTGGCAAACGAGGCGAACGCGGTGATTCGAGCAATATTCGATGCGACAGAGCGTTTCGATGCCTACCGACCACCAGAAGTCTTCGCGGGTGTGCAACGCGATGGCAACTTCGATTTTCCCATTCTGTACCCTGCTGGTGCCAATATTCCGCAGGCATGGGCAACAGGTAGTATCTTCCATATGATACGCACAATTCTTGGCTTGCGTGCCGATGCGCCCCATAAAAGGTTATATGTTCGCCCGACGCTACCTGACTGGTTGCCAGATATCGAACTGCAGCATTTGCGCATTGGTCCCTGTTCGATCTCGCTGCGTTTCTGGCGCGAAGGGGACGCGTCGCATTGGGAGGTACGCGAGATGCAAGCGGACAAGGGAACGGCAGAAGAGGACTATATTCAGGTTATGGATGAGCCTGTAGGGGTCTAATTCTATTACACCCTTGTTGGCAATCGAGAATGTTGGAGGATATATGCAACGTTCCATTAAATCCTCTCACATGGTACGTTGCCAAGAGGGTGTAATGGAATTAGACCCCTACGGGCATTTTCTTCTTATCAATACGCAGAATGTAGCCCGTTTCCAGAAGAGATGAGATGTTGAGGCCGAGCATGCGTAGTTTGAGGCGGGCACGTGAGAGCGTAGTGCGTAGCGCACGCATCTCTAGCTCCCATGTTCCCTCTTCTTGCGCGGCTTGAAGATGTGTACGTGCAACTGAGATAGTATGTTCCGTTACGTCGTTGGAATAGAAATGCGCGTAGAGAACTTCGTAGGGGCTGTAGTAGGGAAAAGCGTCCAGAAGCGGCAACACAATGTTTAGTTCGCTGGTGGTAAATTGTTGTTCGTCGAGCATTCGGATATGCTCGTCTTTCGCCATAATAAGAGAAAGTACACCCAGATTACGGTTCATTATAAGTACATGGCCCGATGGTAATGCGTCGGACAGGGTGAAGTGGAGAAACGCATCTTGCGAAGTTTCGGGAACTGGTGATGCATGTTGTACAGGTCTTGCGGCATGCTGAACACTCTCGTTCATTTGTTTTTCTTGTGTTGCTAGTTTCTGCATCGTTGTACACTCCCGAAAGCTTCAATGGTTGGGCGATGGAGCCAGGGCGCCCGCAAGGGGACGCCCCTCCCATACACGAATCGGCTTCCCATTTCCCATGCGTCACTGTCGTATGGGAGGGGCGTCCCCTTGCGGGCGCCCTGGCCTCACAGAGGATATCTTTTAGCCCTTACGTTAACGCTTGTGGGGGCGTCTCCTTGCGGGTGCCCTGGCTTGACTAACTTGCGTTTAATTACCTTTATTATACTCGTAAGCAGTTTACACTGGAAAGACCATATGTTATCATTTCTATTAACAGATTTATCATTTTTTCTGTTAACTCTGTTGGCTCTCTGAATTCTCTGGAAGGGACGCATATGCAAAGACCAGGGATAAACCCTACAGCAAGGGGACTCTTAACAAGAGCACGTATTGATCGGGGTTGGTCACAACGCGAACTGGCAGACCTGATTGGTACAAACTACGTAAACATTAGTCGTTGGGAACGTGGCTCGACGCGCCCCGGTCCCTATTTCCGCCAGAGACTGTGTATTCTGTTTGGCAAGAGTGAACAGGAACTGGACCTGCTAGAATCGGACGAGTCGATACGCTCAAAAATCTCGGAACTCCCCACTATTGCTTCTACTCCCTCGTTAGTTAACGGTCATACAGAGAATATTTCAGAACTCATACTCCAGAAAGACATTGAGAAAGCAGCACAGGTACCACTCTACGATCCGCTCATTCCGCATCGCTCGGCCCTTTCGCTGGTGGGACGCGACACGGAACTAGCACAGTTGCGAGGACGCCTGTGTGGAGGCCATAGTGTCGCGCTGACGGCATTAAATGGTCTGCCAGGAGTGGGCAAGACCGCGCTCTCGATAGCACTGGTAGAAGACGCCATGATACGCGACTATTTTCGTGATGGTATTCTCTGGGCTGGATTGGGACCCAAACCCAATCTATCGAGCATGTTGAGCCGATGGGAAAAAATGTTGGAGGTGCCAGAGGTAGAGATGGCGGAATTAGGGAGCAATGAGGAGCGAGCAAGGGCGATTCGCACCGTGCTTGGCTCGAAGCGTATGCTCGTGGTTATTGACGATGTATGGACCGAGGAGCAGGTAAAGTTGTTCAAGGTGGGTGGCCCTCATTGCGCACATCTCATCACCACGCGCTTTCCAGTGCTGGCAACACAATTCGCCCCTGATAGTGCTTTCAATATTCGAGAATTGGGCGAGAAAGATAGCATGAAACTGCTGTCCACACTCGCCCCAGATGTTGTACAAGAGGAGGCGAAGAGGGCACAGGACCTGATAACAGCCGTTGGCGGTCTACCGCTTGCCCTGACCCTTATCGGGAACTACCTACGCACACAATCGCACAACAAACAACGCCGACGCATTAACGCAGCCCTGGACCATTTAAGCCACGCCCAAGAACGCTTGCAGTTGAGCGAACTGCAAGATGCCGCTGAGGGACACTCCAGCCTTGAGTCAGACGAGCATCTCTCGCTGCAATCGGTCTTTGCTGTCACGGTTCGTCAACTCGATCCACAGATACGGCATGCCCTGTACGCGCTCTCCATCTTTCCAGCTAAGCCCAACACATTCTCAGAAAAGGCGGCCCTCTATGTCGCCAATTGTGGAGTAGACACACTCGATATGTTAAGCGATGCGGGTCTGCTAGAGAGTAGCGACAACGAGCGGTACACATTGCACCAGACAATAGCTGACTACGCGCGTATGCACCTCAGAGATAAAGATGTCCATGAGCGGTTTCTTTATTACATCACCGAAGCTTTAGAGAATCACGAAAAAGACTACGATGTACTCGAACGTGACAATCCCCTCGTCTATGCCACGCTCGACCTATCTTATACCACAGGCAAACAAGACTATCTTATACGTGCCGTGCTCGCGTTCACGCCCTACCTGCTCTCACGTGGTCTCTATCAACAGGCTAAGGAGCATCTACAACGTGCCTACGAAGCCGCGCAACAACGTAAGGATACCGCTCACATCACCAAAAGCCTGCTCTATCTTGGACGCATCGCCCAAAAGCAGGGTGAGTACACACAGGCCGAGAACCATTTTCAAGTTGGCTTGACACTTGCCCGTAAAGTGGAAGACCACGAAGCCATCTGCTCCCTACTCACCGATCTTGGAAGTATGACCTGGAAGCGTGGCGAATATGAGCGAGCCGAAGCCTGTCTACAAGAAGCACTCCCTCTCGCACAAGAAATTAGGCAGTCTTCGTATGTGTGCGTTATTCTCGATATACTAGGTTCGATTGCAGCAAGACAGGGCAACTATACACAAGCAGAACATTACTTACGAGAGGGTCTTGTCATTGCCCGTGACCTTAAAGACCGTGAACAAACTTGTATGATCCTCACGAACTTAGGTGTAACAGTAGGCGAACAAGGACAGTATGAGCAATCAGAGGTATATTTAAAAGAAGGACTGGTATTAGCTCAACAGATTGGACACAGAGAATGGATGTGCGGCTTGCTGAGCAATTTAGGCGTTGTATCAGTTGAACTAAAACAGTTTATCCAGGCAGAAGCCTATTTCAAAGAAGGTATAGTGCTAGCACGCCAACTTGGGCAACAAGAGTGGATCAGTATGTTGCTGCTTAATCTGGGATTAGCAACGCGGAAACTAAAGAATTACCAGCAGGCTAAAGAGCATTTACAAGAGAGTTTAGAGGTAGCGCGACAATTAGGTATTGCTCAAATTACAGCTGATAGTTTATACGAATATGGCAATCTTTTACTGGACTTGCAACTATTTGATAGTGCTGAAGAAAGCTTTGATGAGATGCTTTCTATAGCACCAGATGGAAGTCAAAATCTGATTGCACTTGCACAGTATGGCTTAGCACAAGCTCTTGCGGCTCAAGGCAAGAACGATGAGGCACGAAGGTTAGGTGAGGAAAGTGTTTCTATGTTAACAGCTATAGGACATCGAAACATAACAGAAGTAAGGGAATGGTTGCTTACTCTGATGAATTAAGAGATGACAATAAAAAAGAGGTTCGAGGGACAATGCCTGTCTCGAACCTCATATGTGTCAGCTATTTTAGCGTATATGCCAGAAGCCGTTAGGCATGATACCGTGATGGGTGGAAATGACGTGCTGTATTGTCGCGGCGGCGGCATGGGTAAATATGGCGGGTGAGAGTATGAGGTAGGCCGCGATGAGTAGCAGGGCGACGAGCGGTAGGATATAGCGAATGATGTTGCGGATGAGTGTTGTCTTGGACATGTCGGTGTCTCCTTTTCCTTCTACGTGAGTAATATCTTGTACCAAACAGAGATGGCACACGAAGAAGCAGTATAAGAATCTTTTCTGGAGGCTGCATGTTGGTAGTACTTTTATGTATGAGGGGTTGAAGGGCATGGTGCAACCAGGGCACCCGCAAGGGGCATCCCCCATATACACGATGGGCATGATGCCGATCAAACTAGGACACCCGCAAGGGGACGCCCCTCCCATACGTCACCGTGATATGGGAGGGGCGTCCCCTTGCGGGTGCCCTTGCCTGTTCTGGCTATGTTTTTTTGCGTCTCCTAGTAGGATTGTCACGAATATATTGTCGGGTCCGCTCTAAGTCGTTTGCATCTCGAATAGCACGATCAAAGTAACCTCGTTGCCAAACACGACCAGAGCGTTCTATACCTGCACTTTTAATATATTGAAGCCACTTTACCGCAACTAACGATTTGTAGGCTCCTATCACATCAAATAAAGATACAGGAACTTCCACGTTGCCCTCAATTCTGACGATAAAGTGAATATGCTCGGGCATGATAACAAATTCGTCTAACGTTACACACGGAAAGCGTTCTGGTAAGGCTTCCCATTCTCGTTCTAAGATATCCCTTAGCTCAGATATGTTAAAAAGTGGTTCGCGTTTCTCGGTGTCAACCGTTACAAAGTAAGTTCCAGACCAAGCATAATTATGATTTTTCTGACGTATTGATTGCCTTTTGTAACGCTCTGAAAACATGTAATCGTACTGTTTTGTCAAAATCATTATTCCTCCTTATTTCTATATATATGTTAACGTTTATGTATAGAATAAGGAACTATGTATGGGAGGGGCATCCCCTTGTGGGTGCCCTAGTTTGATGGAAAACGGGTTTTTCGTGTTACGTTAACGTAT
>CAXUHF010000110.1:0-17659 GCA_964250765.1 uncultured Ktedonobacteraceae bacterium | reverse complement strand
ACAATGATGTTTGAATGAACAACGGTCACTGTAGGGGTCTAATTCTATTACACCCTTGTAACAATTCACAACCTCGGAGGGTATGATGAAGCGTTTCTTCAATCCCGTGTGAACAGAGTCACGAGGGTGTAATAGAATTAGACCCCTACATCTGGTCCTTATACCTCATTCTATCACACTGTAAGAGGTTGAGATTGCTATACTTCTCCGCTACTCAACACGATGTTTCTTTGCCAGAACGTTTACCCAATTGCGTTGCTTATCACTTGGCGCGAAATTGTTCTTTTGTAGCCGCTTCGCCATGTCGTTGATAAACGAACGTTCTTGTGCGTTGACGCGTGTACTATCGGAGGCAATGCCTGCAAATGTGGCTTGTAGCTTCTGCACTTTCTGGCGAAGTGCAGCCATTTCAGGTGATGCGGGGGCATTTCTCGCTTCTGGTGCTTGCGATGCTTGCCATCGTTCATATGCCTTAGCATCGTTGTTCCAGGCACCCAATCCTGCGAGTTCATCGGCGCGTTCATTATGTTCGTGGCCCGCATGTCCACGCACCCACTCGAACTTCGGCGGTATCTTACGGTAGCTGAGCAGTTTGCGGTACACCTCCCACATATCGGGGTTTGCCTTCATCTGATACACACCCTGTGCTACCTTGATCGTATATTCACTATCACTATGAATGAGGAGTGGCAATGTTGGAGGTGCAAGACTGAGTACCGCCAGTACAGCCGCAATCTCAGCCCTGTTGTTTGTGGTTGTAGGAGCTTTAGGAATATGTCCATAGCGTTCAAGACATGGTGCTCCCTTCCGTACGCTTCCATCGTCATTGTCGGAGACGGACCAGAGAAGCGCACTCCAACCAGCCGGACCACCAGGATTTTTGAGACATGCACCATCGGTATAGGCCATGACACCTTTTGCATCTAACGTTGTCAACGTCGCACGGATATCAACATCAAGAACGGCGTTCAAGACTGAACGCCATTCTAATGACTCTTGTGTTTCACTCACCACTGACGACCCTTTCATCGCAAAAATAGGAAATGATATCTTTTTGCAATGTCAGTGTAGCATATCCATGCGCCTTTCGGTAGCCTCTTTCTTGCCTACATAACCATACGTGTCGCCTCGATCACGCCACGCTTACTCTTCGTGCCCTCAACTACAAGCACCATTCCCTCCTGCACCTTACGCACTTCACTCAGGGAAACACGAACACCTTCTCGATTAAGAATAGTTGTGTCTCCATTTACCACAACAGCGACGGGCTTTATCTCACCTGTCGCTTGTTTTACCGAGCCACCTGCAATTATATAGGTATCCTTCTTCTCTGGATTTGGAGCTTTGCCAACAACTGTTACTTTCCGTCCATCTGTGAGTAAAGAACTAACAAGTCCTGGCAGTTCCTTACGAATATCCTCTTCATGTTTCTTGCTGTCTTCTTGCTGTGTATCCAGTTGTTCAGCAGAACGTGCTTCCTCAGCTTCTGTTCGCTGTTGCTGCTCTGTTTGTGGGTTATCATCATGCTTATGGCGGTGATGTACCTTTAAATGTGGCTTCTTATGACTCTCATGTTCGTTCGCATGATCGTTAGGACGGTTTTGCGCTGTCTCATCTCGGCTATTCGAGCTTTCAAACAAGGCATCATTGTATGCATTTGGAATAGCGACCTCAAGCGCATGCGGCAAGGCATCAAAGCAGTAGGTAATCATGACGTGCTCAGAAGTCGGAGTTCGTTGCAGTGCCTCATAGTCAGCTTTTTCCAGGTAGTCTTTGAGCCGAACAGCACTTCCATCGAGTTGCATCGGAACAGAGGCAGGAACAGTGATAGAAAGATGTGCTCCGTGGAAGTATTCCGCGCTGAGGTTGTCCGGTTTACGACGGAAAAGGAGCGACGAAATTTGCTGCATAGTCGAAAGTGGATCGCCAGCCGTAATTACGCATACATCTAATACGCCATCGTCAATATACGCATCAGGTGTCATCTCTGCAATATCTCCATAACGTCTCGTATTGCCTATGACAACTTGTGACGCTTCCCCTTTCCAGAGTGGCTCTGGATCATGGCTATTATTTCCTGTGCGTATCTCGATAGGGAACGAGCGATGCGTGGGAAGTTCTTTCGCTGCCGAAAGCCCAACGGCCAGAGGGCCGATACGATACTTGAGCGGTTTAGACACATTGCCCATAATAGCTGCGTCGATGCCTAAGCCTGCCATGAGTAGAAAGTGATGTTTGCCCTGACTACTTCCCTTGGAAATCTTGATTTTCTTTTTTGTCGTCTTTCGCTCTTCTATAGAGGTTTGCTCTTGCTCACCTTCATTAGGAAATACGATATTTTCGATAGCGACGTGTCCAACATCCACTTTGCGTGACTCACTATTGACAAGTGAAAGTGCTGCCTTCACCGGATCAATAGGTATGCCAACTTCACCAGCCCAGACATTCGCCGTACCTCCTGGAATGACACCAACGATACTATGTGGGTCCTTACTCGTCAACACACCGTTAACAACCTGATTCAGCGTTCCATCACCACCGTAAGCAATGACGAGGTTGCGCCCTTTGCTAGCAGCCTCGTTTGCCAGTTCCATCGTATGACCACCGTACTCTTTGATTGCAATATTCGTCTTCCAACCTGCCGCCGATAGTACAGCCAGCACATCTGTTATTTTTGCTATATTTTGTCCAGTCCTGGGATTAATGACCACCGATGCATTCTTTGCGCGCATATAAGCATACTCCTTCGTGTAGGGATAGGTTACACATTTATTACTGTAAGCACGGAGGAGTATGTAGTTGAGTTTCAAATAAGGACTTAACGGCTAAGTGCGGCGATAGCTTGTAGAATACCACCAACTGCCGCCCAGATGCCAATAAGGAAAGGCCATGCTCCACCATGACGCTTGCGTGCAACGGCACTACTCACAGTATCGAACCAGCGTGCAGAACGTTTCCCTGCTATGCGCCATGCAATTAGTGGCGAGAAAATAAGCAGAATTACCTCGGTCACAAGAGGCCAGTAGTTGCCTTGTTTCACTCCACTCCACGTGCTTGGAATAGCAACAAGGCCACCAACAAAAAGTAGTGCATTTGCAATGAGCTGCACAAGCCTTGTCCAACGCCAACCACGACGTACTCCCTCGCCAAAAATGGCAAGAAGCGCGGCAACAGGTAGCGTAATCAATGTTGAGAGTAGTGTTCCAACAAGTGGGCCAAACTGTTTGAATATAACAGGGCGGTTGAGCAACGTCGAAACGGTTGGCATCACAAGAATCTGTGTAGCAAGTCCCCAATCAAACGCGACTGCCATACCAACGCCTTGCGGTCCTGGTTGCGTATCAGCTACGACCTCATCAGTCTTCGTCTTGATAGCATCAACAGCGTCTTTCATATGAAAAATTCTCCATTCGTTTTATTAAGAATAACACATCGCCTGTAGGGACCGATTTATCACGTCCTTGTGACCAATCGAGTGCCGACAAGGACGTGATAAATCGGTCCCTACAGGTGGCATCCGGCATCATATTTTATCGCCTACAAAAGGTGACGCCGACTAACATAGGTTAGGATAGAAAAAAGGGACTGAACAACCTATTTGTATTGCTCAGTCCCTTCTTGGTTTTGAGTTGTTGTTAGAAGACGATTACTACTTTGTAGATAGTGCGTCGTCTACTTTCCCTTGCACAATAGCCTTGACCGCCTCAACGATGTGATGTGCGCTGATACCAGCCTCTTCGAGGAGTTCAGCAGGTGTACCAGAGGTTGGCATAGACTGCACCGCAAGCTTTGTCACTTGTGGAAGTTGACCATCGCGCTGCGCGAAAGCCGAAAGTACGGCATCACCAAGACCGCCTTCAGGCCAGTGATCTTCGACGGTAATAAACTTACTCTGAGCTTCTTCCGCTGCCGTGAATAGCGTCTCTTCGTCAATAGGCTTGATTGAATAGGCATCTATGACTCGAATAACGATGTTGTCTTCCTTCAACTGGTCATACGCCTTGAGTGCTTCATGCAATGTGATACCAGCACCAACAACCGTGAGTTGGTCGTTCTCTGACTGCCGAACAACTCTGCTACCACCAACGGCGAACTTCTCGTCGGGGCTATAGAGTGTTGGCAACTTTTCGCGTGTGGTACGCATGTACACGATACCGCCGTGCTCAGCCATTTCCGCGACAAGCTGTGCTGTCTGGTTGGGATCACTTGGGTACAATACGGTGCTACCAAAGATAGATCGCATCATCGACAGGTCTTCGAGTGCCATCTGTGAAGGACCATCTTCGCCAATTGAGACGCCAGCATGTGAACCAACGAGACGAATATTTGCGCGTGAGATAGCAGCCATACGAATGAAGTCATACGCACGTGAGAAGAATGCCGCGAAGGTTGAAGCAAACGGGATCTTGTGGCGTACACTCATACCAACGGTAGAAGCGACCAACTGTTGCTCAGCGATATACTGCTCAAAGTAGCGCTCTGGAAATGCTTTTGCAAACTCCTCTGCATAGGTGGAGTTGCTTACTTCGCCATCAAGTGCTACAACGTCTGGATTCGCGTCACCGAGGGCCTTGAGAGCATCACCATATGCTCTACGAGTGGCAACTCCATTATCTTGTCCATATTTTGGTAATTCAACGGCCTTTTTCGCCGCCTCTTGTGGCAATTGTCCAGCCGCAGGCTTCTGCACAGGGAAGGTCATGCTACGCGCCTGAGCGTTTAACTCCTGCAACGCCTGCTCTTCCTTATCCTTTGGCACAGGTTTGCCATGCCAGCCTTCTTTGTTTTCAAGGAAGGAGACGCCCTTGCCCTTCAGGGTCTTCGCAACAATACATGTTGGCGAACCGTTGCCCTGAATTGCCTGCGCATACGCCTTGTCGATTTCTTCGTAGTTATGTCCATCAATGATGATAGCGTTCCAACCAAAAGCGCGAGCGCGAGCCGCATATGCATCCGTATTCCAGCCAAGGTCGGTCTCACCACGCTGTCCCAGGCGGTTCACGTCGATGATAGCGACGAGGTTATCAAGTTTGTAGTGGGATGCCTTATCAAAACCTTCCCAGATGGAGCCTTCCGCCATTTCGCTATCACCACACAAGACCCAGATGTGATAGGGCAACTTGTCAAGATATTTTCCTGCCAACGCAACACCTACGCCGATGGGCAAGCCCTGTCCAAGTGAACCTGTTGCGACATCGACCCACGGAAGAAGGGGTGTTGGATGTCCCTCAAGGCGGCTACCAAATTTACGTAGGGTCAAAAGTTCTTCGTCTTCGATTGCCCCTGCTGCTTTGTACATTGAGTACAGGAGAGGTGCGGCATGACCCTTAGAAAAGATGAGATGGTCATTGTTTGGATTCTTGGGTTCTGAGAAGTCATACTTGAGATAGCTATTCATCAGCACTGCCATTAAATCGGCTGCCGACATCGACGAGGTTGGATGACCTGAACCTGCCGCCGTCGTGGAACGAATGCTATCTACGCGCAACTGTTGCGCAAGGTTTGTCCATTGCTGAACTTGTGACTCTGTTTGTGTTGTTGTCATTGCAATACACTCCTATCTGGAAAGAGCTTTTCGTATTTTCTCATTCGAGTTCTCTACCATTGTAAAACGCGAGGTTACTTAATGGCAAGCTGATGAGTGTCTCGTTCTCTCATCAGCCTGTTCATGCTGAAAAACTCTTCTACTGCTCTATAGAAACACCACTCTATAGTATCACGCATAAAGTAACCAAAACGCTTCTCAAATCCTCAAAGGAAGCGCAGTACGGTGTTACACATTTTCTCGCGTTGCTGTACGTGCATTGCGGCAACGCTCAGAGCAGTAGCGCACTTCGTCCCAATTACGCTCCCAGCGTTTGCGCCATTCAAATGGTTTTCCACAGGTTGCACATATCTTTGTAGGAAGTTCACCCTTTTTTCTATGCACAGCAGGTCTCTTTGTATTTTTCATTCGGTACCTATTTTCTTTGCCTTTCACCTTCAAACAAGACAAAGAGAAAGAGCTAGAAGACATGGGAGTACGCGCCTATTGCGACTGGTCTTTCCTGACGAAGAGGTTTCTTAACACACCACCCCTTGCACCCTTATCTGGCACGCTAGAGGTTTCTGCGTTGCCCTCTTCTTCACTATCGTGCGCGTTCAATACTAAACGCTGTATAAGAGAAAGGTTCACTCGATAGTCTCTGTGTGGACGTGTATGATAACGTTCATTTATGGTAAGAGCATCCAACACTAGTTCGCGTCCTTCCACTAAAGAACATTGCTTCATAGGTACATCAGCCAAACCTGCCGACATACGATCTACAGACTTCATAAAACTACGCTTACTTTCAACTCTGGTAAAGGCATCTTTGACGCCATCATGATAGAACTCAAGCAAAAAGCCGAGAATCCGTACAGTAGATGGATCATCTTCGCGCTCAAAAGATAAAATTAGTTGAGCCTCACCTACCTCAATTGAATCAGTTACAAAACCTTTCCAAAAGCGATATGCAACATCTTCTTCCAAACCTTGTACTGCAACCGTCTGTGGTGTCACAGGGACATTCCATAACGGGTATATCTTAGCACCTTCGAGTTGTATAAGCGCACGTCTTGCTTCCTTACGCACACTTTTCTGCACACCTAACTCGTTAAGAGCGAGTAATACATCAGCCGCATCGGTATGACGTTCTTTTGCTAATGACTTCGACAGGACAATCTGAGCATTCTCAGATAACATGCTGATTTCAGTTAGTACCGCTTCTGCCTGCTCCCGTTGAGCAGCAGTATGCAGTTGTTGAGCGATAGCGTGAGTATGTTCAAGCACTTGCAGCACTTGCTCATGCTCGTCTTGTGATATATGCTGTACTGTATCTTTTTTCTTTGCCATATCTTCATTATCCTTTAAGATAGGAAGCCACTACCTAAACTATGTTGCGCTCCCGACGTTGCTGATTAGTTGAGAAGCGAGTGATGCGCAAAGAATCAATATCTATTGAGCGTGCCTTGCCAAACACGACTTCTTCGGCAATGAGTCGCCCAACGGCTGGTGCTTGTTGTACGCCATGACCAGAAAAACCAGCGACGTTGATCCAGTTTTCTAGCCCAGGCATTTTGCCGAGAATTGGGTTATCGTCAGGCGTCACTTCATAATAGCCCCACCAACAAGCATTGTTATCCAATTTTGTCTCCGCTAGCCACGGAAAACGCTCAAGCCCAACGCTGATTGTCGGCTCAAACCAATCCCAATCCATGCCTTCAGTGAAGCCGACGGGTTCATCATGATTTGAGCGACCAAACAGAATACGCTCGCCCTCGCTTCGCAGGTAAAAACCGCTCGTCAAGTCAATGGTTAAAGGATAGACGTGCTGCCACGGAGTGGGAGCGGTCATATAGATCATGCGTCTCATCGGCTGGACAGGTACAGCTGTTGTCAGTCCTGCACGGATTGCGACTTCACCAGCCCATGCACCTGCCGCATTTATAAGATACGCGGCTTCAAAAGTGCCCTTCGGCGTCTCCACACGCCAAACGTTACCAACCCGCGTAGCACGAACAAGGGGAGTGTTCATATGCAGAATAGCACCCCTCTCCTTTGCCACTCTTAGATAGGTAAGCGTAACACGATGTGGGTCCACAACACCATCAATCGGCCCATATGTGACACCAGCGATACCTGTCGTATCAAACTCAATAATTCTTTGAGCGGCCTCAAGAGTGAGAGCATTCACAGGAACACCTAAACGCTCCTGTAAGCTTGCGCTCATCTGATGCTCAACCCATCGTTCGGGTGGCACAAGAAAGAGGTAACCGATTGGTCGGTAGCCCGCATCCTCGCCATAAAGTTCCTGAAAATATTGGTACTCTTGAATACTCTCCCAAGAGAGACGAATATTGACCTCTTCGGAGTATTGGACACGCACACCTGCGGCACTTCGACCAGTCGATCCCATTGCAGGAGCTGCCTGTGCCTCTAACACAGCCACCTTTACGCCCTGCTCGCTGAGAAAGGAGGCGCAAGAAGCTCCCATAATGCCAGCCCCAATGATTAACACGTCGGTTTTTACACGTGATGACATGCTTGCCTACCTTTCTAACTTGTAACAATAGTTAGTATATAGTATAGCACATTCTACATATTGTAGAGTTAAAAATAACCCATTGACGCACCACATAAAACGAATTACAATATAAGGAGAGGCAAATTATTTTCACGTGCGTGTATGGTTAAAGGGAGCCAAAAAGATGGATTCTCGCCCTATGTCAGAGACTGCATTCTACCGAAACATTCTTGTGCAGAGACGGAAGGCACAACGTGAACGAAGCACAACTGTGATGGTTGTCTGCGGTACACTTCAAATGCTCTGGTTGGTTCTTGGTGGGCTACTTCCCCTACGCGACATTCTTTCTTTCAGTACATTTCTTATGCTCTCTCCATTCGTCTTTGGACTTCTGACTGTGATCTTCGCGCTCTTTGGCTTTCGTAGCTTTCGACGCGCCCACAAACCTCTCACGGAAAGCGATGTATTTCGCTTGCGTCAAGCGGAACGCATTCGTTTATTTCAACAAGCACAAGGGAAACTTTCTGGCGCATACTCGCCGTGGCGCATTGGCTTCGATGTCCTTATTGGCCTACTTTTCGCCGCCAGTGGTATTACATGTCTGCTGCTGTCCATCCCCGACAACGGATTGCTCAAGTATGTCTACGCATTCAGCTTGCATGGTACTGCCTTGTATTTGCTCTATTCGGCTCTCTACACAAAAACAAGACGGGCGAAGGATATACCAACTGAAAGTGCTCAAGAACTTAAGCGTCGGCTTGCTCTAGGTGAAGAGATGGCTGAGTCAGAGACACAAGACGCGCACGAAACGCTGTAACATGTAAGTTCTGTTCACAGTCCAAGCAGTAGCCAGGAGAAAAGCGCGGCAAATGGCATCCATGCGCCAACGACAAGGCCAATCAGAGCGACATGGAACCACGCACGACGCTCGATACGATCATAAAGCAGAGGCAATGCTGCGATAATCAAGCCTTCAAAGAGCAGTACATAGAGTGGCGTGTGTCCAAGCATCAAATGTGTTGGTTTATACTGCCACCATCCTCCATAATAGGCCATCTCCTCGTAGATCGGTATTTGGATCGCGCCTAGCAATCCACCTATCAAGGCTGCTTTACGCCAACTTAATAGAGCGCGTAGTCGCCACGAGACATAACCAAGATGCGTTAGTATAACCATCCAGGAAAGTGGCATATATAAAGGTGAGGCCCATAGCATAGGTTCACTTGCTGAATAGATCAGTGAATGCGCGACGGACTGACCAGAGGCATCGGTAAATAGTTCACAGATGCCTGCAATAATGCCAGCGAGCAAAAGCCTTCCCATAAGTGGACGTATCTGTTGCGAGAATAATAGCGCGAGTAGATACAGTGAGAGCATAACTGTGATGGTGCCAACATTGCTCCAACGAGTAGTAACATTTAGTAGTGACAACACGAGATCCGCGAGAATGCCAATGCCAATAACCAGATCAAACCAGGTGAATGTACGAGCCGATGCCTTGTCTTCGAGATATTTTTCAGTGTTCGTTGTCGCAAATGACGAAGGGGTGAAGCGTTTTAGAGTGCTTATATGTAACATTATATTTCTCTTTGCGTGAGCAACTTTGTATGGACTAGATTATATGCATATCTATAATAGATTATAGATTCACCCTATTCGGGTAGAGTCTTCTTGCATAGTCGGATGAAACGCAATCGCACGTGTTGGTTGCATAATTAACACTTGAAAAATTGCCCCCATACGTTCAGGTGTAAAAGGCATGTCATGCTCCAACCACCACTGAATCAGGGAAATAGACGAGTTAATGAGGTGATAGGCTGCAATCTCGGCGGGGACTATACTATCCTCTAATGGCTTGTTCTCGTTGAGAACGTCTTGTGATGTAATCTCGATGATGTGCTGTACTAGCGAAGAGGTACCCCGACTCTGTAACAAGACTTGAATGATCTTTGCGTGTTCCTGCACATAATGAAATAGTGGTACTCCAACAGCCTCTACATCCACCTTTGGCGACCCTGGTAAAAGACTTTTCAAATCCGCTAGCACCACGTCTGATACATCACGTAAAAGAGCGTCCTTGCTTGAATAATGCCGAAAAAACGTGGCGTAGCCTATATCTGCATGTTCTGTAATGTCTCGAATCGTGACTGCTTCATAACCCTTCTTTAATGTAAGAGCAATGAGTGCCTTCGCTAATAATTGGTGTGTGCGTTTAATACGCCTATCCTGGCTCTCCATACCGTTGTCCTTCGTCGCATGCAATCGCGCCCAGTATCTTGGCCTCTATCATAACATAACTAGTCGAGAAGCAGAGAGACAGCCATTTTTCCTATCCTACTTTTCTTTTCTTGTGTGTGGTGCTACTATTCTAGTATACATAGACTGCTCTGCTTACTATATTTATCTAGGGCTGTATCACTATATTTCATTATGAATTTTTAGTAGCAGAGTTAAAAGTTATTTATAAGGAAAGTTCTTCATCATGAGGAGGGTATTCGTGTCTCTATTTAAATTGAAGCAGCGTTCAACAGGCTTGGCTCTCATTCTAGGAGTAATCGTGATGCTAAGCATATGTTTTCTGCTTTTAAGTCCTCGATTGCTCACGCCAACACACGCCCATGCAAAATCGTCTAGTTCATCCGGTGCTATTTTCGCATCATCCAACACCATTCCTCTCTTACAGTTTCCTGAAGGGATTACTTCGTGGCAGAACAAGATATATGTTTCAACCTACAACGTGAATGCTCCTTCAAGTTCACGCATCTTCGTTTTTGATGCCTCGAATGGGAAGCTCAAGAGAACTATAGGAGGACAACCTGGTCAGGAACTGGTCAGTGCCAATGTCCTGCTTGGTCTCACCATTGATCACAATACTGGCGACCTATATGTAGGTGCGAACGGTGCTGGTCAGATACTACGCATTCAGAAACCAGACAGTGACAAGCCGACAATTAGCGTTTATGCCACCTATCCCAATGGGGGTGGACCAGAAGATTTAGTCTTTTTCAAAGATGGCACCCTTTTTGCATCAGATTCTAACCTTGGTGCTGTCTACTCAATTCCTCCTGGCGGTGGGAAGGTCAACACCGTGATTGCCCCTGGTAATCCACTCTTGGCAGCTCCTGTTGCAGGACTTAATCCTAACGGCATCATTTTTAGCCAGGATTGGCATACGCTCTATGTCGCAAACACTTACTCTGACAACGTGATAAAATTCGGCGTAAACGATGCTGGCAAATTGACAGACAATGGGAGCATCTTCGCACAAAACATCAATCATGATCTCGAAGAGTACCCAACCGGTTTTGATGCACTTAAACTACCTGATACAAAAATTGGCCCAAGTGCCTCAACGCCCTTAAACGGTCCCGATGGGTTAGCTTTGGATAGCCAAGGACGCATCTGGGCCGCAAGTAACCTTGGTGACAATCTAACCGTTCTCGATCCCAATACAGGCAAGGTTGTTGCAACTTTTGGGACCTCTGCCGTCACTCAAGGTGGGTTGCTCAATCAACCTGCAGGGATGACATTTGTAGGCAATACGGTGTATTGTTCTAACTTAGGCATCTTCACAGGACTTGCTGGTAGCCCAAACCTCCCCTTCACTATTGTCTCATTCGATGCCGGAGTCTCCGGTGCTGGCGGGAATGGCAATTATGGTGGCCCAGGTCAGAACGGCAACGGACAAGGTGATAATGGTCAATAAAAACTCATAATAAAGCCCGTTTACATACCCTATATAGGATATGTAAACGGGCTTTATTATGAGTTCTTCTCATATATTCACTGCTCCCATGTTTCCCAGGAAGTTTGACCTGATGCAAGCATCGCACCAATAGCGGTTAAGACGATAGCCATAAGGATAATGACTCCGGTTACGATGAGCCATTGACCATTCGAGATCAGTTGTGGAATCCAGGAGTTCTGCAAAGTATTTACGACAACAACAAGACAGGCAATAGGACCAACAATGATGCAGAGCCAAATCACCCACATGGGAAAGATACGTTGTTGATGAAAGCGCGGACGGTCTTTTCTATAGATGAGGAGTAGATCGACAAAAAAGAAGATTGTTGAAAGTGCCAAAATGAGGGTTAACGCCGCAAGCAGCACGTTATAAACATCGGTTGCGAGATCAGCTGGTTTCCCCAGGAAGGTGATTGTGGGAGCAACCATAAAGATACAGACAACAATGATTCCAGCGACGATAGACTGAAAGATGACAGCGTTCGCGGGAACGCGGTTGCTGTTGAGTCGTCCCAAGAACCTTGGGAGTCGTTTGTCTATCGCGCCGACGAAGAGCAAGCGGGCATTCGCGTAGCTGTAGACGAGCGGAGAAACGAGATAAAAGCCGAGAATACATACCGCACAAATACTACCAACCGCTTTACCTAATACCACATCGAGGCTCGTCACAATCTCATAGGGAAGAATTGGTGCTTTCGCAAGGGCGGGGCCACGAATCACAAGTGGGACGAGAGTGCAAACGATGTAGCTTATAACGACGAGCACCGTCCCCCACAAAAGGTGACGTGGAATGATTCTGGGACTACGTATCTCCCCTGCCATATTCATGGGAATGGTCACTCCCAGATACAGCAGGGCTATCAGACCAAAGATAGAGAAATTCGCATTATTCACTTGCCAATCAGCCGCATGGTTGAGAGGGGTAGCAGATGGATGACCACTCGTTATCCATAGCACACCTGACAGTCCTACCAGAAAGACAACCATGAGAATGCTGCCGATCACGACATTGACTACGTTTTGCATGGTTCGTTGTCGCTGCACCGCGAGAACGGTAGTAAAGGCAAGCACCGCGAGAATAGCTAAACCTTGCTGCCAGGGCTGTGTAAGCCAGTTATTATTAAGACCCTGTATATACGTAATGAGTCCATCAGCCGCACCGATAATACCGAGAACATTGGGTACCCAATAGATAGCACCCACAAAAAATCCCCAGTAGTCACCAAGAGCATGACAGGTCCAGTTGTAGAGCGAACCTTCGTGAGGGAAAAGTACTCCTAGCTGCGCAGTTGCGATCACACAGGGAAGGAAAAAGGTAGCACCACCAATAAGAAGAAAGGTCAGTGATGCTACTCCCCCAAATCCAGCAGTGTTTGCCGCATTGCCAATAAAAAAGATAGCGGCAAGATAAATTGCAGTCATATCAAAGGTCCCAAGCACAGGAGGCATTGATGCTGGTACATACTGCTCCGACAGTAAAGTCTTTGTCTTCTCCTCTGGCGCACCAGTTCGTTCAAGTAAAGTCATGCTTCCCCCTTGCCTTCCCTCACTCTGAGGAAGGCCGCATTCTATTAAGATGCAATATCTCTCTGTCGCACACTTCGTACTGTCCCAGTCTACACAATATAGAGTACTCTATTATAAGAAGCAAGCAATACCATCTATATAGGAATTTTGGTGTAAGAAAACTTTTTCTTCTCTAGCCCTCTTCATTTTTTTAGCGTCAATTATTTCACATCAACCCAATGCTCTTTTTTCAACACAAAGGACTCTTGTTTCAAATGAGCAACCATTGTATAAAGAGTTTATTTTTCCACAATCCTTCTTCTCTTTACGTAAAGCACTGAATGCGTTATGATACATACATAGACGCATCAACATATATTGGATGTGTTAAAAAAAGTACGCATGGACATCATCTTCATACATCACGTACAAGGAGAATTCACTATGCGCATCACGACACCTTCTTTCTCACTTTTCACATGGAAAGATGCACGGAAGCTATTGTTGCTCTTGGGAGGAGTTGCAGCAGGACTCTCTCTGCTTCTTTCATATGTACTAGCGAGTTCAGCAGAAGCCTCTTTTCCAAGTCAAGGTCAGGTTTTTGCATCATCCAACCAAGTTCCTCTGCTCCAATTTCCTGAAGGAATCACAAACTGGCAAGGTAAAGTCTATGTAGGAGCATATAACGTTGCGGTTCCCACGAACTCACGCATTTTCGTGTTCAACGAACAAGGCAAACTCCTCTGTCAGTTGGGAGGTCAACCTGGACAGCAATTGATCAGTAGTGGTCAACTCCTGGGCTTGACAATCAATCCACGAACAGGAGATTTATTTGCGAATGCGAATGGTACAGGAAATGTTCTTCGCATTCACAACCCTGGGTGTAATCATCCGACAGTAAGTATCTACGCCACCTACCCAGGAAAGGGAGGTGGACCTGAGGACATGGCTTTTAACGCGCAGGGGACACTGTACGACAGCGACTCAAATCGTGGTCTCGTGTATGCCATTCCTCCCGGTGGAGGCACAGCGAAACTCGTCATCGGTCCACCAAGTTCTGGCGCACCGATTAACGACAAAGGCTTACTACAAGCACCGATTGCTGGTCTGACACCAAACGGTGTTGTCTTCAGCCTTGATTATCGAACACTCTATATCGCTAACACGTATGCGGATAGTGTTGTTGCCTTCAACGTGAATAGTAAAGGTCAGGTCACAGGCAATGCGCGCATTTTCGCACAGCATTTGAATCCCGATCTGGAAGAGTATCCAACGGGCTTCGACGCCCTTGTTCAAAAGAATACGAAAATTGGTCCTTCGGCATCGACACCACTCAACGGACCCGATGGATTAGCACTCGATAGCAAAGGACGTGTTTGGGTAGCCAGCAATCTCGGTGACAACATAACCGTTCTTGACTGCAATGGCAAGGTTGTAAAAACCTATGGCACATCGGAGGTCACGGCTCATGGCTTACTCAATCAGCCTGCGAGCCTTACCTTTGTTGGTAAATCCGTGTATACAACCAATCTCGGCATCTTCACAGGTCTGGCAGGAAAACCCAAATTGCCATTCACTGTCGTCAGATTCGATGTAGGCGTTACCGGGGCAGGTGGAAACGGTAACTATTAGGATACGAGAGACGTTGAGTATCTCTCTATACTAAAACGTAAGTACGCGACGAGCAGCACGGAAAGAGCTAAGATGAGGGTTATTCTTGTCTTAGCTCTTTCCGTGCTGCTAGTTTCAAAATTCAGTAGGTTTTGCACAAATCCTTGGATGCTCACCTTTCAACAATAAGTTTTTTGAAAGAGATGAGATGTAGGGGCAATAATTCATTACGCCCTGCGAGCAATGAACCAGCCAGACAAGGACGTTCATGCCAGCATTCTCACGCGCTTCAACGGTCTGTATCGCTCGCAGGGCGTAATGAATTATTGCCCCTACATCCGTTCTTTCCCCAAAAACCTACCGATGAAAGCGGTTACTCATACCTATATAGATAAACTTGCAGATGCAAACATACTTCTCCTCAAAAAAGGGCTAAACATAGTTACTTATGATATACTATATACCATAAGTACGTTTTCGTCTCTCATCAAAGAGAGCTTCCCTTACTGAAAGATGTAAAATATAGCATGGACTCAATGCAAGAAAAGCCTGTGTTGGATAGCACAGCATCAACGATAGAAACACCTACTTCTGCCAATTCCTGCCCAATAGATCATAGTGCATTCTCATGGCAAAAAACTGTGCCTACTACCCCTTCTCATGGCCCTGCTGTTGAGCAAGATGCGGACGGATTATGGCATGTACGCAGTTTCGACACGGCACGTGCAGTTCTGCGTAGTGCCGATACAAGGCAGGCGGGTTTTGGCGCGGAAATGATTGCTCAAATTCCCCAAATGATGAACCAGCCTATTTTGTATCAAGACGGCAAGATTCATCAAAAACAAAGAAGTCTGACCGCACGTTTCTTTACGCCGAAAACGGTTAGTGACAATTATCGTCAGGTTATGGAGCAACTTGCCAGTCAGCTTATCAAGAAGCTACAAAGAAAAAAGCAGGTTGACCTTAGCCAATTGAGCATCACGTTGGCGGTCCGTGTAGCGTCACAAGTGGTTGGCTTGACCAATAGCTATCCAGGATTACCCCAGAGACTTGAAGCGTTCTTTTCAGGAAATTTGACAGAGGTACGTTTCACTCCACGTGGCATCGTGAACTTACTTAAAACTCAGTCGCGCACACTAGCGTTCTATTATCTTGATGTATTACCAGCCATTCGTGCACGTAAACGCAAGCCACAAAACGATGTCATTTCGCACCTGCTCACACAAAACTACAGTAACACGGAAATACTCACGGAATGCATCACCTATGCCGCTGCAGGAATGGTGACAACACGCGAGTTTATCAGTGTTGCGGCATGGCACCTGCTAGAACGTCCAGAGCTACGTCAACGCTATGTCGTCGCCTCGGAAGAAGAGCGATACGCGATCTTGCATGAGATATTGCGCGTCGAACCTGTCGTTACGCGCCTCTATCGCAAAACTACTGCCGCTATCGAACTTGAGAATGAGGGTACACAGGTCATCATTCCGCAAGACGCCACAGTCACGATTGAGGTTGACGCATCTAATGCTGATGAGAGCATCGTAGGAGAGCTTCCCCTTGCGGTCTGTCCCGGACGCACAATTCACGGAGACCGTGTACCAGAGATGGTGATGAGCTTTGGTGATGGTGTACACCGTTGCCCTGGTGCCTATATCGCTATTCAGGAAACCGACATCTTCCTACAACGCTTGCTCGCGCTCGACACCTTGCGTATCGTCAGCAAACCCAGTATTCGCTGGAACGATCTGACCACAGGCTACGAGTTGCGCAATTTTGAAATTGCCGTGAACTAGTAGATGATGTCAAATAATGTGTTAAGAGGATGAGGGACCAGCGCAATTGCGCTGGTCCCTCATCCTCTTAACACATTATTTGACATCACCCTACCCTCATGCTATGTTCTCATTACAATAATGGAACGAAGGAGGGCAGCATATGAACATACATCATCTACTTCATACTGTTGGAAAGCCATATGTCGATGAGCCTCTTGCTAACGTGGTACAGCAGTATGAGTCGGCTTTTCCTGATCGAGTTCGGAGCTATTTCCTACTAGGAAGCTATGCCGATGGATGCGCGGTTGTTGGTAGTGATATTGACGCATATGTCCTCTTCAAAGAGTCATTTCTTACTGCAAAGGAAACTATACAAGCACAACAGCTTGCATCTACTTGTGCGAAAAAAAGTATTTTACGTCTCGACATTAACGTCATTGATGAGCAAGCATTGCCAAACTATCAAAGCATCATGAGAGCCGCACTCAAACAGAATAGTATCCTCCTCTTTGGCGAAGATACACGAGCCACGATGACATTGCCAAGTAGAACTGCTTATACGCGCGATATTACGAACGGTGTGATAGAATTTCTGCTTCGTTTGCATCGAAGTGAAACCGTTATCTATCCCATTAACTACCTTGACCCAGATGGACCATTCTATGGGTACGACCACATGACGCAACTTTCTTATGATGTTGCGGCACTCTCCTATCCACTTGATAAAGCGAACGCGACGTATTATGCTACACGCGAATTAGTAGAATGCGCCTGTCGTATGGCATCAGCATTGTTAGTTTTCAAAACAGGAACCTTCGTAGGCATGAAGCGAGCAAGCGTGGAGGCATACAACAAAGAAATACATGATGAGTGGGGTCCCTTTCTAACAGCGATGTTCGAGAAAGGCAAAATGCAATGGATGTATGGCATTCCTGAGCGCGCAGAGGAACGAGCGGAACTGCAAGAACTTTG
>CAXUHF010000109.1:9009-17865 GCA_964250765.1 uncultured Ktedonobacteraceae bacterium | reverse complement strand
AGTAAGTCAGCTTTTAAAGCAACTTTAGGAACTGATATTCAAAAAGCAACAAAGAGATGATACTATTTCTCGCCTCTTTGTTGCTCTCCTTTTTCAATCAGGCGGTCGGGAGTGTTGTGAGCAGTTTTACTTCTATGTAAAACTAAAACTGGGACTTCATCTTCTCTACTGTAGACGATGAAGATGAGAAAGAAATTAGAAGAAGGAAACACTCCATTATGAGCATCTCTCTATCCTCTTCCAATCATGCACTCATTCATGATCCGCGTCTATCATAGAATGAGTGCATAGTGTAGATAACTTAGGACAGTTTCACTCATCAGTTTTATTGGCTTATTATTGATGATTGAGTTTTCTAATAGTACGTTGCGTTCTCACCGTTTGTGTCCTGGAAAGGACGAACTGGCGTATCTGCTTTCCTCGGAGCAAAGCGACCAGCACACCTGCGCCCACTCCGAGCACTAGTCCTCCAATGATTATTCCGGTTCTCACCATGTTGTTGCTTGTAGATGTTTCGAGCTGCGCCTGTGGTGGTGAAACCTCTACAGTACTGTCCTGTTCTTGTTTGCGTGCACGGCGAAGCGTCTCTTCGTCATCAACGGCTACCGTTTCAGGATGCACTTCCTCTGTAAGAGGAGATTGTTCAAGTACGACATCGCTTTGTACAACGGGAGCGGCACTCGACTTCTGCTCAGCCACTATAGCGTCCTGGGCAAGAGGCATTACAACTGGCTTCTGCTCAGTCACTGCCTCTTGTTGCATAGTTGGAGCCGCACTCTGCTCAGTCACTGCCTCTTGTTGTACAACGGGAGCGGCATTTGATTGTTGCTTAGTGACTTGCTCAGGCTGCAACTCAGCATCCCCTGCCTGTACACTTTGTGTGGTAACGGGTTCTTTGCGTGGTTTGAGCGAACGGGGCTGATGAAAGTCTTCTTGCGTCTTTGAAGCAAGTTGCGCAGCAAGGTATGCCTGATGAGAAGCCACAGCTTGATCCCACGCCGCTTTCTGTTTATCGAGGTCGTATGCTTGAGATGCATCGCTACCAGGCTCCGTAAAGGCTCCGCTCTGGCGCATAATCTCGTGTGCTTCCCGCTCACGACCATCAGGTCGAACCGAGACTACTGTGTGCCCAGCTTTGACTTCCTGTGCATAGTAGCTCGCCTGCTCGTGGGGAACTCCTAGGTTCTCCAAATCACTTTGCAAGTCAATTCCTTCATGTCCATGCATGGCAATACCGATTTGGTCGTAGCCAAATCCTGCCTGTCTGAGTGCTTCGAGTGCGTGTTTTGCCTGAGCTTCGTATCGAAATACGTCGGCAACAATAGATAGGTCGAGTGTCATTATCTATATCCTTTCTTGTTAGGAAGAAATCACTTACGGAATTGCTTCCTTTTGCAACACAACTAAGAAAAAAGAGAAAAACTGGTTTTCCAGAAACAATACTTTTAGCGAGAGCGAACTTCTTATTATTAGATACCGTTCATACAGAAAACTTAGTACTCATAATCAAGAGAGATACGTCGTATATCGCCAAAAAGTTTCATCTATACTAAAACGCTTACTTTTGGATTTCTACAAAATTTCATAGCTATTTTCCAATTTTTTCTTCTAATATTTAGAATTTATTTTATTATAAGATGATAAGATTACACGATAAGCGAAACTTGTTTCTACTACTATTCGTGCCACTCTTGAAGTTGAGAAGTGCTTTCAACAGTGTGTTCTTTACTTAGTGATCTTATTCTTCTATGTTGTTGAATGCGCCCTATCTGCATTCAAGTCGAAAAGGAGTTTCTTGTGAACATTCTTACTGCTGTCATTCTTTCCTTTCAAGCAGCACTAGCATTGCTCTTCGAGTTTGTGCCACGGTTGCTCGGTTTCCTGGTGATTCTGCTCATTGGCTGGCTTGTAGCTTCCGCGCTTGCAAGAGCCGTCACCTTCCTTCTACGAAAAATTGGCTTTGATCGTATTGCTGACCGTATCGGCTTATCGCGGCTTGGGCAACAGGCTGGAATCAAGACCGATGCCGCTGATATTTTTGGCAAGCTTGTCTATTGGTTCGTTTTCCTGATCTTCCTGGTTCCTGCCGTCAACGCACTTGGCTTAACCACTGTGAGCGATTTGCTTGGGCGTGTCATTGGCTACCTTCCTAATGTATTCGTCGCTATCCTGGTCCTCTTTTTGGGTACATTGGCGGCAACTCTCGTTGCGGATATTGTTCGGGGAGCTTCAGCAAGTGCGAACGTTGGCAATCCTAATCTTTTCTCGAACATTGCTCGTTACGCTATTCTTGGCTTCGTCGCTATCGTTGCGCTTGAACAACTAGGCATTGCTACTTCGTTGTTGAACATTCTGTTCACCGCGATTGTTGGTGCTGCCGCTCTTGCCGCAGGCTTGGCCTTTGGCCTAGGTGGACAGGATACTGCACATAGGTATCTGGATCGTACTGAGAGTGCTGCGAGTCAAGCTGCTACGCAAGTACAGACACAGCAAAGCATGAATCAGGCACAAACACTCCCACCAGCATCACGTCCAAATGTGCCACGAGGTAGATAAGACATCGTACCCGTCACATTTATAGTGAAGGTTGATACCATTGTTATTCGTGAGGAAGAGCGTTCTATCGAATGTTTCTTCCTCATTTTAGAACATTAGCACAAAAAGAATTTTTACGGAGTAGAACAAGGATGCGCCCTTATGATAAATAATACAAATGAGAATGAAAAGAAACGACGTGAGGTCTGGATTGCTCTTTTAGGAGCAATTTTTCTTGGCTCATTTTTGATCTTTGGTGGTTGTCAGGCGGAGATTTTTCCAGGGTTAGGTGCTGTTGCGCAAGGGTCTCTTTTTCCCGTTGCTACTGCTACCGTTCCTGCAACAGCAACACCAGAACAAACGGCGACGACTGTAGTCATTCCAACAGCAACGGCTGCATCAGTTGCACCAACGGTCCCCGTACCTGTTCACGAAGCCCCACTAGTCGTGCCATTTGCTAGTCGGGAAGGCGTGACAAGTACACAGTCCTACTCAGGACCAACATCTGTAACTGTGAGTGGGTCAGGACAAGCACAAGGGAAACAGTTCTCGGACGCGTTTTACCTGTACACTGATGCAAAAGGAAAAGCTATTCCACCTGTACATCCAAAGGTCAATGGATTGCTCTGCGTCGATAGTAAACCGATAGACAGCTATGTGTTGACGATTCCTGCATATAATCCAACGCATGTTTATCCCATATCGCTCAATGCACCAGGGGGACATCTCAAGTTCGGTGTGTGTGATGTACCACAAAATTTTGGTGATAACACAAACTCGTTTACGATTGCCTTTGATTAGGTATGTAATAGCCTTTGCCTTCACAGATACTACATGTACGTTTTATGCCGGAGCCATGACATGATTCACAAGGCTTAGATGAAGTGGTGAAGCCATAGGATACAGTTGTGAATATACCTCGACCTTGACAGTCAAAGCAGAGTATAACGCCACTACCCTGACAGACATTGCAGCGAGCATACTGTAACATGTTCTGATCACTTTGTGACATAGTGCATATCTCTTTAAAAGTCATTTCTCACTATACTTAGAGAGTAGGGGTTATTCTAATCGGTTGGCAAAAGAAGAAGATGCAGTGTTGCTTGCATGAATAAAACTCATGCAAGCAACACTGCATCTTCTTTTTACTCGCAAGGTGTGCTAGAGTCCAATTGTAACGGTTTTGGTCTCAAGGTAGTTGTTGAGTGCCTCGTGACCCATCTCTCGACCCCAACCACTTTGCTTGAAGCCGCCAAATGGTAAGGCTGCATCGAAGACGCTGTAACAGTTCACCCACACTGTGCCTGCACGGAGCAATTTCGCAAGCTTGTGAGCCTTGCTTATATCGCGTGTCCAGACGCCAGCAGCAAGACCATATACCGTGTTGTTTGCGGTTGCAGCAATTTCATCGAGGTCGTCAAATGGTGTTGCGACCACGACCGGTCCAAAAATCTCTTCCTGGACTATCTTCATTTGCTCATTCGCGTTTACAATCACTGTAGGCTGGACAAAGTAGCCACGCTCACCCGAACGCTGACCACCAGTAACTGTTTTCGCACCTTCGGATACACCAGATTGGAGATAGCCTGTAACGCGTGCCAACTGCTCATCAGAAACAAGAGGTCCCATCTGTGTTGATGGATCAAAGCCAGGGCCGACCTTAATATTCTTTGCCTGCTCTGCTACTCCCTCGACCACTTGATCGAAAATGCTCTTATCCACGAAAAGACGCGAGCCTGCACTACAGACTTCACCCTGATTAAAGAAAATCGCGTTTGCGGCACCTGCAATAGCAGTTTGCACATCTGTATCTTTCAAGATAATGTTAGGTGACTTGCCGCCAAGTTCGAGTGTGACTTTCTTAAGGTTGCCCGCCGCCGCTCTCACGATCATCTTGCCCACTTCGGTTGAGCCAGTGAATGCAACCTTGTCAACATCATCGTGAGCCGCAAGTGCTGCACCAGCCGTCTCACCATAGCCTGGGACGATGTTGACGACACCTGCTGGGAAACCTGCTTCCATGAAAAGTTCACCCAGTCGCAGTGCTGAAAGTGGTGTCTGCTCTGCTGGTTTTAGCACAATGGTACAACCAACGGCCAGTGCCGCGCCCAATTTCCAGGCGGCCATCAGTAATGGGAAGTTCCAGGGAATGATCTGACCAACCACGCCTATAGGCTGACGCAACGTGTAGGAGAAGTAGTCTCCAGGTACCGGAATGGTGTTACCCTCAATCTTTGTTGCCCAGCCTGACATATAGCGGAAATGATCGATAGTCAAAGGAACGTCGGCAGCACGTGCAAGTGTGAGTGGTTTGCCGTTGTCGAGTGACTCAAGCTGCGCGAACTCGTCCGCGTTCTTCTCAATCAAATCTGCGAGGCGATAGATAAGTTGCCCACGTTCGGATGGTGACATTTTAGCCCAGGGACCGCTCTCGAAGGCACGCCTTGCTGCTTGTACCGCACGGTTAATGTCTTCTTTGTCACCTTCGGCTACGTTCGCCATAACCTCGCCTGTCGCGGGATTGTAGACAGGGAACGTTTTGCCGGAGGCGGCGTCAACCCATTGTCCATCAATGAGCAGTTTACGGGAGCCTGAAATGAACTTGTTTACTTCGGGGGATACTTGAACAGCAGTGTCAGAAATAGCCATGTATGTTCCTCTCTTTGTGACCAATGCAATAAAGCCTTAAAGCTTCTTGCCTTACTTGCGGACGCACTTTTCCCCTATTCAACGGTGAATAGAGGGATACTAAGTCGATACAGGTGTTTATCAAAAACACAACGCCACAGGAACGAACACTAAATGAGCGTCATTCATGAATGTCCAGATGCACCACTGGACAAATACTCATTTCTGTCCTGATAATGAAGCATATATACTTCCAGATAGAAATAGTACTTGATGAATGATTAATCATAAATTGAGTATAATCAGAAAAACAGGCTAAGTCAAGGGTATTTTCAGTACGATTTCAAGTCACGTCTTGACATCTCTTTCTGCTTACATCTATACTCACTAGAGTTATATTCATTGCATGAATACGAAACATAAGAGAGAATAGTATGCCATACCATGCTGGGGAGATTGCGGTACAAGCGTACGTCGGTGTGCAGACAGAAGCTTCTCGCATTGGAAATATTCTTACGCCAGATATTTCAGCTCCTGCACAGAACTTTCTGATCTCACAAAATATGCTTGTTGTTTCTACGGTTGACGCACAAGGGCGAGTGTGGGCATCTTTATTAGTAGGTGAACCCGGCTTTATTCGTATTGTCGATGAAACTACGCTAGAGATTAATGCCGTACCACGCCCAGGCGACCCACTTAACGAGAACCTATTTTCTGGTGCGCTCATTGGGATGGTTTCGCTTGATCCAGCAAATGTGAAGCGTGTACGCATCAATGGACGTGTTGTAGAGCGAGCGGAACGGTTAGTTGTGCGTACCGAACAAGTCTATTTCAACTGTCCAAAGTATATTCAACGTCGGGAGCTTACTCCCCGTCTTGTTGCAAGTGAGCCTGCTCCCTCCGTCTTGCAAATTGGGAAACTTTTCGCACATCAACAGCAATGGATTAGAAAATCTGATACCTTTTTCATAGCAAGTATCAATCCTGAAAGTGGTGCAGACGCATCGCATCGTGGTGGGTATCCAGGCTTCGTACATATTGTTGGAGAGAACCTATTATTATTTCCCGACTATAAAGGAAACATGATGTTTCAAACGCTTGGCAACCTTGCTGTTGATCCCCGCGCAGGTCTACTCTTCGTTGATTTTGAGCAGGGCCAAACATTGCAACTCACTGGCAAAGCAAGCATTATTTGGGATGAGAAACTTATTGCGTCGTTGCCGGGAGCACAACGCTTAGTATTATTTGAAATAGCTAGCATTATTGAAAGTAATGCTGGTAACACAATTCGTGGACACTTTATTCAGTACTCGCCCTACAATCCAACCTGATGTTTTTATACAGGTGAAAATGCAGCAAGTAAAAATGCAGGGAGACCGCAAGGGTCTCCCCTATATATTTGAAACCCTACGTGTAGGGGAGACCCTTGCGGTCTCCCTGTTTCCGTTACGAGACCTGCAAGACAATGCGTCCACGACCATGACCACTTTGGCTAAGCTCTTGGGCTTGTACAGCCTCGCTTAATGGAAATGTTGTGCCAACAATAGTTTTCACATGGCCTTCGTCGATAAGTTGTGTGAACGTACTTAAAAGTTCACTAGAAACCTGAGCAGAAAAGCGACCAGCGTGTACATCTAGTTCTTTGGCCCTTGCTTCATCGGGCTGGCCTGCAATTGTGATGAGTGTACCACCACGTTTAAGCGTGGGCCATACACCATTGAGTGCTGAGCTACCAACCGTGTCGAACACAAGGTCTACATCATGTACTTCGTCT
This sequence comes from uncultured Ktedonobacteraceae bacterium, assembly GCA_964250765.1. Classification (GTDB taxonomy): domain Bacteria; phylum Chloroflexota; class Ktedonobacteria; order Ktedonobacterales; family Ktedonobacteraceae; genus JBBQVS01. Next base: position 10,928 of record CAXUHF010000109.1, on the reverse strand, counting down.
ACAACGCTCGTTTTTGTATAGTCAACGACGGTTTCCGCGCCTAATGAGCGTACAAAGTCTACATTACGTGTCGAGGCTGTACTGATCACGTGCGCACCCTTCCAACGAGCAAACTGAACTGCGAAAAGACCAACACCACCAGCACCACCAAGCACCAGTACGCGTTGACCCGCTTGCAAGTTTCCATGATCAAAGAGGCCCTGCCACGCAGTTGTCGCGCCCACAGGAATAGTTGCCGCCTCCTCAAAACTTAGCGACTTTGGCTTAAGTGCCAAGCTAGTCGCGGGTGCTAGTCCATACTGCGTATAGGAACCCTGCGAACTTCGACCAAAGACTTCCTGACCCACCTGAAATGCTGTCACACTGGAACCAACCTCTTCTATGACACCAGCGAGATCAGCCCCCGGCACATAAGGGAACTTCTGCTGTATAAAATCCTTCATGGCACCAGAACGTATTTTCCAGTCAACCGGATTGACACCTGCCGCATGTACACGTACTAGCACTTCGCCTGCTTGTGGCTCTGGCCGTGCAATCTGTTCCAGTTTGAGTTGGTCTGCGTTCCCATAGGCGTAAACTTGTATAGCGGAAATGGTTTGTGTTGGCATAGTTGTGAAATATCTCTTTTCTGTTTTTGAGTAAAGGATGTTTTGTATCCTATATGAGAGCAACACATACAGCATATGAAGATATTCCTTACATTAATATAAGGAAGAGCGAATATGATCTTTGTGTTGTTATTCTTACAGACATCTTCTCTATTCCTCAGTTATTTGTTCCCAAAAAGGTTGACATTTCGTGCCTTCTTCTCTATAGTTCAAGAAAGGTATTTTTTTGTATAATAGATATACTAAAAGCCACTGAAGAACATATTACAATAGAGAGCCAGCTAAGGGGAGTGACGAATGACTACAAATTTTCAACCTTCAACGCCACCTGATCCACCAGTGGTTCCTTCGATGTCTACAACGCCTCATGCGGCGTCATCATATACGTCACCTTATTTGCCTGCTGGTGCTCCACCCTGGCCCACCACAGTATTACAGAGACCTTTACCCACAACTGGAAGTGCGCTTGATTCAGCGACAGGCAAGATTGCGGAGAGGAAATCCCGTTCGATACGTAGCACGTTTATCGCGCTTAGCGTGATTGTGTTGACGTTGCTCGTAGGTGTTGCGTTGACCTATGGAGTTCTGTACTTCAACGGGCAAATAGCGGCGAATACGGCGGGTCCATCGCGTCCCGTAACAATTGCGAAAGCTACAGTACTGCCAACAGCTGGTGCAGCAAGCACATCTACTCCAAGTACCAGTACTGGTACCTTACCTACGCCGACCTCTTTTTCTACTATGAGTAGCGATCATCAGAAATCAATTGGGGTTCTTGTGAAGTATCCAAGTGATTGGATAGAAGAGCCATCTACACCATCAACACAAAATGGAACTGTGGTGGCAGTTTTTCATCCACAGCAAGCATTAGGTATTGCAGTGTATGTTGGAAAGTTCTCTGTCTCGGCTAGCGGTGTAACTACTACAAGTGCTCTAAATCAGGGACTTATTGGTACAATTTATGGTGGTAATGGAAGCTCAGGTAATACGAACTTGCAGGCCGTACAATCTACAACTCCTCATCGTACCATTGCAGGCGAACAGTGGGATGAACAGGATGCCACGTTTTCTGATTCTAATAGCGTGCTTATGCATGTTTCAAGTATCACTATTCGGCATGGCTCGTTCTTCTACAGTTTCATTTTTCAGACGCCGGATGTCTATTACAACGATGTAACGCAGAAGTACGTACCGCCTATGCTTGACTCGTTCAAATTCCTTTCATAAATAACATAGTGTAGGGGGGGTTTTTTTATTATAACAACCCCGCCACAAAAAAATATATAGCTGGGGGAATTATTAAATAAAAAA
>CAXUHF010000109.1:4372-8999 GCA_964250765.1 uncultured Ktedonobacteraceae bacterium | reverse complement strand
GTGTAGGGGCTTTAATTCATTACGCCCTCGCAGGCATTAATAATGTCTGCGAGGGCGTAATGAATTAAAGCCCCTACACTGCTTTTAGTAGAACTTTGGAACGTTGATGTCATAGAACGTGGCCTCAAGGTATTCCAGTAAGAGGGCAAAGTTCAGGATATCAATATCGTTCTTCAATGGCTTCGATGGATCAGAGCCGCCGTTAAGACTGGCAATGAATGGCAATACGTCTTTAACGATCTGTGCCTGCGGAATGGGCTTGTCAAAAGCACCGTTGGTGCTGAGTGGCAAACCAACAAGGGCATTAAGGTAGCCCGCGTGACGCGCCTCAATCGTGAGGATTGATCCGGCAGCAGCGAGGTTGGCCTTACTGCTAATATAAGGTGCTGCTAGGAGATATGCTCCAACGCCCACATTCTCGAAGACTTGCGAAAGGTGGACGAATTTGTTACAGTCAGACTGTGCCAAACCCTTGAAGGTTGGTTTTGGACGAGCAGCCTTGCCAAGTGCTCCCTTTAAGAAAGACACATGTGTATCTTCGTCTTTCCTGATCTCATGAAATGCATTGTACGCTGAAAGATTCGACGCAGTTTTTGTGGCAGCGTTTGCCGTTTGCGAGACTAAAAGGCTTGCAGAGACGACTGATGTCGCACCAACTAAGGAATTGCGGAGAAGCGTTCTGCGTGATGTGGTCTTAGCAGACTGCTGGTCCTTGTTCTCTTCAGAGAGGTTCAGCTCGTTTGTCATGTATTCCCCCTGGACACGAATAAGTGTGTGAAAATATTCACACGGTACAAAGCTTTACTAGACAATAAGTAGAAAAATTCACTACATAAGTGTAAGAAGTTCTTTCTCTTTGTTAGACAAGAAAAGAACAAATGCTCACTTCTAATAACACAGTGGTCATTGTAGTATACATATGAGAAGTAGTTCTTCTGGAAATACCACTTAGTACGTGAACAGAAACACATCAGTAGTGCCATACTTATTATACGTCAAAATTTAGAAAATGTATACATAGAAATCAATCTATTTTTAGCAAAAGTTACTATGCATAAAAAACTCGTTAGTGTAACACAAAAAAAAATTTCAGAGAATGCTGAATAAATTGTAGAATAGTATTTATAACTACATATCGTTTAAAAACAAGCTTCTTATGGTAGCAAAGGTCATTAGGATGAATTCACACCAATTTTTTTCGTTATTGGAAAATTGGCTCTGAAAAGGAATACATTTTCATAAAAGCATGTTATAATAAGGGAACGTTGTAGAGTAACGCTGTGAGTAGTCTGTCTATTGCAAGCCGCGCGATACACACGGAAGTAAGTTTTGTTGAGGGCGTATGCCCAGGAATCGAGAAAGAAAAACATGGCAACTGACCAGACATTGTATTGTCGCGATTGTAACCAGGAATTTGCATTCACCGTCGGCGAGCAGGAGTTTTATGCCAGCCGTGGGCTAACAAATGCTCCAAGCCGCTGTCCTTCATGCCGCGCGGCACGTAAGGCACAGATGGGCGACCGACAGGGTGGCGGCGGAAGCTACGGCGGAGGCCGCAGTGGTGGCTCACGCGAAGCACGTCAGATGTACACCGCGACATGCGCAAGCTGTGGCAACGAGGCTCAGGTACCCTTCCAGCCTCGCGGCGACAAGCCCGTATACTGCCGCGATTGTTATCAGGCACAGTCACAGTCATCCGGTAGCAGCTACGGTGGTGGTCGTTCAAGCGACCGCGGCGAGCGTCGTTCACGCTGGTAGTTCTACTCTAGCACTGAAATGCAACAAGAAAGATGCCTGTAGCAACTGCTACAGGCATTTTTCTTGTTGCATCATCCATTGACATTTGCTCAAATTTCGTGTACCATTAATATGTACATTCCTCAATAACATCCATAGGAGATTCCGCGAGTGATAGTTTTTAACTAGCCTGTACTTCTCGTAGTAGACGTTACGATGCTATCCATCTGTTCTTATCATAATACAGTATGGCTTAATGCTCGGTGACGTGTACTTTCTTACAGTACTTGGTGAAAGAAAGCTGTTGCTTCCCTATCCACTTCAATTAACAGTGACGTTTCTTGCAACATTATCCCAATTCCTAGAAGTGTATTTCACCATTCTCTGTAAGGACAATTCAGCCGTTTGTATAGCGGATGAATTGTCAGAAATTCTTTTTGTGTTGCTCACAAGTAGCAATACACTCAAACACTAATATCCACATGGAAAATCATGTAAGGAGCGTCTCTTGGCAGAACACTATATTCCCAACGTAGCAGAACAGAGGCCGATGAGTGGCCTTCTTGCCGAAGCACCCGCACGCGCTCTTCTCGTAGGTATTGATATGCCCGATAATACGTGGCCCTCGGAAGAGTCGCTCGATGAGTTGACACAATTGGCGACGACGGCAGGCGTGAATTGCGTGAGTCGCGTCATTCAGAAAATGGCTCATCCCCATCCCGGCACCGTACTTGGCTCAGGTAAAGTGCAAGAGGTTGCCGAACTCGTGCGCTTTCACAACTGTGATGCGGTAATCTTTGACCTTGAGTTGACGCCACGGCAGCACCGCAATCTCGAAAAAGAGTTAGACATACAGGTGCTTGACCGCACAGCTCTGATTCTGATTATCTTTGGGCAGCGTGCTCGCACCCGTGAAGGTCGTTTGCAGGTCGAACTAGCTCAGGTTGAGTATGATCTGCCTCGGCTCGCGCGTCAATGGTCGCACTTATCACGGCAGCGTGGTGGTACGCAGCAACGTGGTGAAGGTGAAAAACAGATCGAGGTTGACCGCCGCATGCTCAATCGTCAAAAGGAAGACCTTTTGGAAGACCTGGAGCAGGTACGTAGTCAGCGTCAACGTCATCGTGAGCGTAGGAAAAGAGTCGGGGCACCCGTTGTTGCTCTCGTTGGTTACACAAATGCGGGCAAATCAACCCTGCTCAACCGTCTCTCCGTTTCGAGTGTAGACTCACTCGCGGAAGATAAATTATTCGCAACACTTGATCCAACTACAAGGCGTGTACGTCTCGCAGGTGGACAAGAATTTCTGCTCACCGATACCGTAGGTTTTGTACAACGCCTACCTACAACATTGGTTGCGGCTTTCCGTGCCACGCTAGAAGAGGTCAAGGAAGCAGACCTATTGATACATGTTGTCGATGCCTCGCATCCGTCGGTACATCGGCAGATGGCAGCAGTTGAAGAGGTTCTGGAAGAGATCGAGGCGGCAGGGCGTCCAATGATTGTTGTTTTAAATAAACTTGACCTGCTTCCATCAGATATTCCTCTGCAACTACAAGGTATGGCAGCAGGGCTACCAACCGTTGCCGTTTCCGCAAAGGACGGTATAGGTATTGATGCATTACTAAAATGTATTAGCGAAACACTACAGCAGCAGTTCACACCACTCGATGTAGTCATTCCATACAATAGAGGTGACTTAGTGGCTCTGTTCCACCAGTTTGGCTCCATTGAGTATGAAGAGTTCGAGGAGAGTGGTACGCATATGCGTGGTTCCATTCCTGAGAACCATAGCGGTCCATTCATGGCTTATGTGCACACACGAGCTAAACAAGTGCGTGCATAGTAGTATGTTAATATAGGGTACCCGCAAGGGGATGTCCCTCCCATAAGTCGTAGACGCTTGCACGCTTTCGTGTATGGGAGGGGCATCCCCTTGCGGGTGCCCTGGTTCTAACACAACGCGGAGGAAGGAAGAGACATGGCACCGCGCATTGTCAAAATCTACACAGAAAACAATGATTTTCAATATGTCGAGACGTTGCGGCGTAACCGTGAGAAGCGTCAAAAAAATAAAGAATTTTTCATCGAAGGTGTACGTCCCATCAATCAGGCGTTACAGCATAATTGGCAGATACGTGCGTTTGTCTATTCGCGTGAAAAGTCACTTTCCGACTGGGCTGAGGGCATTCTTGCCCGTTCACAAGCTAGTGAGCACTACGAAATCCGTCTACCTCTGCTCGAAAAGTTGAGCAACAAATCAGAGGCGTCTGAGCTACTAGCCATCGTCACTATGCCCGAAGACGATGTAGCGCGTATTCCCGTTTCCGAAAAACTGCTGGTTGTTATTTTTGATCGCCCTGCCAGCCCCGGCAATCTGGGAACACTCATTCGCTCATGCGATGCCCTGCATGTTGATGGTCTGATTATCACAGGGCATGCGGTGGACCTATATGATCCCGAAACCATCAGTGCTACCACTGGCTCGTTTTTCGCGTTACCTACTGTGCGCTTGCCCTCACAAAAAGAGCTACAACCGTGGCTTACAGCATTACAGCAGCAGTTTCCGCATGTGCAACTTGTAGGGAGTGACGAGGATGCAGAGGTAGATATCGCACAGCATGACTTTATTTCGCCAACACTTTTAGTCGTGGGAAATGAAACATGGGGCATGAGTGCAAGCTATAAAGCACTCTGCGAAGCAATGGTGAAAATTCCGATGTATGGCTCCGCTTCATCACTCAATGTAGCATGTGCAACGTCGATTATTCTCTACGAGATTGATAGGCAGAGAAGAATGTCCATATACAGAGAGAGAAAAGATGGGTTCTGACGAGTAAAGGCAAATGGGGGTTTTGGTGGGAGAACCACTGTTTTTAGGGGGTTTTTT
>CAXUHF010000109.1:1840-4362 GCA_964250765.1 uncultured Ktedonobacteraceae bacterium | reverse complement strand
TTCAATTCATATCCCCCGTCTCTTTACTCGTCAGAACCCATCTTTTCTCTCTCTGTATTTACCTGTTTCCTTTGTATATATGCTTGCTCTATCGTTTTGCCTAATAAAGTAACATCTGTAATATTCGCACCAAACGCGAGCGATTTTCCATTGTTACGTATTATGGTAACAGAGGGTTGAAAGCTCCTTGCATTTTTCGTATCTGCATAGGTAGAACAGCGAACGCGTTGAATCTCATCCCAATGTACTACCTCTGGTTGCGTTGTCCGTAAACGAATGAGGCCGTTTTTATAAACGTACACACGCAAGTTACGTGTGAAGGGTACATAGCAGGTTTGTCCCTTGTTGCGTACAGTGCGTGCGGTACTGGTAATATTAAGGGCAAAAAATACGAGGAGTACAGGCAAGAATAGGTTTGCGACATGAGCATGGAATACCTCAAGCGCAAGAAGAAAGCCAAGTGCCACCAGTACGGCAAGTAGCGCAAGTGCTACTTGAGACCAGAAGTAGAGTTTGCTAGTCTGCGTATAGTGTGTGCGATAGACCGCTATTGGTTGGCCCAAGGAATAAGTTTTGCCTAACTGATATGCCTCTTCTGGTATTTGTTGTTGTGTCATGTTTCATTTTTTCTGGCAAATATGACTTTCAACATAAGAAACGAGTGGAAATAAACTCCTGTACAGGTCTGATTTTATCACACCCTCTCGTCATTAACGAATCTCGGAGGACGTAGAAACGTGAATCCGTTAAACGAAAGGACTCTTCTATGTCCTGGCAATTATTAGCCGCGTTAAGTGTCTCACTTTTCTCGCTCAACGGCATCTTTAATCGTGTCGTGATGAAAGATGTGAATTCGGACCCGTTTGCGCAGGCAATAGTATTTTCTGTGCTAGTAGGAGTCTTCGCTTTTATTATTGCATTAGAGAGAGGAGGCTTTCACTTTCAAATTTCTCTTAGTCAGGTACCATTTTTTGTGTTGATTACGCTCTTTTTAGCAGTAGCATCCACATTTAGTTATAAAGCATCCCAAAGCCTTGAAGCATCAGGATGCAGTATTTTACTTTCCAGCCAGAAGTTATGGGAAGTTCTTTTTGCATTTTTCTTTTTACAAGAGGCATTTTCTCTACGTAGGTTGCTAGGAACAATTGTTGTGTTGCTAGGAGTAGCGATTGCTCAATGGAGAAATGAACGCTTCGTTATCAATCAAGGAATAAGTTTTGCCTTATTTGCTGCCTTGTTCTACGCGTGTTCTGAAATAACATCGTACTTTCTTCTCAGAGACTTTGATGCTCCTTCTCTAAATGTATATTCGGCGTTATTTCCTGCCATACTACTTCTCTGTGTCAGACCGCAGACGTACAAAAAATTATCGTTCTACTTTAAGCCAAAGTACTTTGCTAGTATTGTTGTTGTTTCATTTACTTCTGCCCTTGCATCAATTTTTCTCTATACTGCATATCAGTTTGGCAGAAATGCTTCTCAACTCGCTCCCATTATGGGTTCGGAAGCTGCTCTCACTGTAATACTAGCCATAGTATTCCTCAAAGAGAGATGCAATATGGTACAAAAAATGAGTGGTGCTGTCATTGTGGTAATTGGTATTGCACTTCTGTTTTAAGAGAACAATGAGTAAGGTTTCGTGATACAATGATAGATAAACTTATCTACTCATACGCAATGCCAAAGGATATTCCATACATGGTAGCCTCATCGCATACATCAGACGCACCCACTTATGCTCAGCATTACCTACCGCGTTTACAAGCCTGTCAAGATGAGATGCTTGCGCGTCTCGCCACACTCGTCAATATTGATTCGGGAACGGGACAGATTACAGGTGTCAACCAGATTATAGCTCATCTACATCAATGGATGACCGATCTCGGCTTCGAGGTGACATTGCATCCAATTGAGGGGTTTGGTAACAATCTTGTTGCTCATATACGCGGCAAAGGTACAGCACGAATATTACTGGTGGGTCATGTTGATACAGTATACACGCAAGGGGCAGTGCAGACGCAGCCATTTCGGAGAGAAGATGATATCGTGTATGGTCCTGGCGTGATCGACATGAAGTCGGGCGTTGTCATGTGTATCTTTGCCCTGCGTGTCTTGTTGGAACAAGGCTTTGACCAGTTCGGCGATATCTACGTTGTGTTCAATAATGATGAAGAGATTGGTTCGACAGGCAGTGCGTCGTTGCTGCACGATATCGCAAAGCGTGTGGATGTCGGATTGGTGTTAGAGTCGTCACGCTCCGCCAATATCATTACCAAAGCCCGTAAGGGTGCCGATAAATATGTGCTTGAGGTAAGCGGTATCTCTGCCCATTCGGGTGCTGAACCGCAAAAGGGACGCTCGGCAGTCGTTGAACTCGCGCACAAAATTATCGCCATCAATAATATCAGCACCCTCTTTTACGGTGTTACTTGCAACGTTACACGTATTAGCAGTAGTGAGCAACTCAATATGGTACCTGATATGGCGCGTTGCCACATCTCTATACGAGCCTTTAGTGAGCG
>CAXUHF010000109.1:0-1740 GCA_964250765.1 uncultured Ktedonobacteraceae bacterium | reverse complement strand
CAACGTATTAGCCTGTCAAAATCTACAGGGTCCGAACTCTTGGCATAGCTAGTGTAATAGAGACGAAAATTAGGTATACTATACATAGGGAAGTATTTGTAGGGACCGATTATGCAGATGAACGAAATAATGTGGTAATGAGACCCACGGACGCCCACAAGGGGCTACCCTACTATACAATGGTGGGCGTAGCCCACCAGAGCGTCATCGTATAGTAGGGTAGCCCCTTGTGGGCGTCCGTAAGATTCCCAACGTAATTTATTAATCTGTATTATCGCGTCCTCTTAGTATTCTTGTATCCAGCAAGGACGCGATAAATCGGTCCCTACAAGGGGGCTTATATATAAGGAGCACAATACATGGGATTTCATGGTATGGGCGGTGGTATGGCGGCATATGCCGAAGAACAGAAAAAACGGGGCCGCAAAACTGATGCACGCACGGTGAGACGTATTGCACAGGCGTTTAGACCGTATAAATTTCAGGTCGTGCTGGTTCTCATCGCTATCATCTTGACAACAGTTTTAGGGCTGGTCAACCCACTGCTGATTAAATACATTTTCGATGATGCCATCACACCAAAAAGGTCAGACCTTCTGCTTATCTTTGTCGGTTTGATGATTATCACACCTGTCATAACCGGTATCATTGGTGTGGGACAAACGTATCTGAACAACATCGTTGGGCAGAGCGTCATGCGCGATTTTCGTAACAGGCTGTATTCACATCTTCAAAGTATGTCGTTGCGTTTTTTTACCGCGACACGTACAGGTGAGATTCAGTCGCGTCTCTCAAACGATGTAGGTGGTGTGCAAGGTGTTGTAACCGATACGGCGACAAGCATTGTCTCTAATGTTTCAACGTTCATCAGTACGCTGATAGCAATGCTTATTCTCAGCCCACTACTGACACTTGTTTCGCTTGGCGTGCTGCCGATCTTTCTATGGATCACATACAAAGTTGGTAAGGTCAGACGTTCGACGAGCAAGGAGACACAAAAGAGTCTTGCTTCGCTGACCTCGATGCTGCAAGAGACGCTTTCAGTGAGTGGTATTCTACTTATTAAGACCTTCGGACGCCAGAAGTATGCACAAGATCAGTTCGAGACGGAAAACCAGAAACTAACGAACTTAGAAGTGCGTCAGCAGATGATTGGACGCTGGTTCTTCATGTTGATCGGCACCTTTTTCTCGATTACGCCTGCCCTCATCTATCTGATTGCTGGCTGGCAAGCGATACATGGCAATGCTGCTCTCTATTCTTTTGGTACTATCGTGGCATTCACAACGCTACAAAGTAGAATCTTCTTTCCTATTGGGCAGCTTTTGACGACACAAGTAGAGGTACAGGGTGCCTTGGCCTTGTTTGACCGCATCTTCGAGTATCTCGATTTGCCCGTCGATATTGAAAACAAGCCGAATGCGTTAGTGCTCGATCCGAATATGATACGTGGTGAGGTTGCCTTCAAACACGTCACATTCACCTACAAACGTGATGAGCCGAGCATCTTGAAAGGGCTAGGCAAGGAAGAAGATGCATCGAAGCGTCCTACTACCGGAGCAGAGCTTGTTGTACCAACCGCAAAAGTTGAAGAGATTGAGGCACCACATATTACTCTGAACGATGTCTCGTTTGATATTCAACCTGGGCAGTTAGCGGCTCTCGTTGGTCCAAGTGGTGCAGGCAAAACAACGATGACCTATATGGTACCACGTCTGTATGATGTGGATAGTGGGTCGG
>CAXUHF010000108.1:9893-18156 GCA_964250765.1 uncultured Ktedonobacteraceae bacterium | reverse complement strand
GTACCCGCAATGAGGACAAAGATGTTGGCATGGTCGATACGGCGCAGAAATGCACGACGAGAAACCGACCATGTTCCGATATGATAAAATGCGCTCCAACCAAAGAGCAGAAGAGAGCTAACTCCATAAATGAGTAGAGAAAGTTGCTTGGGCACATCCCCTACAGTACGTAGTAGCAAAAAAATTGTACCAATGAGCGCGAATACTGCTGCACCTGCATGCAAGTAGCCACGCAGAAGTGGTTTGACAATCGTCGCAGTTTGCTCACCCACAAGTTCTTTGCTCATAGTTCGTATCATCTGCTCTTTTCTATACATTGTTGCTTATGCCAGAACCTCATCAGGTTCAGCAATCTGGTAGAGTTGCTCCACCGTTTGAGTACGCGCACGACTAATACGCTCCATACGTTTGGTGAACTGCATCATGGCATACGCCATATCCTCTTCCACATTCAAGTTGAATGAAGACTCCTCCCCTTCCCACGCTGGCTCTGCGAGAGGTGTGTATGGCTCCTGCACAACACCTATTGCATAGGGCAACAGTTCATTCATACGCTGCTCGACAACCTCCCACAGCGACTCATCTTCGGCTACAAGACGCGAAATCAGGAACACACCATAGGCAATGTGGCGCGATTCATCACGCTTCAAATAGCCAATACCCTGTTTCAAGCCAGGCATAATGTTCCCGCGATCAAGCATATTAAAGTAACCATTATAGCCTGTTTCCGCCAATACACCCTCAACGATCATGTTATACGTAACGGAGGCAATGATTTGTGCCTTGGACGAACGATCTTCGAGTAGCGTGTACATTGTCTTGGGCAATTCTTCATAGAAAAGATGGCGATAACTTGGTCCATGAAAGCGGCTCAGATCACTGCTGTCATGCGCCACTTCGTCGAGGAAACGACGGAAGAACTCAGTATGCTTGGCCTCTTCCCACAAAAATGTGGTCAGGAACATCTCTTCTTCAATACGTCCTTCTCTTGCGATAGCCATCATGAGAGGAAGAAGATCAAGGGTTACACTTTCCTCGCCCGACGCAAAAAGAGCTGTTGTGCTTAATAGAGACTCCTTTTCTAACGGTGTACATTTTTGCCAATCCAGGATATCTTGCGTGAAATCAATACCCCGTGGGTCCCACACTCCCAGCCGTTTCGCCTTGTGGTAGAGACGCATGGGAAGGATGTCGTGCCGTAAGCCTGTTGTGCCAGTGGTTACGAACGAGGTGTGCGCTACGGAATTGGTTACTTGCTTTTCGGAAAGAGATGTCATGAGTAGCCGTCCTTTCTACTATTGTTGGCTCTGAGTATATTCTAACGCATACGCGATTTCTTTGCGTACTTCGTGCTCCTCCTCGGTTTTTTCGGTAAGACGCAATGCCTGTATCGCTTCCTCCCCACCGATTTGCCCCAATGCCCATGCTGCATGACCTCGAATCAAGGGTTCCTCGTCACGTAATGCATCAATAAGTGCAGGAATAGCTCGTGCATCACCACTGTTGCCCAATGCGACGCAGACATTGCGCAAGAGGCCCCGTCGCTTTGTACGTTTGATGGGGCTACGTCGAAAGCGTTCTCGAAATTGTTCTTCGGTCAACGCAAGGAGAGGAATTAGTTCAGGATTACCTCCTACAGCTTTTCGAGGGTGAAAGACGACATGGTGTTGAAATTGTGTACCACTGCGTACCCCCAATCGCTTTTCGGCAACCTTGTTGACTGGACATACCTCCTGGCAGATGTCGCAACCAAAAATAAGATTACCCATTAATGGACGGATTTCTAATGGAATACTACCACGCAGTTCAATGGTAAGAAACGAGATACAGCGCGGTGTGTCTAGCTCATAGGCATTAGGCAATGCCTTTGTGGGGCATGCATGAAGACATATCTCGCAGCTACCACAATTGGCTTTAAGCGGTGTATCCTCTTCTAACGGTAGATTGGTGACAATCTCTGCTAGAAAAACCCACGATCCCCAGCCTTTTGTCAGGATATTCGTGTTTTTACCATACCAGCCCAAGCCTGCACGCTGCGCAACCGCACGATCAACCATGCGTCCCGTATCCACAAAAAGACGCGTTTCTACGGCGTCACCTATCTCGTCGCGTGCATACTCCCGTAACCATTCCACGAACTGTTGCAGTTTGGGTTTGACAATATCGTGATAGTCGTCTCCCCATGCGTAGCGCGAAATACGCCCACGAGGAGTATCTTCCGCATCCTCTTCCGCTTGTGTGTCGGGAACAAGGTAAGTCATCGCAAGAGAGATAATTGAGCGTGCTTCAGGTAAGAGCGCATCAGGATGACATGAGACATTGGCGCGTTCTGCTGTAAACCACGGCAAGCCATCCATCAAGCCTTGGGCAATACGTTCTTTGATGATACGCTCGGCTTCTGGAAAATCGTCCGCAGAGGTAATGCGAGCGATATCGAAGCCGAGCGAGTAAGCATACTCTTTGATAGTAAGTGTATTAAGCATTTGCGTTAGTTCGTTATGTCGCGCCGTAAGCTAATGAATATCGACAAGCCGATAAACAGGACTAGATAGACGAGTAGGACGATAAGTGCATGTGCGTCTGACAATGCATTGGGACCAGTGCCCATGAAGTATTGTGTCTGATTTTGTAGTAGTGCACCAAGATTGTTGCCAATAAAGTAGTCGGGGACTGCCTTCAAGAAATCGCCAAACGGTCCTCTGATGAGAAGCGCAACAAGGTTTAACACACCTGTCAGCACGTTTTCAAGCACCCACCAGACAAGTGCACCAGCCACACCAGCAGCCGTTGCACGTCCAGCCGTGGCTAAAAAGAGCGAAAGCATAGTGTATACAAACAAACCAAACATGGCAATGAGCACGTATAGCAACATGTGACCAAGACCACCATTGTTCAAGAAACTTGTGTCGGTTGCAATTCCTGAGATTAGATTTAGTAATGCACCGACAACCAGCCCTATCAACACGATAAAGATAAAGCCGACAACGATGCAAACCAGAATCGCGCCCATCTTTGATAGCAGGTATTGTACACGCGTTGGACCGCGCGTGGACATCAAGCGTACAGTTCCGACGCTATACTCTCCACCCACAATCGTGCCCGCGATAATGATAAGTAAGACAAGTCCCACAATATCTATAACCTGCACGGCGGCATATAAAGAAACTGGAAGACGCAGAGGTGACGATGTAGTACTCAGTTGCTCTTGTCTACTTTGTTCCGCCTGTGCCAGTTCCGCCTGTGTAGGTGAATGATCGAGACATGGCTGACCATTGGGATTTGACGGTCCTTGTGGATTAGGTATTGCCGAACATTGTGGCGGCAGATAACTAGAGGCTGGCGCGTTTAATGTGTAAATTTCTCCAATCGAGAGCACTAAAAAGACAAGTATCATGAGCGCAACGCCAATACTACCTAGCACTTTTGACATGGCACGACGACGTAGTTTGTACAACTCGACACCAATTAAACGGAATAGCACACTGAAGAAATCGAGCCGACCCATAACTACTGTCTCTGTACGCGCTTGCGCGGGCATTGGTGTTGGCTGCTCTGGTGTTGTTGGAAATGTGCTCATCGGGTACCTCGCTTTCCACCGCTTGGAAGTTCTGAGCCTGGGACCGTAGGATATTGCATTGGTGGAGCATCAGCTAATGCTACCATGCCAACCCGTGGGCCTTGCCCCGGTTGGGCAGGCTGTCCCGTAAGTTGCAAGAAGACCTCTTCCAAACTACCTTCACGTGGGTGGAGTTCTGCGGCAAAAAGATTTTGTCGTGCTAGTAGCGCGTTAATCTCCGATGAGCGCACAATAGGTGCATCTACTAGGAGAAGCGATTGATTTTGACGATTGCGTTCAACACGCACACCTGTAATCCAGTTAGCACCCTGCACCTGTGCTTGTTGTAATATATTCTGGGCATATAGCGTTTCGTCTTCTTTGCTCAAGCGCACCTCGACCTGCTCACTTGTGCGCATCAATTCGTTCACGTTGCCCTGTTTAACCAAATTGCCTTTTTGTAAAATGGCAACACGATTACACACTTGTTGTATTTCGTAAAGAATATGACTTGAGATGAAGATGGTTTTCCCAAGCGACGAGAGACGTTGAATTAGTTGACGAATTTCAAAGACACCTGCTGGATCAAGGCCGTTTGTTGGCTCGTCGAGCAGCACTAGTTCTGGATCAGTGAGTAGTGCCGCCGCGATACCCAGGCGTTGTTTCATACCAAGCGAATATTTGCGATAGGCCAGTTTCTCATAGGTACGTAGCTCAACAATTTCAAGCACTTCAGCAAGACGACGATCATTCGCAGGACCAGAGACCATACCAGAGGCAGCAGCAATTACACGCAAATTGTCGAGACCAGAGAGATAGGGATAGAAGATGGGCATTTCCACGATTGCCCCAATACGTTGTAGAATAGCAGGAAGTTGATATGCATTATCCATGCCGAACATGATTGCGCGTCCAGCCGTTGGACGAATTAAACCAAGCAGCATACGAATAGTAGTTGTTTTACCAGAGCCATTTGGTCCGAGAAAGCCAAATACGTCACCACGCATCACCTGTAGATGCAGATCGTTGACAGCAACCAGATTTCCAAAAGCCTTTGTTAATCGACTCGTACTGATAATTGTGTTACCGTCATATTGGAGAGAGTTATCGTCCACTACGGTCTCCTTTTCCAAGTAATTCTTTTCTCATTCGTTCCTACGCGATATACGTTCCACATACAAGGGAGTTGCGTTGCTCAGCTATTATGAACCGTTTTTATAGTACTGACAAGCCTTTTTGTTTTCGCATTCTTAAAAGGAGTATAACTCATGTATCCCTATAATACAGACCCCTATGACTCTCAAGAATATGAATCACCATCCTTACCATATATTCCGTACTCCGAGTCAAGTGAAAATACGGCTCAATCTTATAACGCACCAGGAGATGCATTATCCAAAGAGGTATATCCACCAACACCCTCAGTATACGAGAATACTCCCACATATGCACAACACGCTCAAGATATGACAACTCCCCCACTGCAAGAGAATCCTGCCTCTCTATCCGCTGAACCGTTTGTTGCCTCCCCACTGAAGAACAAGCGACGACGTTGGCTTCCAATTAGCGTCGCCATCCTTCTACTACTCATTGTCGGAGCTTCAGCATTTGCACTCGTATCATACCTTAATCGTTCGACACCTACAAAAACGCTTGATACGTTTTGCATGGCTCTACAAAATGGAAAATATCAAACGGCTTACGATCAGTTTACGCCAAAGCTGCAAACAAACTTCACAGAAAGTGAGTTCGCCACAATCCTCTCAAGTGACAGTGTTGCAGTGTGTTCTCATGGGAGTGTGAGTGAAAGTGGGACAAGCACAACAACGGACCTTCATCTCTACCACAGTAAATCGAAAGGTACGAATAACGATAGAGTCGTTGTAACAAAGGATAGTCACAACCAGTGGAAGATTAACGATATACAGACGGTATCATAAGTTATGCTCGTCATATAGAAGTTCGTGTTATTAATGTACTAATTAATGTGCGAGGTGATAGACAATACGCGCCTCTCATGATACACTCCTGCAAGCTGAAGTGTGTTAGTTTGGAGGAATGTTTATGGATGCATCACTCAATGGACCTTTTGGGCGTGTTTCTCTTCCGCCCAATACATTAACAATTGGGCGCATACCCAGCAATACGCTGATACTCAAAGACTCGAAGGCATCATCACGACATGCGGAAATCCGTCCTACGGACAATGGATATACGATCACTGATGTGGGCAGTACTAATGGGACGTTTGTAAATGAACAACAACTCCGTCCCAATGAGCCACGTCAACTGAACACTGGTGACACGATACGTATTGGAGATACAAGCTTTAATTACGAAGCGAGCGAGGTCGCACAAATAGATCCAACGGTCTATGCTGAAAGAGGAGCTGTTCCAGGCTATGATCCAACTGTTGCGGTTCCACCGCCAGCGCCATCAGCAAATACGGCGTATGGTGCTGGGCAACAAAACAACCAGCCTTACCCACAAAATCCACAACCTCCGGTACAACCTGTGTATGAACAGCAGAGTGCCTATCCACCTCCTCCCGCACCAGTATATGGGCAACCGAATTATCCACCGCCACCAGCACCACCATATGGGTATTCACCTTCGATACCAGCAAAGAGAAGTAATCGCAGATTATTCATTGTACTTGGGTCAGTGGTTGGAGGTCTTATTCTGCTTTGTATTCTGGTGAGTGTTATTGTCTATGCAACGCGCTCGACTCCCGAAAAGACATTGACCACATATTGTGACTCAATTAAGAGTGGCGATTATCAGACGGCCTATAACCAGCTTTCGCATACTATTCAAGATCAAGAGACCGAAGCACAATTCGCCTCAGCACTCACAAGTGGGAAAGTTAGAATTACGGGCTGTGGTGTAAGCAATGTTCATGATGATGGTGTGATAGGCACGGGTACACTCGTCTACACGACCAACGTGAATGTTCCCGTAACGGGCGATTGTCGTCTAACTCAGGAAGACAGCGTGTGGAAAATTACGAATCAGACGATTCGCCAGCAATAAGCACCCGTCTGTTCTCTGAACGTGAAATCACCGATTGTTAAAGATATTCTGTCTGAGAATGCAATGCGGAGATGACCATGAAAACAGAACGCTTGCGCTTGACTTGACAGATACGAGAAATAGTAATATAGTCGCAATGGACGTGCGAAAGTCACAGCCCGGTAGGTAGTCCGGGTGACGTTTTGTGTTCGTACAGGCATTCATCTCGAAGCGAGATTGGCCTCCAGTGCGTCCTTTTCCAATCAAAGGAAGAGGAGCGTATACAATGGCAAAATTAAAAGTTCTTATTGTGGGTGCAGGTTTAGGCGGACTTTGCTTAGCACAAGCACTTTGTCAGCATGACATTGACGTGGAAGTCTTTGAGCGCGATAAAAGCCTTTGGGAGCGACCGCAAGGGTACAGGCTACACATTGACTCAGATGGAGTGAATGCGCTGTATCAGTCGCTCCCTCCTGAACTCTACCACCTCTTTGATGCGACCTCCATGAAGCCACTTCCATTTACCACAATTGTTGATATGAAACTTGCGATTCAAAATCGCGTACCAAGTGATGAGCATGGAAGCACACAAGAACATTCATCTCATGAACTTCCATCACACATGAATGTGAACCGTGCGACGTTAAGACAGATATTGTTCACTGATCTGGAAGACATCGTCCATTTCGGAAAAAAACTTTCTCGGTATGAAAGTGATGAGAAGGGCGTTATCATTACATTCGAGGATGGAACACAAGCCAAGGGGAATCTTTTAGTAGGAGCTGACGGAATTCGGTCGAGGGTGAGAAAACAACGTGTTCCTCATGCAGACACTCAAGACACTGATGTACGCGCCATCTATGGTCGTCTCCCGATGCCTGAGGCGATGAAACGTGTGCCAGATCAAGCGCGTGAAGATGTGTTTACAATCGCTATTGATTCCCAAAAACTCTTTTTAGGTCTGGGGCCAGTCGTGTTTCCAATACGTCCTGATGTGGCGGCATCTCAATTCATGTCGAAAGCCGAACTCCGGTTACAAGACGACTATGTTGTGTGTATTGTCGGAGGAAGAAAGGAACTCTTTGGGCACGACGATGCTCACCTTCTAGCTTTAAGTAGCGAGGAACTTCAGACGTTGTCTGTAAAACTCATGAAAGAATGGCCTGAAAGTTCAAGGGCAATTCCCGCTCATGGCGATCCAACATCATTTTTCTTTGTTGAAATGTATACGAGTATTCCATGCGAGATGCCGAAATCCACGAACGTTACACTCTTAGGAGATGCTATTCACGCGATGACGCCAACGCTGGGGCGAGGAGCCAACATCGCTATGCATGACGGTGCACTCCTTGCACGCCATCTTGAAGATGTCGCTCATGGGCAACGAACACTTTCGGAAGCAATAAGTGAGTACGAAACAGAAATGACTCGGTATGGTTTTGATGTTGTTAAAAAGTCAGCCGCGATGGGGACGCGACTCATGGGACAGAATCCTTTACCATAAGGATATTGAAGTCCTTTGAAATGCCGTGTAGTAGACGACGATCTTGGTTGACAGATTGGTAGTAGTCTGTCAATCTTGATGTGGCTGGGGCAAGGGCGCCCTGGTTTCGGTACCAAATGTACTTTGACAGACTAGTAGGGACCCATTTTTAAGGGGCAAAAAACGGGGTTAAAAGGGGGGAGGGGGCGGGG
>CAXUHF010000108.1:4593-9883 GCA_964250765.1 uncultured Ktedonobacteraceae bacterium | reverse complement strand
TCTGCCCCGTATTTCCCGGGCCCGCCCCGCTTTTCCACCGGCTGCGGGGACGCGATACATCGGTCCCTACAGAATATGTACTTAAAGCATAGGTATCTGTAGACCCGTTTCTTGAGCATAGGCAATGGCTTCATCATAGCCAGCATCAACATGGCGCATAACGCCTGTACCAGGGTCATTGGTGAGTACGCGTTTGAGACGTTCAGCCGCTTCCGGTGTGCCATCGGCGACAATGACCTGTCCTGCATGTATTGAGTAACCAATACCAACACCGCCGCCGTGATGTAACGAGACCCATGTCGCGCCAGAAGCAGTGTTCAGTAAAGCGTTCAGTAGAGGCCAATC
Organism: uncultured Ktedonobacteraceae bacterium; assembly: GCA_964250765.1. Classification (GTDB taxonomy): domain Bacteria; phylum Chloroflexota; class Ktedonobacteria; order Ktedonobacterales; family Ktedonobacteraceae; genus JBBQVS01. Next base: position 9,538 of record CAXUHF010000108.1, on the reverse strand, counting down.
GGCGATAGCATCGCTTCCGTCCTTCATAGCCTCGGTTTCGCGGTACGGCGAGGCTACCGAACCACTGTCAAGGTGATCGCGCCCAATCACAATCGGAGCCTTCACAATGCCTTTCGCAACAAGCTCATTAAATGCTAGTCCGGCCTTATCACGTTGTCCATAGCCTAGCCAGCAGATACGCGCAGGAAGTCCCTGAAAATGAATCTTTTGGCGCGCGAGCGTAATCCAACGCTTCAGCGCGGCATCCTCTGGAAACAGTTCGAGTATAGCCTCATCGGTACGATAAATATCTTCTGGATCGCCAGAAAGCGCGACCCAACGAAATGGACCTTTGCCACGACAGAAAAGGGGTCGAATATAGGCTGGCACAAAGCCAGGAAAGTCTAGCGCATGTGTCTCACCCGCAGCCAATGCTTGACCACGCAGGTTATTGCCATAATCAAAGACGATTGCACCGCGTTCCTGCATCGCAAGCATGGCACGAACATGTGTCACCATCGAAGCGGTTGAACGCTGAACATATGCCTGTGGGTCCTGTGTACGTAATGCGTTCGCCTCAGCCAGTGATAGACCAGCAGGTGTATAACCGTTCAAAGCGTCATGCGCTGATGTTTGATCCGTAACCATATCAGGAATAATGCCGCGTCGTACCAGTTCTGGATACACCTCGGCTGCATTGCCGATAAGCCCAATCGACAATGGCTGACCCTGCTCACACGCCTCACGCACCTGATGTAAAGCCTCGTCAAGTGTACTTGCTATCTCATCGCAATAGCCTGTATCCAAGCGACGTTGAATATGCTGTCGGTCAACCTCGACCGCCAAACAAACACCCTCATTCATCGTCACAGCAAGGGGTTGGGCACCACCCATACCGCCGAGGCCAGCAGTCAGTACAAACTTTCCCTTGAGTGTTCCTCCATAATGGAGGCGAGCAGCTTCCGCGAAGGTCTCATAGGTCCCTTGTACGATACCCTGTGAGCCAATGTAAATCCAAGAGCCAGCCGTCATCTGCCCATACATCGTAAGACCGAGTGCTTCGAGACGACGGAACTCATCCCAGGTTCCCCAATGTGGCACAAGATTTGAGTTCGCAATTAAGACACGTGGTGCATCAGCATGTGTGCGAAAAATACCAACAGGTTTGCCCGATTGCACCAAGAGCGTCTCATTGTTTTCCAGATCGCGCAATGAGCGCACGATAGCATCGAACGCTGCCCAGGAGCGTGCAGCGCGTCCAGAGCCGCCATAGACAACAAGATCATCGGGTCGCTCGGCAACCTCAGGGTCTAAATTGTTCATGAGCATACGTAACGCCGCCTCCTGTTGCCACCCTTTACAAGAAAGTGTTGTACCACGTGCGGCTCGAACAGGTCGTGGACCTGAATGTGCTACATTTTTCTCTTGTGTCATTTGTCAATGTTCCTTTCACTACGTTTAAATCGTATTCATACAATAAAGATAATGCTTGCAAATGATGATGTAGTTTGACGAGGTAGGGACCGATTTATCGCGTCCTCGTGGCAACCAACCGCCGACTAGGACGCGACAAATCGGTCCCTACCTCGAATAATTCTATTTCGCATTCTTGCTGACATTATAATATCATCGAAGAGGCACTATGAGATATGGATATGCAAGCACTTGTAGTTGGGGTGGAAGAGTATCTCCAACAGCAGCAAACGCGCTATGTAGATGAGTTACGTGAGGTCTGCGCAATCGACTCCGATAGCCACAATAAAGCAGGTATAGACAACATGGCGACCTATTTAGCGGCTCGTATGCGCGGTCTTGGCATGGATACAACAATTGTCGAACAGGAACAATGGGGTAACGATCTTATTGGGACGTTGCAAGGCGAGGGCGAGGGATGCGTATTGCTGCTTGGTCACATGGATACGGTCTATCCAGTAGGAACGGCGGCACGTCGTCCTGTACGCATTGAGAATAACATTGCGTATGGTCCTGGCGTGATTGATATGAAGGGTGGTATCCTATTAGGGTTCTACGCAATCGAGGCAATGCTTGCACTCTCTTATCGTGCATTTGGTGAAATTCGCTTCCTATGCGTCTCGGATGAAGAAATTAGCGTTCGGCACTCTCTTAAGCTTATGCACTCTGCATGTGAGGGATGTAGTGGAGCGTTAGTACTGGAAGCGGCCCGCGCAAACGGTGATATCGTGAGTGCGCGTAAGGGAAACGCATGGTATACACTCACAGCACAAGGTCGCTCGGCTCATGCAGGTGTCGAGCCAGAAAAAGGTCGCAACGCTATCCTGGAAATAGCTCATCAAGCACTGCAACTGACGAGTATCAATGGATGGCGCGAGGGCATTTCTATCAATGTGGGAAGTATCTCCGGTGGAACGGCACCAAACGTTGTGCCAGAATCAGCAATGGCACGTATCGACCTACGCTTCTTGCACACTGAGGATCGGTTAGCGACGGAGGCACGCTGGCATGAACTCCTCAAAAAGCATAGTGTTGCCGATGTCGAGACGACTCTTATGCAAGAACCAGACTCAAGAAATCCAATGGCTCTCACACCAACAAGTCAAAAAATGGTCATGACCGCCAAAGAGATTGCCGCCACGCTTGACTTTCCACTTCATGACACGACAACAGGGGGGGCCTCTGATGGCAGCTTTGTAACTGATTATGGTGTCCCAACGCTTGACGGTCTTGGTCCTATCGGTGGGCGTGACCATAGCCCGTACGAGTACCTTTTGCTCGACAGTATCGCGCCACGTGCAGCATTGCTTGCTGGTTTGATTGCACACATTGGTGAATAGAGAGCTGTATCACACATATATAGCTCTCTACTCGCCAAAAATGAGCATTGTTGCTTGTTCCCACTCTATGCTATAATCTGACAAGGAAATTTATCTTTATCCTACGCACATTTTACGAGTATCTAAAAAGCACTCATACATCCCCACACACATTGGCCTAGCGTGTGGGAGATTTCTCTATGGTGGGCCATTATACAAAAATGCTATCTCCCCTGATCCAGACACGGCTAGTTCTTTTCTAATGGATAGCGTGTGCTGGATACTCAGGAAAGGACCCGAACATGTTTGATCCCGATAGCGACTTGGAAGCGCGATATCAATCGGTTGGTGTGACCCCCGATTGGTACCAGACGAATATTCCCTGTCAGGTGGGCTGTCCCGCACATACAGACGTTTCCACCTATATTGGATTAATTTCACAAGCTCGTTTCGACGAAGCATATCTTCTTAACCGTAAAGCAAATGTTGTACCCGGCGTGCTAGGGCGAACCTGTGCGCGTCCCTGTGAACCAGTATGTCGTCGTAACAAAGTCGATGGCAAACCAATTGCCATCTGCTGGTTAAAACGCGCTGCTGCTGACCACCGCGAATATCGCCATCACGCAGAAAAGCCACCAATCACCAAAGACAAAAAAATTGCAGTCATCGGCGCAGGCTCGGCAGGGCTGGCATGTGCTCGTGACCTACGCGAGATGGGCTACCCCGTTACCGTGTATGAGCAATATCCCACGGCTGGTGGCGTCATGGTCAATGGTATTCCTGTCTGGCGTCTTCCTCGTGATGTTACACGCGAAGAGTGCGACGAGTACATGGAAGATATTGGCGTTGAAGTACAGTATAACGTACGTGTTGGGCGTGATATCCAGATCAAAGACATGCTCTCACAATTTGACGCGGTATACGTAGGCGCAGGCTGCTATATTCCTAACCCCTTAGCTGGACCCGATAACAAAGTTATTCCTGGTGCCGACCTCAAAGGTGTCGTTGATGGCATTCGTCTGCTAGAAAAGACGAACTACGGTGAGCCAATGTTCATTGGTAAACGTGTAGCTATTCTGGGTGCAGGCTTTACGGCTCTCGACTGTTGCCGTACCTCTATTCGCTTTGGCGCAGAGAAGGTATACGTCGTGTACCGTCGCTCAAAGGAAGAGCAGCCTTCCGACGAGTATGAGGTTGATGAAGCAGTGCTTGAGAACGTCGAATTCATGTATCTTGCGACACAGACCGAAGTGCTCTCGAAGGATGGGATACATGCGAGTGGTGTGCGCTTTGTGCGCAACAAACTTGGTGATCCCGATGCAGGTGGTCGCAGACGACCTGTGCCAATCAAGGGGAGTGAGTTCGATCTTGACGTAGACACCGTTGTACCAGCCTTTGGTCAGTATAGTGATGCCTCCTGGTTACAGGCAGAAGAGCTAGGTCTTGAGGTTAATAGATATGGTATTCCTCTAGTGGATTTCGATAGCTGGATGACCAACGTCCCTGGCTTGTTCGCAGGTGGTGATTACACACAAGGGTCACGTAACCTGATTTCCGCTATTGGTGATGGACGTGACGCTGCTGCGGCAATCAATCGCTATCTAGGCGGTGTTGATAAACCAGCCGAAGCAGCCGAAGAGGTCGAGTTACCCGATTACCGTCGTGGTATGGTTGACAACTACGAGTCCATTGGACATCAATTGTTGCCCTCACTACCACTCAAAGACCGATATAGCAATACGCGTGAAGCAGAAACAGGCTATACACCAGAGCAGGCCGTTATGCAGGCACGACGCTGTTTGCAATGCCAGTTGAATATTATGATCGACCCCTCGATCTGTATTCTATGCTCTGCTTGTGTCGATATCTGTCCCTACGACTGCATTAGCATGGAAGGTCTCTCACGTATCGTCAAAGGCGATGCAATGCATGAAAGCACCGAAACATGGGAGGGCGGTGCGGACATGATTATCGACGAAGAAAAGTGTATTCGCTGTGGGCTGTGTATCGTACGCTGTCCTACAGATGCCATCTCAATGGTGCAATTCGAGGTTTCCAGCCCTAATGATCGCTGGACCGTCTCGAAAATTCCTATGCTGAACGTACGCTAGAACATACATCACACACGTACTAGAGAGCAAAGACGGTGCGCTCACGAACTCCTCGTTCGTGAG
>CAXUHF010000108.1:2359-4583 GCA_964250765.1 uncultured Ktedonobacteraceae bacterium | reverse complement strand
AAACCTCATCCTCCTCCCACCACTGGGCCGCCTCCCCAGCCCTGGTTGCGTCCGCGCACGGTCTTTGCTCTCTAGTACCATCCTCTATTTTTGTTGACTATGTCCGATAGACTCAAGTATGATTGGCAAATGTGGATTGATATCTACGTACTCTTCTCAGAACAGGGGTGTGTCTTTTTCATGCGTAAGTTTACCGTATCAGTGCTCACTCTGCTTGCATTGCTTGCTGTCTGTGCGACAGCATTTTCTATGTTTAACGTAAAAACTACCAAAGCTGCTCTAGTAGACAATTTCTCACTCCATAGAGCAGGACATCCTGTTAAGATACTTAGATTCTCTCGCAATAGCGTTAGTGGCGGTCTCACGCCTGCTCAGTTTCGTAAAGCCTATGGCATAGACCTCTTAGCAAATAATGGTACTGGCATTACTGTTGCTATCATTGATGCATATGGTAATCCTAACGCTCAGGCTGATCTCAACAAATATGACTCAACATATAAACTGCCTGCCACAACTATCACAAGCATCTTTCCACAGGGACACATTCAGACTGTTGATGAGGGATGGGCATTAGAGACCGACCTCGATGTGCAAATGGTTCACGCGGTTGCACCCAAAGCGAAAATTATTCTTGAGGCAGCTAAGACTCCTACCGACGGAGACTTGTATGCGGCTGTAAAGGATGCGTATACGAACCGTGGTGCAACAGTTGTCTCTATGAGCTTTGGCGGGAGTGAGTCAGCGAGTCAGACAGGAGCACTTGGCGACGGCATTTTCGCTGCTGGTAGTGCAAAAGGTGTGAGTTTCACAGCCTCTTCCGGTGATAGCGGTACTGGCGCACAATATCCTGCCTCTTCTCCATATGTCACTGCTGTCGGTGGTACAACGCTCAAGATACAAACTAATGGTACCTACGTAAGCGAGACAGCCTGGAATGGAAGCGGCGGCGGTGTGAGTGCATATGAGAAAGCATCTACCTATCAAGCTGGCTTCAACAAGAACACGAAGCGTGGCGTTCCCGATGTAGCGATGGTCGCAGACCCCAGCACAGGCGTGAACGTATACGATAGCTTCGGCTATAATGGTCAAAAAGGTTTCTTTATACTTGGTGGAACAAGTGTTTCTGCACCTATGTTTGCTGGTGTCCTTGCCCTAGCCAATCAAAGTCGCACAGGCACGTTGAAGAATATAAACACCCAGCTTTATGCACTTGCACAAACACACTATGCCGCCTACTTCCATGATATTACTTCTGGCAATAATGGCACCTGTGGCACGATTTGCACTGCTCACACAGGCTATGACTATGTAACAGGTCTCGGTAGTCCTATTGTAAGCAAACTGATACCCGCTCTCATCACTGCTGCGCATAAGTGAGAAGTCATTTGTGATACAAATTTCCTAGTAAGTTGCATAGAAAGCATTCCATAGAGATAATACAAGGTGTTCGTCTACCTATGTATCAGTATTGATATACTTGACTAAAAAAGGAAGAGTTACGATGACTATCCCTCATGTTCAACGGTATATAGCACTCTGCGCAATAGCTCTGTGTCTGTGTGTGCTAGGAGCCTGTAGTTCAGGCAATACTACGAGCAGTGAAGCGACGCCGACACAGCAAGTGAAACCAACACAACAAGCAACGGTAGCGACTACGAGCAGTACTGTTGTTGCCGTTACTTCCGTACCAAGTACACCCGGAGTTGGTCCGACTGTTATCCTTTCGCCAACACCTGTTGCTGGCGGGGGTGCACATAGCCAGCAAGTTGTGCTCGCAGATCGTACTCTCATTATTCATAATGTCAGTAAAGGGACTGGCTCAGACCCAAATTCTACGGCTATAAGCATGTCAATGACAATAAAAAACACAAGTGCAAAAGCTATTACCAATCAACCAAGTTACTTTTCACTCTTTGGAACCGAAGGAGATGTGTTTGGACTAGCGTCAAACACAACTGGTAGCTTCTTTGGCTCGATTGATGCGAACAGCTCACGAAGTGGTACCGTTGTTTTTCAAGTACCAACAGGTGCAGCGAAAACACTGAAGTTGTTCTATCGTTCTGATGTAGCTAATGAAACTGTCTTCGTGCCCTTTAATGTCTGAATTCTCTCTGCGCATCGTCCTAATACAAAGAGACATCCGACCTGAAAAAGTTTTTTCAGGTAGGAGGTCTAATTTTTTTTTTTTTAACTCGTAGTACGAGTCCATCACATTCGACTTGTT
>CAXUHF010000108.1:0-2349 GCA_964250765.1 uncultured Ktedonobacteraceae bacterium | reverse complement strand
ATAATAAACAAAACAAAACACCCACCTTAAATTTTTTTTTGCGGGCGCATGTCTCTTTGTATTGTTATGACTAGAGGATAATTGTTAAGAAAAGGTAAAAAATTTGCTCTTAAAGCCTTGACATTTTGCGTTGCTTCAAGCAAGATAATAAGAAGCCTTAACATGTGAGAGAAGTGCGTTGCATGAGACGTAGTATATCTCGTAGAACAAGGCGAGTGTACCACCAATCATCTTTATATCTTTCTTCTAAATGCATGTGGTCATTGTGTAGGATACTACAATCGGTTCCATCAATGACTTTTATCTAGGAAGAGATATATTTAAGATGTGCAAGGAGCTATGATGGTGCGACCAGACTGGTCTGATGATGATCTCGCACACGGATTGCATGAGCATAACCCAGAAGCCCTGGAAACGCTCATCTCTCGCTATTCACGAGAACTTTTCTATTTTATTCGTTTGGTGTTGGATGGCATTGGTGTTGCTCAAGATGCAGAAGAGTGCGTTAATGACCTCTTCGTTGCTGCATGGCAAGAAATCGCCTCCTTTGATCCTGGACGAGGAACGTTACGTACATGGCTTACCATGCGTGCTAAGTACATCGCCCTTGATCGGCGTCGTCAGTTGTGTCGTCGTCAGGTACACAATACACAGTCAGCCGATGAAAACCGACAATGGGCTTCATCGGATAGCATGGGAAGTCGAAAAAAATTTGGTTGGGGTGGATATGAGAGCGAAAACCGCGTGATGCTCCCTCCGCACCCAGAGTCGAATATGGAAACATTGTTAGAACAGAGCGAGAGGCGCGAAGAACTGCGTCTCGCCTTGGCGACGTTGCCTGAGCTTGACCGCTATCTGATCTATCAACGCTACTTTAAGTTCGCCAGCACGGAAGAACTTGCAGCAAAAACAGGCTTAACACGCCATGCTGTCGATACTCGACTCTGGCGAGCGCGGAAAAGCTTACGCGAGGCTCTCAAGGAGCATGCACATGAGTACGAGCGAATTTGACAATGAACGGGATGATCAATGCATCGATTCTTCCCTGTTGCTCAGACAGGAATTTGGGCTACCTGAAGATTTTACGGCTGAAGATATAGCCTTTGCGCAGGAGCTGGAGACTCTATTTGCCCCTGATAAGGAAGAGTTACCACCTTACTTCGTGCAAACGCTTTTAGAAGCAGAAAATCCTATCTTTCAGCCTGTTATACATGGATTAGAACACAAAACACACGCCAAGGTTTTCCGTCGGCTAAAACTACGTCGTCGCCTATTTCGTGAAAAGAGCGTTCCTCTTTCCTCATCGGCACAATACATCATAAGGTCACAACGTCCAGCTCTTGCACTTTTTGTAGCTTGCCTGCTGTTCGTAGTTTTTACAATGGTTGCAACAGGTCCATCATTTGCATCAGGTCTTAATGTATTGCTCACTAGTCGTCATAGTGGGGTACTGCTGGTAAACGGCTATCCTAGTTTGTCTTCCACAAAAAAGCCAAAAAACTCATATACTGCTAATACCGCTTCCGGCGTGTCTCCTAAAAAGATTACGTTATTGGAAGCGCAAGAACAACTAGAATTTCCTATTTACCGTCCTATTGCTCTACCTGATCGTTATACGTTGAGTTCAACATATCTCTATCAAGGTGTAGATCAAAGTTGGGCGGACGGTCCTGCTATAGAATTGGAATACACTTACGAGCGACAGGGAAGTGCATCACATGGAACAGGCAAAATTTCAGTGTCCGAGTTTAAACCACAGGGTCAAGTTCTTCAAGTAGTGCAGTTTGGAGCCGCGCACTCTCTTCAAATTGGACGAGATGGTCACGCACAAGCAATTTATGTCGATGGTCAGTGGGTTCGTATCAATAGATTTTCACATGATTGGGTGTATGGTGGTCGTAGCGAGATCATTTATGAACACGATGGCGTCATATTCTGGATTGTGGGGGATCAGCGCGACGGTATAGGTCAGCAAACCCTGCTTGCTATTGCAAACTCACTACAACCATTCGATATGCGTGCGATTCATATGGTTGGACGCGTTAACGATGTGATTGTGCCATTTGACAACTCGGCTTGGCCTTTCGCTGACGATATTGTCTACACAAATGAACAAGGCGGTTCTTCTTTAGAAATCATTAGTGCTGGTTTCCCATCGTTAAGCGTACAAGTTTCGCCAAACAAGTCGCATAAGCGATGATGATAGCAAAGGTAGCAACCAATCTATTGCGATCTCAAAACAGTCTGTAGGGACTATAATTTATTACGCCCTCGCCCAATGGGATGCATTGGGGGAGGGCGGTATTAATTATAATGAATTTTAGTTAAACATATCGACAAAAATAACTT
>CAXUHF010000107.1:14769-18207 GCA_964250765.1 uncultured Ktedonobacteraceae bacterium | reverse complement strand
CTTTTGGAGCAAACATGAATAAATTAACGGCTGAAGAAGAACGCGTCATCGTACATAAAGGCACGGAAAGACCGTTTAGCGGCGAATATGACCACTTTTTTAAGGATGGCACATATGTGTGTCGTCGCTGTAACAATCCAATTTTCACCGCGCAAGCAAAGTTCGACTCTGGTTGTGGCTGGCCTAGCTTTGACGAGAATTTCCCTAACGCGGTTAAGCGTCTGCCCGACCCAGATGGATATCGAACAGAAATCGAATGCGCCAACTGTGGTGCTCATCTAGGCCACGTCTTCTTGGGCGAACGTTTAACCGACAAGAACACACGTCATTGCGTTAATTCCTTGTCAATCCGTTTTATCGCCAAAGATAAAGAGTTGCCACCAGTCCTACACGACACCAAATAAAAGAATTACACACAGCATAAGAGAGCAGGAGTCCACAGCATCCTGCTCTCTTATGCTGTGTGTAACTTAGACTACTCTTTTACAAACGTACGACCAATCGCAGCCGCAACTTTCTCGACCTGTGGCATCAGTTCACGGAACTGCTCGATGGTGAGCGATTGTGCTCCATCCTTGAGAGCTTCGTCGGGGTTGGGGTGAACCTCTATCAGCAGTGCGTCGGTTCCAACTGCGACAGATGCGAGCGACATTGGACCAACGAGGTCACGGCGACCTGTACCTTGACTGGGGTCAGAGATGATCGGCAGGTGCGATAGTTGCTTGATGAGCGGAATGGCACTAATATCCATTGTGTTGCGCGTGATTTTCTCGAAAGTACGGATACCACGTTCACACAGAATAACATTGCGGTTGCCTTGTGAAAGAATATATTCAGCCGCAAGCAACCACTCTTCAAACGTTGCCGACATACCGCGTTTGAGAACGACAGGTGTGTTCGTGCGTCCAACTTCGTCGAGCAGCATATAGTTCTGCATGTTGCGTGTACCAATCTGTAGAATGTCAGCGTATTCACATACCATTGGTACATCAGTAGGAGTCATGACCTCGGTGATGATTGCCATACCGAACTCCGCACGCGCTTTCGCCAACAGCTTCAAGCCAGCTTCGCCCATGCCACGGAAGCCATAGGGAGAGGTTGAAGGCTTGAAGGCCCCTCCACGCAGAATAACAGCACCCTCTTTGCGTACAGCCTCGGCAGTCGTCATAAGTTGCTCTTCGCTCTCGACTGTGCAAGGGCCTGCCATCATGACCACTTCTTTGCCACCGACATGCACAACACCCTCTTGAACACATGCAACCGGAATATCAACGATGGTATCCTGTGGATGAAACTCGCGGCTGGCAAGTTTATATGGTTTGGAGACACGTAGCACACTTTCCACCCCTGGCAACCCTTCCAACGACTCACCTAACGCGGGATTAATGCCGCCAATACTTCCAGGCGCACCGGAAGGTCCAACCGCACCCAACACGCCAATAATGGTACGCTCGACACCACTTGAAGGATGACCTGATAAGCCATGCTTCGACAAAAACGACATTACGTGGTTGATCTGTTCATCACTACTTGACGACTTCATCACGACAATCATGGGAATAGCTCCTTTATGTACACTGGATACAATAATACTGGCGTACAATTGCCAGAACTTCGGCACATCGTAACGCCATTGTCATGATTGCCTAATACTATCTGCTTCTATAGACGCACTACGAACGATTTTTGCTACTGAAACTTGGGCGTAAGCCTACCGCATTCCGAATATAGACGTGCTGTATATCCGATGCATTGCGTTCTGTGTTCACTTGTAAGAGGATACGGATACACTTGCCTAGACTGCCTGGAACAGGTATTTCACGCATACACATCAACGCTGTCTCTGTCCAGCCAAGCGCGCGTGCCGCAAGTGCAGGAAATTCCGCATTCAAATCCTCTGTCATAGTGAAGATCGCACTTGTGATATCTTCTGTTTGTAGTTCATTGCGCTCTATTAGTAATTGTAACAGTTCTGTTGTTGCCGCAAGAATCTCCTCGCGGTCGTTGCGCTCGACAGTTGTTGCACCTCGGATGCCTCGACAATACATACTGACACATACCCCTTTCTGCTTGCATACCTACCTCTACAACACTCCCTGCAGAAGTAGTTAAACACAAGTATGCCTATTGTACGAGATGGTGGCAAGCATACACTATACCTGATTGGTCTCAAGTGTACATGGTATCTAGCAATGAGGGTATGTGCGTTGTATCCTATTTTTGACGAAGACTCTGGATATAGTGTCTCACTGCCTCGGCTGATGTTCCGTCCGCGTGTCGATCAATCAGGTGTACAAGCGCACTACCAACAACAGCACCATCGGCATAACTTGTCACTTCAGCGATATGTTCAGGCGTTGACAAGCCAAAGCCAATTGCGATTGGCAAGTCCTTCGTATAGCCTTTGATGCGTTCAATGAAACTTCGTAGATGTGTGGGTAACGATGTGCGTGAACCTGTAACACCACTGAGCGAGACACAATAGACAAAGCCGCCCGTTTCGCTTGCTGTAAGCTCCGCAACTTTTGCGATACGCTCATCGGGTGTTGTGGGTGGTATCAAAAAGATTAGAGCAAGACCATTTTTTTTGACCTCTTCAAGCAAAGGCTGGGCCTCTTCCATCGGTAAATCAGGAATGATAAGGCCATTAACACCATTTGCTTTTGCATCTGCACAAAATTGTGCTAATCCATAAGCCATGACTGGATTATAGTAACCCATGAGTAGCAACGGGACCGCACTCTTCGCTGAAACTTGATGTGCAATATCCATACAGCCACGAATGGTCATGCCATGCTCTAATGCAATGTGTCCCGCATGTTGAATGGTCGCGCCATCCGCGAGTGGGTCGCTAAAAGGCATGCCTAGCTCGATGATGTCTGCTCCACCTTCTGCGGCAGCAAGAACGATTTCGACACTTTGTTCCGCCGAAGGATAGCCACACATAAAGTACGGAATAAGGACGCCTCGTCCTGCTTGCTTCGCATATACAAAGGTTTGCGCGATTTTCGAGGCTGGCGTTATACCTGATGTAGCTTGATTTACTACAATATCGTGAGTAAGTTCCATGATTATTTTCTCCTACCAAAGTACTTTAAATGTAGGGACCGATTGATCGCGTCCTCGTGCGGTATTTGTAAGCCAGAAGGACCCGATCAATCGGTCCCTACATCTTTATTCGCTGATGGCGAAGGCACGTATTGGAAACGATGTACCACCCTTAATTGCTGGTGGGACAGCGAAAAAGCGAAAGTTTGATGTTGGTAATTGCTGCAAATTGCGAAGATGTTCCACAATCGGTATGTCTGCTGCAAGCAGAATCGTGTGCGCTGGTCGTGCTGTATCGCCCATATCGTCTATATTTGCACAATCTATGCCTACGAGTGTAACTTTTGCCTCTACTAGAAACTGAGATGCTTCGGTCGTTAGGAAAGGACC
>CAXUHF010000107.1:0-14669 GCA_964250765.1 uncultured Ktedonobacteraceae bacterium | reverse complement strand
GTGTAACTTTTGCCTCTACTAGAAACTGAGATGCTTCGGTCGTTAGGAAAGGACCGGAGCGGAAATAGTCAGAGCTTCCCCAGCGCGTTGACCAATCAGTGTGAACAAGGACAGCTTTTTGTGCAAGGTCAAGCCCTTGAAATACCTCTGGTCCTATCGCTCCATCGTGTAAAACAGGAACAACAATTCCTGGTATGTTTGCTAATTGTTCAAGACGTAGTGTTGCGAGATCATGGCCCTGTGAATGGCGATGAAAGGGAGCATCAACATAGGTTCCTGTATTCCCACCTATCTCGTAGGTTGCTATTTGAAATGTTGTCCCAGGTGCATATGAGCCTCGGCTAGCACTTTCATCATGCGTGAACCATGTGCGAAAGTGTGGCTCTGGTAGTCCTGGATACGAGGGCATACCTTGCACTAGTGGATGACTGAGATCAATCAGTTGTGTCATCTCTAACCTTCTCCTACAAATTCACGTTCAACGCTTTTGCCACCGTGATTACGTCTTTATCGCCACGTCCTGACAGGTTGACAACGATCAGCGAGTTAGCGGGAATTTTGCCCTGTTCACCCATTTCTAATAGATAACCAAGTGCGTGGGCGGGTTCCAATGCTGGAATGATGCCCTCGGTCTGGCTTAACGCTTGTAGACCATGTAACGCGCTAGCATCGGTTGCGGAAACATAGGTTGCACGTCCTGAGTCATGCATATAGCTATGCTCCGGTCCAACACCAGGATAGTCAAGCCCTGCGGAAATGCTTTGCGTGTCGAGCACCTGCCCATCCTCGTTTTGCAATAGATAACTCAATGCACCGTGCAATACACCGGGTTTCCCTAAAGAAAGTGTAGCAGCGTGTTCTCCTACCTTTGAGCTTGAACCGCCAGCCTCGACTCCAAGTAGCTTCACTTCTGGTGCATCAGCAAAGGGGTAGAACATACCTATTGCGTTACTGCCACCGCCAACACACGCGATAATCATATCGGGCAAGCGTCCGGCTTGTTGTAGAACTTGCTTGCGTGCTTCAATACCAATAACGGATTGATAGTCACGGACAATACGTGGATAAGGATGTGGACCGACAGCGGAACCAATGATGTAGTAGGTTGTCTCTACATTCGTCACCCAATCACGGATGGCTTCATTTGTAGCATCTTTCAGAGTGCGTGTGCCACTGCTGACAGGTTCTACTCTCGCACCGAGCAATTTCATGCGAAAGACGTTGAGCGATTGACGTTCGATATCCACATCGCCCATGTAGACGATACATTCGAGACCGAGCATAGCACACACCGTCGCGGTTGCTACGCCGTGTTGTCCCGCACCTGTTTCGGCGATGATGCGCTTCTTACCCATCCGTTTTGCGAGCAAGCCCTGTCCCAGCGCATTGTTGATTTTGTGCGCTCCCGTATGTGCAAGGTCTTCGCGTTTGAGATAGACCTTCACATTAGGTGCGACCAGTGCGGAGAAACGTGGCACATAATGGAGAGTCGTGGGACGACCAACAAAACTGTGCAGTTGTGTGGCTAACTCGGCCTGGAATTCAGCATCATGCTGTGATTGATTGTATGCATCCTCTAGTTCTGTCAATGCAGACATGAGGCTTTCGGGGACAAATTTACCACCGAACGCGCCAAAGCGTCCACGTTCATCGGGATAGACATTGTGCTGATAGGTTGCTTTATCTTGGATTTGCATGCTCTTCCTTCTTTATTCCTGTTGCACGTACATTCTCGATGAACGCACGTATTTTATCGTTGTCTTTTCGTTTTTGCGTTTCGACCCCACTACTAACATCGACGCCCCACGGATGCACCTGTTGAAGTGCCTGAGTAACGTTTTCAGGCGTCAAGCCCCCTGCTAAAAGAATGCGTGTCTCTCGTGCGATAGCACTAGCAAGCTTCCAATCATGTGCTACACCTGTACCGCCCCACTCAGGAGTGGGCGTATCGAGCAGAAGCCGCCATACAACATCTTGATAGCGTGCCACTTGTGCAAGGTCTGCTTCGTTCTTAAGCGGAATTGCTTTAATCACAGGTCGTGTAATCTGTTGGCAAAATTCGGGCGATTCTGTGCCGTGTAGTTGCACATAGTGTAGCCCAGCCTCCTCAACCACATCGTTGATGAAATGAATTTCTTTGTTAACAAAGACGCCAACAAGATCAGGCAACACTTGCTCTTTTAAATTCGAGAGAGAGGACCTAAGAGCCTCTTGTACATATTGAGGCTGAATGTAGCGATGGCTCGGTTCATAGAAAATGAAGCCAAGCATGTCTGCACCCGCTTCTATAGCTGTCTGTATAGATTCGGGATGACGGAGACCACAAATTTTTACTTGTGTACTTGCGTTCGCCCCCTGTAACAGCATCTGCATCTGTGCTGGCACGTCGTTTGAGACGACAAGCGACTCGCCAACCAGCATACCTTGCACATCATAACGTGCAAGCCGGCGTGCGTCGGCTGCCGAAGAAATACCGCTTTCGGCAATGACGACTCGGTTAGCAGGAATAATGGAGCGAATATCGCGTATAAGGTATGGCTTCATCTTAAAGGTAGTAAGATCACGACTGTTAACGCCAATGACCATCGCTCCAGCATCTACGGCTCGTTGTGCCTCTTCTCGGCTATGGACCTCGACAAGACAATGCATGTGCAGTTCATGTGCAACTGAGAGTAGATGACGAAGTTGTGTGTCGTCTAAGATAGCGCAAATGAGCAGAATAGCATCGGCTCCCCATGCACATGCTTCATAAACCTGATAGCCGTCAACAATAAAGTCTTTGCACAACACTGGAATATGTACAGCTTGCTTGATAGACGTAAGGTATTCGGGCGAGCCAAGAAAGAAATGTGGCTCCGTCAGGACAGAGATAACCGATGCACCGTTTGCCTCGTAGGTTCGCGCAATTTCCACTGGATTCAAGTGTGGTGCAAGCATTCCTTTTGAAGGCGATGCACGTTTGACCTCCGCTATTAAGTGGACACGCGAACGCGGCGTGAAGGCTGCTACAAAGTCACGCGGCGGTGCTTGTTCAGCAACCAAACGCTGTAGCTCTGCTAGCGGGTGGTCGATTTTGCGCTGTACTAAGTCGGCGCGTGTTTGAGTTACAATGCGATCAAGAAACATGAGACACCTGCCGTTGTGTGCAGGCAATGACATCAGCAAGCTTGTGCTTGGCCTTGCCCTCACGTAATGTAGCACGCGCTAATTTGACACCATCCGCTAACGTTTCAACCTGCTCATTGGCAAGCAGAGCCGCCCCTGCATTTAGGCATAACATGTGCGTTGCTGGGACATCAACATAGCTACTTAGCAGTTCACGCAAGAGTGTCGCGTTATGTGCTGGGTCGCCGCCCTGGAATGCTTGACGGTCCGTGATGCTGGTCAATCCCATTTCTTCCGGCGTAATTGTGTATTCGCGCAACTCCTCACCCTGACGCACTTCGCAGATATGCGTGGGAGCACTAAGCGAACATTCATCAAGGCCATCTTCGCCATGCACAATTAGAGCGTGCTGGCAGCCAAGATGTAATAAGACCTCGCCCATTTTGTGTAACAGAGAACCATCAGCGACACCGAGCACTTGATATTGCGCGTGTGCTGGATTGGTGAGTGGGCCGAGAATATTGAAGACGGTACGAATACCAATTTCTCTGCGTGTTGGACCGACATGCTTCATCGCGGGATGAAATGCTGGTGCGAACATAAAACCAAAGCCAACTTCTTGTACACACCGAGCGACCTGTTCGGGACCGAGATCAATTTTCGCACCCAACGCTTCTAACACGTCAGCACTACCACAACGACTTGTGGCGGAACGATTACCATGTTTTGCAACTGATGCTCCTGTTGCGGCTGCCACGATGCCAGCCGCCGTTGAGACGTTGAACGTGCCTGAGCCATCGCCACCAGTGCCACAGGTATCCATTGCATGCTCGGCTATGTTCTCATCAAGATGGACATGGACCGCCTTTTCACGCATGACACGCGCCATACCCGCAATCTCCGCGACGGTTTCATGACCTGGACGTAGATGTAGAGCTGTAAGAAACGCGCCCATTTGTGAGGATGTTGCGGTACCAGTCATAATCTCTTCCATCACTGCCGCAGCCTCGGCCTCGCTAAGCGTGGCTCCTGCGGCGACATGAGTAATAGCTTCTCGAATCATAGAGTTCTCCTTTATGTAGGGGGCGCAATTCATTGCGCTCCCTACATGGCGTATTTATCGCTCAAGAAAATTTCGTAGCAGGTCCTTGCCAACGGGCGTCATAATCGACTCTGGATGAAACTGAACACCTTCAACAGGGTAGGTACGATGCTTGAGACCCATGATGAGACCGTCTTCTGTCTCAGCAGTAATCTCTAACACATCTGGTAAGGATGGGCGTTCGACGATGAGACTGTGATAGCGATTGGCCTCAAATGGGTGTGGCAAGCCGCGAAACACCCCCTGTTCAGAATGATGCATTGGAGACGTTTTGCCGTGCATCGGCTCTGGCGCACGAATGACGCGTCCTCCGTAGACCTGTCCAATGGACTGATGACCGAGGCAAACACCGAGTACTGGAATACGAGGCCCAAAGGTCTCGATGACCTGACATGAAAGTCCAGCTTCATTTGGTGTACATGGTCCAGGCGAGACGACGATGTGACTCGGTTGCAATGCCTCAATTTCGTCGAGCGTAATCTGGTCATTGCGGTGTACTTGCACATCGGCACCGAGTTCCGAGAGATATTGGTACAGGTTATAGGTAAAACTATCGTAGTTATCAAGGAGTAGCAACATAACTAACTTTCCCTCCCTTCTCTGTGTGTCTTGGCAATAAGCTCAGCTTCATCAAGAGCACGTAATAAAGCTTTTGCTTTATTCAGACTTTCTTGATATTCAGTAGAGGGGTCGGAGTCGGCAACGACACCGCATCCTGCCTGAATGTAGGCCCGACCATCCTTTATGACCATTGTACGCAGGGCAATCGCGGTCTCCTGGTTGCCTGAATGACTGAAATAGCCAACCGCACCCGCGTAGATACCGCGTTGCTCACCCTCTAACTCGCTGATAATCTCCATTGCACGAATCTTGGGTGCACCGGAAACCGTGCCTGCTGGAAAGCCAGCGCGTTGTGCATCGTAAGGTGTCATATCTTTTCGTAATTGTCCTGTCACGTTCGAGACAAGATGCATGACGTGCGAGTAGCGTTCAATCTCCATCAGTTCGCTGACCTGCACGGTTCCTGGTGTACTGACGCGTCCCACGTCGTTACGCGCGAGGTCAATCAGCATGACATGCTCGGCCCGTTCCTTTGGATCGCTTTGCAGTTCTTTGGCTAATGCTTCGTCACTCTGTCTGTCCAATCCACGTGGACGTGTGCCTGCAATGGGGCGGATGGTTACTTCGTTATCCTCGAACCGTACAAGTAATTCGGGCGAGGCTCCGACGATATGAAAATCATCCAGGTCGAGATAGAACATATACGGCGAGGGATTGATGGCGCGTAACGCACGGTAGACCGTGAATGGTGACGCGTTGACATGCCGACTCAGGCGTTGAGAAGGCACAACTTGAAAGACATCGCCCGCTTTGATGTATTCTATCGAGCGGCGTACCATATCTTCAAACTCGCTCTGTGTACGGTTGGATGTGACGCGCAACGCTGTCATATCATGAGTTGGTTCTGGCTCATCTGGCACACGTACTGGCTGACTCAGGCGGTACTGTACATCATCTATAATAGCCATGCCACGTTTGTACTCAGTCTCAAGATCAGGCGCGTCGAGGTGCAGATGCGTGACAATGCGAACACGATGCTTGACGTGATCGAAGATGAGCAGAGTCTCAGTAAAACAAAAGACTGCGAGCGGTAGACCAAGTTCGCTCTTTTCAGGTACGGGAAGACGCTCAAAACGTGCTACGGAGTCATACGAGAGATAGCCAACAGCACCACCATGAAACTGAGGCAGTTCATCTCGTGCAACTCCTCTATAATCCACAAGCTGAAATTGCCCAAGCTCAGACTCAATAAACGCGAGTGGATCACGGCAAGGAATATCTTCACTTGTCGAGGTGTCACCATGCATTCTACGTAGCGTGGCTGTTTCGTCCCGATGCGTCATGACCATATAGGGGTCGATGCCGATGAACGAATAGCGGGCAACACGTTCGCCGCCGCTTACGCTCTCAAGCAGAAAGCTGTACGGGCGTTGTGCCGTTTTGCAATACGCCGAAACGGGTGTCTCCATATCCGCGAGAATATCGCGGTACAGTGGGAGCAACGGACGTTTCGCAGTGTGAATGCTTGAGGCATTCCGAAGTTGTTGCGTCTCCTCAAATGTTGGATAATACATATTTTTTAAGTCCGTTCCTCTGTACGGGTCTGCTTTAGCACACCCTCGCCGATCTATGTCAAAAGGGTGTGCTAAAGCAGACCCGTACAGGATTAGCCAAGCCCGACGACATTTTTGATATCGCGCATTGTTGCCTCGGCGAGTGGGCGTACTGCGTCTGCACCTTGTTTGAGAATGCCTTCCAGTGTTGGCAGGTCGTTGACGAGTTCGTAGTAGCGTTTCTGAATTGGTTCAAGTGTTTCTACAAGCTGATCGGTGACGGCGGCTTTGACGGCACCATAGCCACTACCCGCAAACTCGGCTTCGATGTCCTCCTGTGTCATGCCCGTCAGCATCTGGTAAATGGTTAGAAGGTTGGTAATACCAGGACGCTGTGGGTCAAATTTCGCAAGACGATCAGAATCGGTGGTAGCGCGTCCAATCTTTTGTTTGATAGTTTTCGCATCGTCGAGTAGATTGATACGTGAAGCCGGATTTGCCGCACTCTTGCTCATCTTGCTTGTTGGGTCGTCAAGAGACATGATACGCGCACCCACCTGACGAATCTGCCCCTCTGGAATGGTAAACACCTCTTTGTTGTAGCGTGCATTGAAGCGTTGCGCGAGATCTCGTGTTAGCTCGATATGCTGGCGCTGGTCATCACCAACGGGTACATAATGTGTCTGGTAAAGCAGAATGTCACATGCCATCAGAACGGGGTAACAGTACAGGCCCGTATCTACGCTGTCTGCATGATCGCCAGCTTTTGTTTTGAATTGAGTCATACGATTCAACCAGCCCATCGGTGTGAAGCAATTCATAATCCAGCTTGCTTCGGCGTGTTCACGGACGTGTGATTGTACGAACAATTTGCAGTAGCGTGTATCCAGACCACAGGCAAGATAGAGCGCGGCAAGTTTGCGCGTGTTTGTATGCAATTCTTGCGGGTCAATCGGTAACGTGATAGCGTGTAGATCGACGATACAAAAAATATTGTCGTATTCTGCCTGTGCTGTAACCCAATTGCGGATAGCTCCCAGGTAATTACCTAGATGAATATTGCCCGTTGGCTGTACACCGGAGAAGACACGCTTCTTGACCGATGTTGCATTCTCCGTAGGTTGTACATCTTGCCGAATTTCGATTGACATAACGCATCCTCCCTCAACAATAGAAAAGACCGGAAAAAAGACCAATAAAAAACGCCCCTCATCCACACAGGGACGAGAAGCGCGTAGCTTTCGTGGTACCACCCTCATTCAGACTACTCACGCATCTGCTTTTTCTGTCGTGAGTACTCTCTTCATTTGCCGGATACATAACGCAATGCTGCTTCGAGCAGATACGTAGATATCCTGTCCTCGATAACGGGGGACATTCCGATAAAGCACTACTAGTTCGTCACTCTTATGAGAAACGTTCGTCTTTCGCTCCCAGGTCCATTCCATAACCACAACGGTGTCAGTTTCCACCTGCCCGACTCTCTGTGCCCTTTGTAAGGCTATGTACTCTTCCTGTTCGATGCGTTCCATATTCAGTTGTGTATACATTCAGTATAGAGGTGTTTGCCAAATGTGTCAAGTGCGAATTTTCACGCAACATGACGCATATCATATACCTCCACCTCTTTGCTGAGGTGACGCCTATAGATACGCACATAATGAATGCTGTCGTTAAGCGACAACACAAGATATTCTACATTGTCGCCGTCTAGGGGGCGGACATTGAGCGTACCATGTTTGGTGAGTCGAAAGGTGCGTTCCTCATGAGCGTCTAAGATACCTAGCAGGTGGTAATTATGATAGATACGCCATGAAATCTGGGTAGTATTTTCTATCATCAATGCCTCGTTATCACTTGCAAAACGCAGACGCACACGACGTAGTACATGTCTTAACCAACCACCAGAACGCTGTGGCGATGTTTGAAGTGGAGATATCTCTGTTTCTGTTACTTCTGATGTTGTGTTGAGCATATTTATTACCTGAACCTCTCAATTGCATAGTGAGACTTATACATGAATCTCGTTTATCTTACAAGCGTAAAACGTTCATCTTCTACAGCGACAGGAGTATGACAGACGGCGTGAATGCGTTCATCCAGTGAAAGTTCGCCCCACTTTTTATGAGAAGGTGCGTGGCTACGTGCCGCTAATGCGTGTAAACCTCGACACGTCTGGTCACGTCCAATCCATCGCACAACTAAAACATCGGCTTGACGCGCTATTCGACGCACTTGAGAACTGAGAAACCAGAAGAGAGCAATAGTTAACACACATACACTTCCAAAAGCGGAGAGTACTACAGGAGCGGAAATATTGCGCCAGATTACGAGAACGAGTGCAATTGCAAGTAAGAGTGTAAACAGTAGCGTTGATAGCAGAATCAGTGGTAGTGCGTAAGCCAGGCGATGCATATACTTGTAGCGTGCGACACCGCTTGCCAAGAGGACATCAAGTTCAGCTTGACTAAGTAAGCTTCTTCTTTGTGGTGGAAGTATGAGCTGAATTGCACGTTTCTTGAAAAGAGAAACAGAGACAAAAGGAACGTCAACGCGCCGTTTGAAGGTACACTGTGTGTTTTGTGCAACATTCAGCATATTAGCTTGAAAAGCAATGTGTACAAGCCTCTCTTGTATATCAAAAGGAAGTGTCTGAGTAGCACGCCGCGTAAAACGCCATTTAGGACGAAGCCAGGGTCTGCCAGGGCGATGTGGAGGTAGCTGCGATGAGAGATGTAACCAGGATGATGCAGGAAGTAGTTGTTCTGATAAATCCGGTCCGTAATACATGTTAAGCTTCTCTTCTAGCGTGTCTTGCTCATCATCTATTTCATGCTCTGAATACCGCTCTGGCATCGTCTTTCACTTCCTTTCTTTCAACAGCAAGATACGACAACGTTCACGAGCACGGTTCAATCGTGATTTTACGGTTCCAATAGGCCAGTCTAACACCACTGCAATATCTGTCTCGGTCAAGTCGGCACCATAGCGTAAAGCAATTACACGGCGATGGTCTGCGCTCAATTGTGCCAGCACATGTCGTATTTCCTCGCGTCGTGCTACTTGCTCTTGTAGATGCGTATCTGCGCCTACCTGCTCATACTCACGAAGTGCTTCTAAAGAGATCGGAATCTGATAGCTACGCTGACGCTCCATCACATCAAGTGCATGGCGATAAAGGATACGCAGAAACCAGGGACGAAATGGGTGTCCTAGCTGGAAACGCGGAAGTCCACGCCACGCAAGAACAAACGCGCCTTGCGTAATCTCCTCTGCGAGTGGACGAGAATGACAGAGGCGTAGTGCTGTTGCCATCGCCAGGGCGTGATGAGCGTCCCAGAGATGGCGAAATGCCTCCTGGTCTCCATACACTGCCTTTCTAATGAACTCATCTTCGCAGGTGTCCACAATCGTTTCCTCTTTTCATAGAGGAATTACGGCAGGAGTGGGTCAAAAGGTTCCCAAAAAAGAACGAGGATATCTAATTGCTAGATATCCTCGTTCCCCAACGACATAGCACAATTGTTATATTAGAGCGTGCGCATGAGATACATCACGCTGTTGACGTAGTTCCAGTTGAAGATGCCACGATGCTGTACTGCCCAACCGCCTTCGTTGTAGGCACTGATGACTTGATAGAGATTGCCGTGAAAGGTATTCCAGAGCCAACTCAGGTACGTGACACCGAGATTGAGATTGTCCCACAATTTGTAGGGGTCACGCCGTATTCCTGTACTGCTGTTGATGGTCATTGCTGTATAGGGCATAAGTTGCATAACGCCAATGCCACCATCACGCGCAATTACATGCTGTGTCCAGCCGCTCTCTTGCCAACCAATGGCGAGGACAAGATTGGCGGGTAAGCCGTAGTTCGCGGCAAGCTGTCGTAGTTGTGCCGCGACCTGACTTCGTGATGACCAATCCAACGCATTGTAGTTGTACCATGGAACAACACCGCTACCATAGATGCCGCTTACGCCACTACTGCCACCTGAATAGCTCGAACTCCCACTTGTTGTACCACTTCCTACCGCATAGGGAATACAGACTTGGCGTCCTGCAAAGATGAGGTTGATATTACCTATACCATTTACTTGTGCCAATGTCCAGATATTTATATGATGACTAGCTGCAATATTGGCTAACGTATCGCCAAAGCGAATGGTGTACCAGGAACAAGCATTACCACTGCCGGGATTTGCCGCATGTGCATTGGGTTGTACATTATGAGTGAGTAAAAGAGAACCAAACAACAGGACAACTGTACAGACAATGAGTACAATATGTTTATATATGTATGGTTTCAAACGCATCGTGTTCGTCCTTCCGTGTAGTGCATGTCGCCGTGTAGAAATGTGTATTAGTGATGTTATGCTCATAAATGTTACACCGCTCCTTTCCCTCTCACTATAAGCACTACAAAAATCGGTATATGTCGATGCATTATTGTAGGAACCGATTTATCGCGTCCTGGGGTGGGGCTGGAGGGTAGAGGGTACAACGTGTCGGTAACGATGCATTCCCCCAATGTGTTTTCCCCAACCCCACTCCAGGACGCGATAAATCGGTCCCTACAATTCCTATGATTTGGTTAATCAAGATATACATCATACAGATGTCTTCTCAGGGAGGTATCTATCAGCATGACCAAGAGGCGTAAACGAGAATGAGAACGCAATGAGGAAAATGAGGATACCAACGATGCTATATACGAGAGCAATATTGTGAGTCCAGCTAATAACAAATCCTCCAAGCAGAGACCCTAGAGGAATAGCCGACCAAGCTAGGACACCCACGATGCTCATGACACGGCCTAGCATGCTATTGGGGACGATAGCTTGTCGCAGGCTACCGTGTTGATGTTGAAGAGAATACCAAGTCCTCCTATACACGCCCACAGGAGTATCCCAATCCAATACCAATGCGTAACCTGTGTTTTTGCTGCTCATATTGGCCTCCTGCTTATTTATGCTTCGCTTTCTTCGCTAGAAGGGTACTTGTTATCGTGCTGTAAGTATGATGGTGCTACAAACATTGCGGAATAGAAACCATACACCTGCCCATCAGGATCGGGGAATTCCTGTATGAGATCGTCAATAATTGCGGATATGCGCTTGCTATACTCCTCTGCGCGCGTTGCTGATAGGCGTGCATGTGGAAAAGCATTCGTACAGTATTTATCTGGGGATGTTGTATCTCGCTTGTTGTTTGTCTCCTCTGAGAGTGTTTCAACTAACTCATCTCGTGCCTTTGTATGCATATCTAGTACAATAGACGCTTCTCTTCTCATGAAGTCCTCTTATTTGCAAAAACCTCTTGCCGAAAGCCTTGACCCTCCCCTTACTGGATAGAGTATTATAGCTTTTAGACAGAGGGCCTTCTGACGAAACATGATTGAAGTAGAGAAATACGTTATCAACCTAACCAGGAGATGCAGAGGTGTTCAAGATTGGAGACTTTTCCAGATTGAGTCTGGTGTCGGTCAAAATCCTGCGCTACTATGATGAACTCGGATTGCTCAAACCTGCGCGGGTTGATGATGACACAGGCTATCGCTACTATTCGACGAGCCAGCTCACTCGCCTGAACCGCATATTGGTTATGAAAGATATGGGGTTGTCGCTGGAACAGATCGCGCTCCTGCTGGATAAAGAGCCAACCCCGGACCAGATACGGGGAATGCTCCGACTCAAACAGGTCGAGTTAAACCAGCAAATGATTGAGGGACAGGCTCGGCTACGGCGAATAGAGGCGTGGCTACAAGCATTTGAACAGGAGGCTATTATGCCAGCATACGATGTCATTCTTAAAAACGTTGCCCCGCTCCGTGTTGCCAGTGTACGAGGTGTCGCTCCCAATATGGAGCAGATCGGATCAACCCTTGATCGCCTTTTTGATCAGGTATTAGCCTATGTCAGCCAACACGGTGCGACCTTTGTTGGATCTGCTATTACCCTCTATCACAATATTGGGCTTACAGAACTCGATATCAGTGTCGAAGCCTGCATCCCATTTGAAGGTTCACTGAGCGATAGTGAGCAGGTGAAAGTGAGCGAGTTACCAGCCGTCGAGACGATGACCTCCGTAATTCATCACGGTAGCTTCAGCACATTGAATCAAGCGTATGGTGCTCTCTTTTCATGGGTTGAAGCGAATGGCTACCGCATCAGTGGTCCTAACCGTGAATTGAACCTCGAATATGAGCGCGGTGGCGACCAGTCAAAGTTCGTCACGGAAATCCAGTTCCCTGTTGAGAAGGTTTAGTGTTGTGAGGATGTCGTAGGGACTCCGTTTACGGCGTCCCTACGACATCCTCTTAAAAAAATAGAACGAATATGATAGTATAAGAACATGTTCACAGACGTGTGTCATATATGAAACAAAACGTCTTTTTACAAGAAAAACTAGAACAGGGAGTTGCTCATGGCAACTATAACATATCCGTTTGAACGTTATCTCAATGTGCGCATGGCCTATGGTGCGAGCTTTTCGCCTGATGGTAGTCAACTCAGTTTTTTGACTGATATCACAGGTGTCGCGGAAGTATGGAGCGTACCCGTTGACATGCGCTCATCCTCTTCCGCATGGCCCACACAAATAACCTTTCGCGGCAATCGTTGTATGAGTGCGTCCTTCGCGCCCAAGTCAAATACGTTGCTTATCACAGGTGACGTTGGCGGCAACGAACGTACACAACTCTATCTCGCAAGCGCGGATGGAGTAAGATTTGATGAGCTTACTACAAAGCCAGAGGTGATGTATCTCTTTGGCGATTGGTCGCCCGACAATCTACACATTTCTTATAGCAGTAATGAACGAGATTCGCGCTACTTCGATGTCTATGAGCGCAATGTTGAGACTGGTGAGGTCACGCTACTCTTTCAGCATGATGGCACGAATAACGCGGGAACATATTCACCAGATGGGCAATATTTGCTTATTACTCGTGAAGAGGACAATGTTCATAACCAACTACTGCTGCTTGACCGCTCGACTAAAGAGGTCCGAACCCTGACACCGGAAACGGGTACAGGGCCATCGCTCTATCGAGATGCGGCATGGTCTGCTGATAGACGCGGCCTCTACCTGCGTACCAATCGCAACCGTCAGTTTCTCTCTCTGGCCTACCTTGACCTTGAGACGCAGGAGACGATCTATCTTTCAGATACATCATGGGACATTGAGCATCTTGTCCTAACGCCAGATGGTAACACAATGGCACTCGTGACAAACGAGGATGGTTATTCACAACTCGAACTCTTTGATGTCTCTCGTGGTTGGGGTGAGCGTACATCTCTGTCCGCACCAACTCTGCCGCGTGGCGTTGTATTCGAGACGGTCTGGTCACAGGACGGTTCACGTCTAGCAATCACACTGATTACGCCTGACGACTCGGCGGATATCTGGGTGTGGGATATGCACGATGGCATTGTGGTGCGTGCCACACATAGCGCGACGGGTGGAATTCCGCATGAGGCGTTTGTCGCTCCTTCGCTTGTGCGCTATCCAACCTTTGATGAGCGCGAGGTGCCTGCGTTCCTGTACTTGCCAAAAGAGGGAGAACAGCGCGATCTGCCCGTTGTAGTCTATGTGCATGGCGGGCCGGAGAGTCAATCACGACCAGAGTTTAACGGTGTGCTACAGTATCTCGTCTCGCGTGGCTATGGTGCGCTTGTGCCAAATGTGCGCGGTAGTACTGGCTATGGCTACGAATATCAAAGCCTCGACGATGTACGCCTGCGTATGGACTCTGTGAAGGACCTGCAATACGCTGTACGCTGGTTGTCTGAAAGTGGTATCGCAGACCCTAAGCGAATCGCTGTGTTTGGTGGTAGTTACGGTGGCTTCATGGTCCTGTCGGCAGTGACGACCTACCCTGACCTGTGGGCGGCTGGCGTCGATATCGTGGGTATCGCCAACTTCGTTACCTTTCTTGAGAATACCGGGCCGTGGCGACGTAAACTACGTGAAAGCGAATACGGCAGTTTAGAGAATGATCATGCCTTCCTGGAAGAGATTTCGCCCATTCGTTCTGTTGATAGAATTACCGCTCCGCTTTTCGTCGTGCATGGCGCGAACGATCCACGTGTCCCGGTTGGTGAAGCGGAACAGATTGTTGACGCCTTGAAGAAACGCAATGTTCCCGTGAAATACCTGAGATTTGAGGATGAAGGACACGGCATCGTGAAACGCGTCAATCGCCTCGTGGTCTATCCCGCTATCGCGCGCTTTTTGGATGAGTACCTAAAAAAGGGGATGTAAAGCAGTTATTGGATGACGGGAACGAACAGTAGATACCGTCTTGATTGTCAACCCCCGCATGAGGGTGCATGCGCCCTCATGCGGGG
>CAXUHF010000106.1:5749-18362 GCA_964250765.1 uncultured Ktedonobacteraceae bacterium | reverse complement strand
TGTGCAACAATATGCAGTACCTGTGCATCGACGCCGCCGGAAAACGCATCGTTATTTTTCGCAGTGACGCCATTACCACAGCAAGTACCATCAAGTGTATGTGCAGCAATATTACCACTGACACCTTCATTGAGAGCGACAGCGATACCAGTCGCTTTCCCGTCTTTCCCGTCTTGATGAGGAGGAACAGAAACAGGTTGTGTCAGTTGTATATGTATGCCAGAAGATGATGTCAACTGAATGGGATTTACGATAACCTGTGTATTTCCACGGTTAAAGAATTCTACACTGCCGTGTGCTTGGACACCTGCGATAGACTTTGTACCTGTTGTTTGCACGGTTTGACTTGCATTCGCAGCACTTTGCAGCACACGGTCAGGAATTGTACGTGTCACCAGGTCCGGTGCCGTTGTCTTTGGTGAGGCGGTCAATACGTAGGAGCCTTGCAATGTCTTTGACTGTGGTGTGACAAAGACCGTAGCAACGGGCAGCGTTCCAAAGAGAGGAAAGCCTGATGGAAAAAAGCTTATACCCAGGACCCGTGGCATAAGCAGCAAGAGCAATAATATAGTAGGAATAGCCATTGTTGCGAGCAGAGGTAGAGTTGCACCGCGACGCTTACGACGCAACGGAGGCGACTCTTCGGTGATACGTTGTTTCTCTTTTGGATTTTTGAACGTGTCTTCGGTGATACGAGGCTTATCCTGCCGCTCACGAACTTGCATAGGTGAAGGCTCGTTACGCATACGATGAGGCGGCGCAAGCGGTACCGGCAATGGCATCGGCACCGGCGATGGAAGTTCTTGTCGTTGTAGATGTACCGAGCGTTTCAGTACAACTGGTGCTTGTTGGAGTGGAAAATCACTTTCTATAGGCAAGTCTTCAACAATCTCGATAGGACCTTTGACCGCAGCTAAGAATGCTTTTCTCAATTCGGCAATAGTCTGAAAGCGGTCCTCGCTACGTTTTGCCATAGCAGTACGTACCACCTCATCCAGTTCGTAAGGGATGGAAGAGTCGTAATCGCTTGGCGATGGTATAGGTGCGTGTAAATGCATTTGAATAACGCGCACATCATCCTCGTCGTTATACGGAAGTTCGCCTGTAAGCATCTGGTAGAGCAAGACACCCATCGCATAGATATCAGTTGAGGTAGTGATGATACCGCGTGTCTGCTCAGGAGCCATATAATGTGGCGTACCAGGAACCTGATCAAGTGGAATTTGTTTGCCCGTTTGCTCCAGTTCTGCCTTGCGCGAATTGCGTACCAGTCCAAAGTCTGCCAAATAGACATAGGGCGCACCGCTACGACGTTGCTCAAGCAGCACATTTGATGATTTAATATCACGATGAATCAAGCCAGCATCGTGTGCATACTCCACAGCGTCGAGCAGCTGTTGATAGATCGCGGCAACCTCCGCTAAAGGCGGGAGGCTATGACGTAAATAACTTGTGAGCGTGCCTCCATCAATAAATGGCATAACAAGGAAGAGCATACCTTGCTCTTCTCCAAATTCGATTAATGGGAGGATATGAGGATGATGAAGACGTGCCACTGTTTGGGCTTCGCGGGCAAAGCGACGGCGCATGTCACGGTCCGTCGCGTAATCACCAAGAATCACCTTGATGGCTACACGACGGTCAAACGCGGTGCGCTGTTTCCCTTCGTACACCGCCCCCATACCACCGACACGAATACGACGGATAACCTCATAGTTGCCGAGTTGCTTGCCTTCCAAAGACAGCATTGCGTCTGTCTCCCTTTCCCTAGCTACCACCAACGCCAAGCCCTGGTTGTGTCGTCGGATTTGTTCCAGGTCCTGTTACTGTCGGATTAGCGTTCAACCCACCAGTTGTACCTCCTCCACCAGACAGACCCGTCACAGACTGTATCACAAACTTAATGTCGTCCAAATTGGTTGAAAGCGTTCCACTATTGGGGTTGATAGATGCGCCAGCAACGCCAGTTTGCCCTTGGAGAATGGTTGCCGCATCCGACGCACTTCTTCCCGCGATAAGCTTCTTCAACTCAAGTTGTCGTGCCGTTGTAAACTGGTATGCCCATACACCTTTCGCACTCACGAGCAGATTAACAATTCCCTTATTCACATTCTGTACACGTGCCTGTGTAACAACGTTACCTACAAGTGCATAATCCGCTCCATAGTCATTTGTTGCCTTCGACTTGAGTAAGTTTGTGACCAGAGCTAAGGTGCCTTTTTGGTCATACACCTGCGTCTGGCATGTCACATTGACCGTCACAGTCACGGAAGAGGTCCTATCACCTGCGTTATGATTTGCTGAGGTTGTAGGAGAGCATGTGGTAGAACCGGCAACCTGCTCGTTAGAATGGATATTCGACTTGAGCGCGGCCTCGGCTTGTCCTAAAAGTGAAGGCTGTAAGGTGTTAATAGCTCCCTGGATATCGCCTTCTTGCACAAACGTATAGTTTTGTGCGTCTTGTCCACCACTAAATGCTGCATAATTTTTCACAAAAATTGCATTAGTAGAAGAGCAACAAGTCTTATTAAGAACTAAGGCACCGATGTTACCAACAGCTCCACCTGTTGCTGCACGAGCACCCACGACTGTTGTACCTTCGCTACCTCCTGGAACAGAAGCCGGAATACGAGCCGGAGCGTTTGTTATGATTGAAATACCGCTTGCTGTTACAATGGAAGTGCCGGCAGCAACAGTAAATTCTGAAAAAGTTCCATTAATAAATGTGAGCGTGCCTCTAGCAGTCGCTGCTGGCGTTTGTCTCACACCTGTTGCACTGACTGTCTTTGATTGTGATGCTGAACTTACCGTCACAACACGCGCAAGTACCTCTTGCTTATTTGAGTCAGGGTTACTCTGGACACCACGAATGAGATAGTTGTTATTCTCTGTTTTAGTGGCTGGTACAAGAGTTACCGTTGTCGTCGTTGCCAGACTTGGTATTACGTTTTTCAATGGACTTAGCAGGTTAGGCGCAGAAAGAGCTATACCACCAAAGACAACGGTAGTGAGAACAAGAAGAGCCGCAAGCCCAATAAGCCAAGCACTACGTCTTGGTCTTCCACCGCCACCGCCACCACCACCATTGGCACTAGCTCTAGGTGGAGGCGCACTACCTACACCTGCGGTACGTGCTAGTGAAGCAGCTGCCATACTCCCAGCAACTCCGGCACCAACAGCAGCTACTTTACCACTATTCCGTTGCTTTGCCACACGAGCATTTGAAGGAGGCTGAACTTCTGGCTTTGCCACAGGTACAACAAGTGGTGCAGCGACAGCCTCTTTTGCGAAGGGCAACTTGACGGTGGGTTTAGCACGCGTAGGTGAAAGTAGGATAATACCAGAAACATCCTCGTCTTCTGCCTCCTCTATATGATGTCCATTACTACCATTCATGACGTTATTTACCGCGACAGACTCAGCAGCAGTTATAGTATCTACAGGTGCTATGGGTGCGAGTGTATGCCAGTCGTCTTCCTCTCTCACTAAGGGTGGCACCACATCTTGTACCTCTTTTTCTTTTGCTGTAGAACCATTTGTTGCTACAGGATGCGTAGCTGCCTCTGCCCCTCCCAATACAAGAGGAACAACGTGATCGTTGTATGAAACAGGCTCTTCTTCACCTGAAAGTGGTGCGACAAAAGAGCCTGCTTCCACTACTGTCGGTGTCGCAGGAACATCCGGCGGTGTAACGGACTTTTGTTTGCCTGTACCAAAAAACCAACCTTTTTTATTCTCAGGTTGAGAAGGCTTTTCGTCTTTTACAGCCTTTGCGAAGATTTCTAATGTTGAATAGACAGGAAAGTTTCTCTGACGTGCGAATGCGGCTGGACCAGGACCTCCTGGTGCGATAAATACAATTTGTGTCTGCAACTTGCCACGCAAACTCTTTAGATCATCGAAGTCACCTGGACGTTGAAACGCCTTATTCTGGTCAGGTAGAACAACTGCAACCTGCTTACGCCCAAGTTTTTCTTGCGTTAATATTGCCGCTAAGACACTTTTCTTTTCGTCATTGGGAGATACATAAATAACACCTATACTCGCATTGCGCGGATCATTAAGTCCAAGGACATCTGTGCCATTTCCTTGTTTCATACTGGCCCCTCTTAATCCCGATATAGAATAGTAATGTAGTAGTGCTGATGGCATTTATTTTACACTATGTTTGAGCAATCTTAAAGCTTTTTCGTATCAATTCTTTGTAATGAACGGAAAAACAAGCATTTTACGCGCCCGTAATCTTGTAGTATACGCAGCCATAGTACTTCTAGCTCCACTTTGGGGGATTTTTTCAACACAGAAAAATGTGAGGGATATAGACAGACAAAAGATGGAACTACTGTTACATCGTTACATCTTCTAGCGAACTTACATAGCTAACAAACTGATTTCCACGATCAAACTCGTTCAGAAACATACCAAAGCTAGTAAAACCTGGAGAGAAGAGCAGCACATCACCTGGACGAGTTACAGCTATCGCAGCATCCATAGCCTCAGTGAATGTAGCAAACACTCCACGTACTGGATTAGCTTTTCCTTGTCTATGTACCTCTTCAGAAAGAGCAGGCAGTAGTTCATCAGTACCACTTCCTGGAAACAGGATGACATCTCGACATCGCTGCACAATTGTTGCAGGCCAGTCCTCTAAAGGAAGATGTTTCGTACTACCTCCTGCTACAAGCACAATCGGTGCATCAAATGCTTCCAAACCAACACGTCCAGCTACAGGGGTTGTACTGGTGGTATCGTTGATGTAGCGTACACCTCGCACGACTCGCACTTCAGCAAGACGATGAGAAACACTTTTAAAGCTTCGCACCGTTTCGCGGATATCTGTATCAGAAGCTCCTAGAAGACGTGCAGTTGTCGTGGCTAACAAAATATTCTCAAGATTATGCTTTCCTGCAAGCGATGTTTCGGTGAACACAAACGGTTCAATATAGCTAGAACCACGTGCAAAACTACCGCCATGCTGTATACTGGTGAACCAGGTGTTGCTGGGTGACTCTTCGCCAAAACGACGAGTCCAAGGATTATCATAATTGAACACAGCAAGATCAGTTGAAGATTGATGACGAAAAATATTTGCCTTTGCTTCAGCGTATTCTTCCATACCGCTGTACGTATTGAGATGGTCGGGATACACATTGGTCATAATAGAGACGGATGGACTCACCTTGTGTGGAGCAAGACCTTCCAATTGCCAGCTCGAAAGTTCCAACACCACCTGTGTGTTTGTCGTAATATGTGGAAGCAGTGAAAGCGTTTCAACACCAGCAACATTGCCACCAAGAACCGTTGGTGCTCCGCTCTTGCGTAATATTTCATACAGAAGCATCGTCGTTGTTGTCTTTCCACGTGTACCAGTAATACCGATAATGCGTCCCGGACAGGCAAGAAAGAAGAGTGCAATTTCCATCTCAATCTGTGCCCCATGCTCTTGTGCAAGACGTAAATAGGGAGACGTGTGTGGTACACCTGGATTACGAATAACTATTTCAGCCCAGAGAAAGTCTTCCTCACGATGCCGACCCAGGATAAATTCTATTGGCAAACCTGCAAGTGCTTGCACACTGGGAGCCAATATCTCTGGTGGCTTCATATCTGTCACACGCACTGTTGCCCCTTGCTCGGCAGAATAACGGGCGGCTGCCATCCCTGATCCTTGTAACCCCAGTCCCATCACTAAAACACGTTTCCCTCGTAAATTCATAAAATAACTCTTTTCTAAAGCTAGCGCGTCAACAACATTGTGCCAACATCATAGCAGAATCACGAGAAGGATACAATTTCAACTACCTATGAAAAGAGACAACAACGCAAAAAAAACGTATAATAAGAGCAACCCTCTCTTGCAGTATGTCTATCATACTCGATATAATTACATTCTCTATCAAAAATGTATATGATTGTTGATAAGAAAATCATACGTACGCCTGCCCATGAGTCCATGTAAGTAAGTTTATGTAACGATCCGTTAGCTATGTGTACAAGTAAAGATTTTATGAAACAAGGGTCAATAGAGCAAATTGAAGCACTTTTCGGATACTTACCTGTCGGGATAGTTATACTTGACAATACCGACCTACGTATCCTTTACTTCAACTCGTATTTACACACACAGTTTGAGATGTATTGGAATACACAAGAGGTGATAGGACAACGCGTTGTCGAATTTTTACCACATAATGTTCGTGAAAATGTACTTGCGCGTCTGCGTTCTGTTACCATATCCAAAGATACTATTGAGTATGCAGAACTTCCCTACGAAGGATTATTGCATACAAGAGGAAGAACATACTGGCGTGTGACTATTAAAAGTGCACATGAGCTATTTGATATGCGCGAGATACTTCTTGTTCTCATTGAAGATGTTACTAAGAAGGTACGTTCGCGACTTCTTTTAAGTGCAATCCATACCATCTCTTCTGCTATCGCTGGTAGGTATGCTCTCCCACTTGTCCTTGATCGTATACTCTCTTCGGTACACACACTGGTTGGTGCAACACAGTGTGCTATCTTTCTCATTGAACATACAAATTCTGGAAATAACGATATGTATACGAGTTTCCAGACACACAGAGCGACTATTGCAGCACAGCAAGGAGTTCACGTTTCGTCCCAGGACTGGCGTCCAACTCTAAATGAGCGTCTTCTTCTGGCACATGTCGAGCGAGAACACGATACGATCATCATTCCAGATACAGCGAAAGTATCAAATATTGACCTACCTTTTCTTGACGATGCTGGAATACCATGTCGCCCCGGCTCGGTCCTTTGCATTCCTATTTTCGAGCCATATACCCTAGAAGAAAGTTCAGCAACTCTCTTAACAACACATACACAAAATGCGAATAAGAAGACCGTACTTGGTAGTATCGAAGTGTATCACCGTCGAGCGCGGAGCTTTGCGCAAGAAGAGGTTACGTTGTTGGAGCAATTTGCGCAACAAGCGGGGTTAGCAATACAAAACGCACGTCTTTTTCAGAGAAGTAGCCAGTTAGCACGAGCGGAACGCCGTAGTGCTCATCAACGTAAATATGTGATGCAGGCTATTCCCGATGGTGTCATCATCTTTGATCCACGTTGGCGAGTTGCAGAAACAAATCAGGCGATACGAACATTGCTTGGTTGGGATGATAGTGTTGTTGGTCAAACCATTCTACAAGCATTTCATTCTAGCAAAGCTACTCTTTACTATGATATTCTGCATCTTCCTGACCCTATACCAGAGCTTGAGCAACGCGCACACACTGGCGTAATAGATGAGTTCAAGGTGATCGGTGCAGACGGTCAACGCTACACTATTCGTTGTACCTATACTCCTATCCGCGATGATCTAGGCGACACGTTTGCGTTCGTCGTGATCTATCACGATGTAACAGAACAAACAGCAGTCCGTGAGCGAATTGAAGCCGAGGTTATCGAACGCACAAAGGAACTAGCGCAACGTAACGAAGAGCTTAAGACATTGGAACACGCGAGAGAAGACTTCTTCACAACCATAGCTCATGAATTAAAGACGCCCCTTGCTACTATTCGTGCACATTTAAGTGCCCTACTCGCTCAAGATTTACAAGAATCACAAGAGGAGCGTCACGCCTCTTTACTGACAGCAGACGAGCAGGCGAAACGTCTTGTAAGTATGGTGAATCATGTCCTTGATGCCTCTCGCGTTGAAGCAGGAGCACTTCGGCTCGAACTTGAAGCAGTGTTGTTGCCAGAATTATTTGAAGACCTCGAAGAGCGTCTGAAGGCTCTTATAGTCTCCTCAAAAAGGTACCTACTTATCACATATCCAGATGCCTTGCCAGCGGTGCGCGCAGACTACGAACGTATTATGAGTGTTCTGACAAACTTGCTCAGTAACGCATTTCGCTATGCACCAGAAGGTGATACTGTTTTACTGAAGGCCGAACCCGTCTTTGATTTCCAAGATATACAGCATATGCACCCTATTGGTGTTCGATTATACGTCATTGATACAGGACCAGGCATAACACAAGAGCAACAAAAACTGCTTTTCACACGCTTTAGTACCTTTGCCACCATAAATAAACAGGAGAGTTTTGAACAACCAGACAAAGAGCTTGGGCAGGCTTCAGGTCGTTGGAGTTCTACAACAGGTCTCGGTCTCTATATCAGTCGTGGCGTTGTTGAGGCTCATGAGAGCAAACTGACACTAAAGAGCGAAGTTGGGCAAGGAGCCAGTTTTTCATTTATACTACCAGTGTATGGAGAACACACAATTCAACATCCATGAGAAAATTTTGTAGATAGGGGAAAAAATGTTAAGTAACGATAAAAAAGTTCGTATTCTTTGTGTTGAAGATGAACCACAAATGCGTGCCTTTTTATTGGCTCAGCTAAAGGCAAGAGGCTTTCACGCACAAGCTGTTAGTGATGGTGCTCAGGCAATCGATCTCGCCGCAATATTTCAGCCTCAACTTGTGCTTCTTGACCTTACACTTCCTTCCCTAGATGGATTAACCTTTCTGCGCCGACTACGCGAGTGGAGCAACACACCTGTTATTATTTTATCCGCTCACGACACAGAGTCAATAAAGATTAAAGCACTCGATCTAGGAGCTGACGATTACTTGACGAAACCATTTAGCTTAAACGAATTGCTCGCACGGGTTCGCGTCGCGTTACGTCGTTCTGATGCAATGACACATATTCAAACGAATGGGACGGGAAGAGATAAGCCACGCTATAGTAGCGGTGGCGAAAATGGCCTAGTCGTTGATTATGCTCATCGTGTTGTGCAATCCGGCGGAAAAAGTGTTCACCTGACACCAACGGAATATGACCTCCTCTGTGAGCTTACACGCAATGCAGGCAAGGTGCTCACGCATCGAGAACTCTTACAGCGCGTATGGGGACCAGACTATAGTGGAGAAAATACGTACCTTCGCACTTTTATGCGGCACCTACGTCGTAAACTAGAGCCTGATCCAGCACAGCCGCGCTTTTTACGTAACGAGTTAGGAGTGGGATACTTTGTTCCATCACCAGACGTAAGCGAAACAGAGCAATAAAACTGCTATAGAGCATTTAATTGAAATATATTAGAAATGTTCACACAATTTTCACATGAAACCCAAAAAAATTACGTCTTTTTCACACATTATTGGGTACTCTTTCTGTAGAGACAGGAAGACTATCTCTAGTCGCATCGGCGACGCTGCCGCAGCGGAAAGAGTCATTCAGTAGATGCGAGGTGCCAAATGCACGTCGGAAACATCGTACCACTTGGCGGCGAGACATTGTATTCATCTATGTTCCTTCCAACACGACTTGTCCCTTATACACCTCAGTATGTTCTCGCGTCACAAACAAACGCCCTCGTATTTAATGCAAGGCTGCATGCTACGTACACACTTCTCAAGTGTCTTATACCTGTGTTGTTGATAGCATCCCAATAGTTGTTGCCAAACAAGAAGGAGGCTCACATGGATCGTAAAGAGGACCGCGACATTTTGCGCAAAGGTGGGTTTGCTGAGGGAGAAGTAAAACAGTTAAGTAAGCTTAGAAGAGATCATGCCGAGAGAGAGCGGCGTAATGCAG
This sequence comes from uncultured Ktedonobacteraceae bacterium, assembly GCA_964250765.1. Classification (GTDB taxonomy): domain Bacteria; phylum Chloroflexota; class Ktedonobacteria; order Ktedonobacterales; family Ktedonobacteraceae; genus JBBQVS01. Next base: position 8,789 of record CAXUHF010000106.1, on the reverse strand, counting down.
CCATAGAGCATCGACGACTTGAATTTGTGCGTTGGCTTGTAAATACAGGGAAGCTCACAGACCAAATAGCATAAAGACATCAAAGTGTGCATTTCTTGACGCTATCACAGGAACTTGCACATAATAGAAGAGAAGAACATAAAAGTCATGCTACTCAACGAAAAGATTTGTTTCATTGAGTAGCATAACTTTTTTACCGATTTTTATGAAACACATTGTTTACAAGGAGTCTTGATGCCCATCATACACTACTAAACCCATATCCTCCCACAGCTTTTGAGTGGAACGAGGAGGAGTAGGCACACCTAAACGCGCTACTGAGGCAAGAATGTCCTCTACAAGCGTCGATGGAGGCGCAATTTGCTGAAGTTGGCTGAACAAAGCATCTATTTCGTCATCCTCTATGATATCTTCAGCAAAAAGAATAGCGTGTGCATGATCCATAATGAACTCCCTCTTATGTAATTCTTATCTGGTGTTAATACGAATCACAGAAGAGGGAAGTTTCACTTTTATATAGTTTTCTTAACAAAAGCTTAGGAAGCTACCGCCGTTTGCGTTTGTGCTATGAGTGCAGCACGCAGTAATGGTCGAGCACGCTGGAAGTATGTTTTTGCTGTTGCTTCTGGCATACTCAGTGTTTTACCAATTTCAGAGAAACTTAGTTGACCAGCATAGCGCAGAAGTACAACCGAACGGAACTTGGGAGGAAGGCTATCAATAGCACATCTCAGAGAACGTTGAAGATCGTTACGCTCGGCGATCTCCTCTGGCAAAGGACGAGTATCAGGCATAATTGCAAGTGGTGAGAGATCGTCATCGTCGTTCGCGGATTCCAGTTCTGAAAAGTGAATGGCACGTTTACGTCGTAGCTCGTCAAGACAGCGATTGCGTGCAACTTGGAAAAGCCACGCCTTCAACGGTTCACCAGTACGTAGAGTTGGCATAGAAATATATAGCTGTAGAAACACCTGTTGTGAAACATCACACGCTTGATCGTAATCGCCTAAACAATGACATATAAAATTAAATAGTGAAACATTGTAGCGTTGTACTAAAGCCTCAAATGCCCGTTGATCGCCTGCTAATGTTTGAGTAACTAACATACCATCAGTGATTTCATGATTCTGCGTTTTTGCTTGTACCTTTGAGCGTTCTTTTGTTTGCATCAGTTCAGCCCTCACTTTCTTTCGTCCTCCATAGAGTAGCCTTTTCTTGTAAAAAATACAAGCGTTTTTTCACGATAAAAGCTCTTCTATAAAGCTCTCTAAGCGTAAACTAAACTGAATTAAAGTACTACGTTCTATTTATGAGAAAGGTAAGAATTCAATCACTTATCAAATTCTTATGTAGTTCTTATGCGTGGTTAAGTAAAGAGAGGCGAAGGAGAAGTGTCAAGGAAGTATTGCTTAATGGTTGTCTGTAGTTAATACGTACCATGACACTGATTCGATACATTTCATCGAGTAAGTGGCGTACTACAGCAATGTTAAGAACGTTTTTGCGTGACTTCACGAAGAAAAAGATAAGCAGTGTAGTATTGTTGAGAAGCTCGTTCGGCCTACTTCGCGGTTAGCCACGGTGGACGCCTGGTATAACCGACCGTTCTCGCTTCTCGTACTATACTACGCTACTGAGTATCAATTGGATTTTGGGAAAACTTGGTAATAGTATTTTTGATGCTAGTTCCTTATAAACCCGACATATTTGGTGAGGCTAGGATTCGGCTGAGAAATTGGCTCACGACTCGTTTGTCTACACGGTTGCCAATACGCGCAAGGAAGACGTTCGCTGGCTCCATACTGATGTTTGGCTCCGTTGTGGGATATTCAGTAAAGCCTTGTGCGCTAAAGAGGCGCGTGATGAGTTCTCGATACCGATAGACGGAGATATGCAATCCCTCAGCATCCCAATGCCAGTAAAGACCCATCGCGAAAAAGATCATGTCTTCTAACGCATCTAGTTCAAGTGCAAAGCTTAGCAGACTACGAGCAATACCCAGACCGCGCCAATTGGAACTCACCTGCACAGCAACCTCATACACATTCTCGATGCCTTCCCACCAATCATCGGCAGGAGCGATTGTCACTTCGCCAATGATGTCGCCGGCAGGAGTGTGGGCAAGTGCCAGAGCGCAGTCTGGACTTTTCGCAATGTTCAGAAGCAGTCGATGCTCACGTTCTGGAATACGCGCAAATGCATGAAGCCCGCTATCCGGTTTAAGCCGCTCGACTAATGATGGAGGACAAAAATCACGTAAGAGGACAGTACCTTTTGTCGTCTCTAAGACTTTGCTCCGTGAAGGTGTACTTACCCGGTTTATATGAAGTAGATCGAAGAGTCCCGATAAAGGAGAACGCTGACGTTGAGAGGGAAACGCATGCCGTACAGGATAGGGAACGAGCAAGTGACGTACAAGCGCGACAGTATGGCTATTGGTATTACTGATAGACCAGCGACGCGGCTGGGCGGGAAAATCTTCCGTCTTATCTTTAAACAGCATCGGGAAACGCATTGACTCGTGCGTCTTGCCCATGACTTCTTGCGCAACCTCCTCCTGCTCCTGGGCGGCAAGCCACTTGGGTCGCCAGCGTGCGATCCACGCTTCTGGCAGTTGTTCCGGCAGCGTTTGTTCGGACATTTCCGCCCATAGGGCACTCCACGCACGAGGCACAACACGGTAAAGGTCATAGCCGCCACCGCCGACAGCAACCCAGCGTCCCTCACAATACGTATGCGCTAATTGATGCGCCGTTTTTATCTGACGCGAAATACCATGCATCGTTAAATGAAGATGTGTGAGTGGGTCCCACGCGTGTGTATCACATCCATGCTGGCTAATGATCACATCAGGCGCGAACGAAGTAATAAGCGGAAAGAGCAAAGAATCCATCGCCTCTATATACGAGTCATCTTCGGTGAACGGCTCCAATGGAATATTGACGGAGTAGCCCCGTCCAACGCCGTTGCCCATTTCTAGCACATCCCCTGTGCCTGGGAACAAATAGCGGCCCGTTTCGTGAAAAGAAATTGTCATCAC
>CAXUHF010000106.1:0-5649 GCA_964250765.1 uncultured Ktedonobacteraceae bacterium | reverse complement strand
CGATGTTGGCAGTGACATCGTGCATACCAGCAAGGACAGGTGTATCTCCATCACCAAAACCATATTTGAGAGCTAATCGTGCTCGTTCTTCGCGCTCCTCTTTACTTGCGTGAGAATTTTCTGGCGAGCTGAGTATCTGTACTGCCTGTACATAATCCTCGGTGTGAACAAGGTGCAGTTCCGCAAGTGTTGCCGAGCGAAGAGGCAGGCGTGTTTGCTCGTTTTCATAGTGCCATACGTTTGTCTCTTGTAATAGATCAACAAGTGCTTCGATACGACTTGGCTGTAGTGGATGGTCTGGACCAAAGTTATACTGTAGCTCCGTCGGCTCAAACATGAGACGCGCCCTAGCACGTGCCGTGTTTTTTGAGGTATTATTCATGGATTTCTCCGTCGGCAGGTGAGTTCACAAGGGAGTACTCAATCCCTGCCTCTTGTAAGCGAACAAGCAATGCAGTCGGATTGATCGTGCCTATACGCAGGTTCGCTACAAATGGCACGGTACTCGTTAGAGGGGCGGCGATGATACTACGGACCTGCACATGCAATTCCGCCGCAATACGTAATGTTTCTGCAAGAGGTGAACTGTTTCCTAGCGGAAGCAAAATATCGAGCTGCATTCCTGGTTCAAATGCTCCCATTGAGCGGGCAAGTGCGAGCAGAAAGTCGCTACGTGTTAGCAAGCCTACGAGAAGAGTTTGTGTCTCCTGGTCTACTTGTCGATATTCGACGACAGGTAGATAGTTTAAACCTCGATCCACGAGAATTTGCGCGGCAGCTGCTACGGATGTTATTGGTGACACGCGAATGATTGCGCGATGCATAACCTCGACGACACGCTGCTCTTGCCAAGAACGACCTGACACATCATTCGCTGTATCTTGTCGTGCCAATGCGACCACAAGATCAATATCTTGTGATGTCAGCATTCCTTCAAGTACGAGCAGTGTTTCGTGTGACTGATACTCTTTATGCTCTGGCGAAGCAACGCTAACCGTTCGTACCACAGGAAGTTGATGCTTCTGATGCTGTCGCAACAAGTTTGTCGCATGGCTGAGCGTATCGTCAGGCGCAACTGTCGTCAATTTCGTTGTCATAATATCGCGTACAATCATCCGTCACCACATCTTTCAAAAAGTGCAGCATATCATCAAACATACCCTTTTCTTCTTATCATAGCACAGTGGTTTACATGCTCTATCCTATTTGTTTGAAACATAAAAAGTGCTAGCGACCGATAATGAATATTTGCACGAGGTAATAAAGGGAGGCAAGCGCGAGAAAGATACTATAGACGCCTGCGATAATGCGAGAAATGAGGAATGTGTTTGTCGTAGTACGGGGACGTAAACTGCGGTTGGCAAGACGTATTGCCACAAAGAGAATGCCTAGCAACAGAAGAACGGCGAATATACGGATACCTATGGCTCCACTGAAAAGCAAAAGAGGAATAATAATACCACCAAAGGCAAGCAACGCACCTACTATATCGAGAGCAGCTATACCCATAAAAAAGCCTTCGTCATATTGTCGATGAAGAAGCATTGGTGTGACGCGTAGGAGTATATAAACTCCTGCTGCGTATCCGATAAGACTAACGACTACCCAAAGGACATACTGCATAATTTTTCATCTATCCCCATGTAAAATCATGAGCGTTCGCCAAAAGCATTTGCCCATGTGTATCTCCTGGTGAAAATACATAAACATCAGGAGTTGTTGTTGTATCCGTTACATCAGTACTCTGCAACACAAATGCCGTACTATTAGTACGCCACGTTACCTGACCTGCCAAATTCGGTGCGTATTGCTGCACAGACGTTGGGTCCGCAAGCGAGGTCGTATATGGGCCACGTTGAGTGGACATAGAATTCGTCGTTGCAACAACTGTTTGGCTATCTGGACCCCATGCTAATGCAACGTCTTGACTTAAAACATCGGCAGGTACCTGAGCAAAAAGTCCTGTTGTCGAGTTATCATTCAAGTTCAAAGCTTGTACGGTTCCAACCGATTGTGCAGAACCAGTAGCAGTTATCATCTGTGCTACAAGTTGCTGACCATCAGGCGCAACATCCCATCCTGGTCTTACAAACGAGCCTGCCTGCGGTGCTGCACACCACGGCTCACTGCCCATTTGCAGAAGTTGCTTGCTTTGCGTCTCAGGATGTGCTACTGAGTGACTGTAAAGTATAAGCTGACTTTGCTGTTCAAAAGGATGTACGACGACCTGATAAAAAAGTTGTCCACTACTGTAACGCAAGGACAGCAACAACGGCATATCCTTTTGAGGATCAAAGAGCGTTGCAATATGTAAGGCACTTACAGGTAACACAAGTGACAGCGTTTGTGCTTGTGCATCATAGCGATACAATCCCGTACCCGTCTTGCCTGGACCACTATTATACCACGCCAATAGGTGCGTTGAGTCCTCCCAAAATGCATATTGCCAGGAATCCATGCGCGGCGTTCCACTGGCTTGTACATTGCTCACCACGGACGGAAGCATTACCTGTGTAAATTGCTGCGTTTTCGTGTTCAGGACATAAAGCGCACCGTTTGCGCTGTAATCAGGAGCAGGACACCCTCCCCCACCAATCCCGGTGGGGGCAGCAATCGTGATACTTGCAATATATGCATCATCAGAGGACCAAAGCGGCTGATGCCAGAACACAAGCGGGTATTTACTATAATCGAAATGCGTCATCTGAACGGGTTGTGTGCCATGTATAGCAACCCATAATTGGTCTTTGCGCACAAAAGCGTAGGAAGAACCAAGCGTGCTCGCAGGTGCGGACGACACGTTTTGGGTAGAGGATGTAGAAGTAGGAAGAACGGCGGGTGTGCCACTGCCATGATCGGGTGTTCCGCTCGGTATTGCCCCCACACCTGATTGACCACAAGCTGATAGCAGAAACAAAAGTGAGAGCAAGAACGGAAATATAGCCATTCCTACAATTTTTTTAGACACGAGTAACTCCTCTCAACTACACACATCCTCAACATCTTATATATCTGTAGATACTGCACAAAGGACAAACATAGGTGTTAAGGACAAATTACTTTATATTCGTTATCATGTATCAACGTATTTCATTCAATCAGCAGTATACTTATAGGTAATTCGGTTATGCAAAAAACTGTTTGACGCTAGCCCTATTTTCCTCTATGATGTGGTCTGAACTGACATTCGTATTCGTACTCATGATAGAAGTAAGGCATAGTCTGTATGGCTGAACTCATGTGGAAGGGTAAGACATCTCCTTTCGATAGCTCTCAACATCTCGTTTCCTCTAATACAGTTAGCATGCAAACAAGAGCACACTACCCTGCTACATCTCAGCAGGAGTATTCCTCGCCTATAACGGAAGATTGGCATAATCGGCTTATTCTCGGAGACAAAACCAATGTTCTTTCCGCTCTCCTTAGCGAGTTTTCTGCGAAGGTTGACCTTATCTACATTGACCCACCATTCATGACAGGACGAACGTTCTCGAATGGTCCCCAAGTGGCCTATCAAGACATTTGGGGAAACGACATAGATAGTTATCTTCAGTGGCTATACGAAGCATTAATACTACTTTATACACTACTAAGCGAACGTGGAAGTCTGTATGTTCACCTAGATTGGCGCACAACACATTACGCTAAACTGCTTTTGGACGAGATTTTTCAGGAGTCGCTACGCTGTGGTGGTGGATTTAGGAATGAGATTATCTGGCACTATCAATCTGGTGGACGCCCTCAAAAAGGGTATGCACGAAAGCATGATACAATCTTGCTCTATACAAAATCAGCACTCGCATGTTTTCACAGCGAGAGGATAAGTGAACGACGTGGATCGCAGAAACGCAACAATATGCGAAAAGAGGTAGACGCCGATGGACGTATCTCATGGACAATACGCTCTGCTGGACGCCTCTATACCTATTCAGAGGATTCGTTGATGACGCCAAGCGACGTATGGAGCGACATTCATCATTTGCATCAGCGTGACCCTGAAAGAACAGGATATGCAACACAAAAACCCGAAGCTCTGCTGGAACGCATTATAGCAGCCTCTTCTGAAGAACACGATCTGGTTCTTGATTGCTTTTGTGGTAGTGGAGTGACACCGATTGTAGCGGAAAAGCTGAAACGTCGCTGGCTTGCTTGTGATAAGAGCGAAGTTTCGATGAGCACTACTTGTACACGCCTTCTTTCAAGTGAGCGTAGCCTACCCTTTATAGTTCAGCAAATTGTGAAATAAATCACAGACAAAGAAGCAATGGGCAGCGTATACTTCTCAGAAAGAAATAGAATCTGCTGTTTCACTATGCTGTATAATGTATCATATATATTCTCTCTAATCCACTAGAAAGCACATTTTAACTAATATGAATACTCACTCTATGACAACTAAACAAGAGCACACCAAGAAGTACAAATCGCGTCGCACAGCTACAGTAGCAATAAGTCTTTTTGTCTTATGCCTCCTGACGCTCAGCGCATGTAGCTTTCCAGATAGTAGCAACGCTGCGGCAAGTAAACCTGCTACTCCTACAGTCGTCCCCACTCCGACGATTGATACCACGCTTAGCAAACAAGGAAGTACACAACTACAAACATTTCAGCACTGGATTGCACAAATGAAACAGTATGGTGGTAATACAACATCGTACCAGCAACAATACGATACTGATCAGCAAGCACTACAACAAGCGAAAACAGATACAGCGTATAAAGCAGCTTTGACGACACTTAAAGGCCACGTTGCCGCCATTCAGTTGCCTACCTTGAAAGCTGAAAGTGTGCATCTTCAGCAACAGCTAAAACAAGAGGTTGCCGATTGGGGTAAGCAACATGTCTATCATAATGCATATGACAACAAGAACTATCCGCTTGGTTATGAATATGGACCTGATGGTATGGGTGGATGGGTACAAGACGAGTTGAGTTCTGCCACAACGCTTGCTAACTATCAACAGACGGTCGATGATATCAACATGTATCTGACGAATTTTCAAGCGTTTATGACGAACAGTAGTGATAAGACGCCATATAATCAGATGCATCAGACCGATACACAACTTATACAGCACTATGGGAAAACGGGAAAGCGCGTTGTCGTCATTTCGCTGAAAGAGCAGGCGATGCGTGTGTACGATAATGGGAAACTCGTTAAATCCTTTCTAGTGACGACTGGGCGTCCAGCCAAACCTAGTCTACCGGGAGTGTGGTGGGTCGAGGGTAAACTTTCACCAACGGTCTTCAAGTCTGGTGTACCACCAAGCTCACCGGACTACTATCCACCGACTCCTATCAACTTCGCCATGCAGTATCATAGCGAAGGATACTTCATACATGATAGTTGGTGGCGTGTCAACTATGGTCCAGGCACAAATTATCCTCATGCCGACGATAGCGGTGATCCATTCTCAGCTCAAGGCTCCCACGGGTGTGTGAATCTTTCAAAAGCCGATGCAGGTTGGCTGTACAGTTTCGTCAAAGTGTACACACCAATTATTATGTACTGATGAGTACAACTAGCCTGTAGGGACCGATTTATCGCGTCCTCGTCGGCATCTGATCGCCAAGAGGACGCGATAAATTAGTCCCTACAGAGCATTTATAGAGAGGATTTTGTCTATCATGGCACGAGGAATTACGATA
>CAXUHF010000105.1:0-18425 GCA_964250765.1 uncultured Ktedonobacteraceae bacterium | reverse complement strand
ACACGCTTGCTACGGCATATTGCGCATACTCAGTTGCACACGGCCTCTTTGCATATCAATCTTCAGGACGCGCACTTGCACCACTTGCCCCACGGCGACGACAGTTAATGGGTCACGCACGAAACGGTCAGCGAGTTCTGATACATGCACAAGACCATCTTGCTTGACGCCGATATCGACAAACGCTCCAAAATCAACCACGTTCCGTACCGTTCCCTGTAGCACCATCCCCGGCTCTAGGTCTTCGATTTTGAGGACATCGTGACGCAAAATGGGTGCGGGTAGAGCATCGCGTGGGTCTAGCCCTGGTTTTTCCAGGTTTTCCAGAATGTCGTGAAGCGTGGGAAGACCAACGCCAACATTCTTCGCAACGTCAGCCCAAGCCGCCTCTTCACTCCCACTCGCCGCGCCACGATTGCGGCTGTTAGAACGTCCCAGACTGTTCTGCAATTTGATACGTTGCTTGAACAAAGCAATACGCTCAGCCGGACGCGTAGCCTTGCCCTCATCCTCTGGCAATAGCGTAAGCAGTGTGCGTACTGCGTCGTAGCTTTCTGGGTGAATAAAGGTGTTATCTAAGAGTTCGGCCCCATTCGCAATCTTGAGAAATCCTGCGGCTTGTAGGAAGGTTGAGGGACCAAATCCTGGCACTTTTTGTAGGTCATTACGCGACTTGAACGAGCCATGTTCTTCGCGGTATTTGACAATGGCATTCGCAACGCGCGTGTTGATACCCGATACATGTTTGAGCAGCGCGGAAGAGGCAGCGTTGACCTCGACACCTGCAAAATTGACACATGAGATGACAACACGGTCAAGCATTGCCGCCAGTTCTTTTTGGTCAACATCATGTTGATAGAGTCCAACACCAACGGCCTTTGGGTCGATCTTGACCAGTTCCGCGAGCGGGTCTTGTAGGCGACGTGCAATAGAGATGGTACCACGCTGTGTCGCATCGAGTGTGGGAAACTCTTGACGGGCGGCTTCCGATGCTGAGTAAACGGAGGCTCCGGCTTCATTAACGAGAACATAGCCGATCTGCTGGCCCGTTTCTTGCTCAAGCTTCTGAATGAGTCCAGCGACTAACTGCTCTGTCTCGCGTGAGGCAGTTCCATTGCCAATAGCGATTACGTCGATTTTGTACTGTGCCAGGAGTTTGCGGAGCATCTGTTGCGCTTTCTCAGCCTGGAAGAGATACATCGTGTCCGACTCGATGTATTTTCCGTTTTCATCGACAACCGTCAGCTTACAGCCTGTACGAAAGCCGGGGTCGATACCTAGCACTTTTTTTGCACGTAGCGGCGGTTGAAGCAGAAGGTTCCGCAGGTTTGCCGCGAAAATATTGATAGCATGCTCCTCTGCTCGTTTGGTCAGTTCTACACGTACCTCGCGCTCCATTGCAGGGGCAAGTAAGCGTTTATAGCCATCTTCCATTGCTTCAGTAAGTAGGTTAGCGAAAGGAGACGTTGCTTTGACTGGATGATAGTGTGTGATATCTCTTTGCGCTTGCTCATAAGGTAGGTCAACACCAACACGTAGCACACCTTCGCGCTCGGCACGGTTCAAGGCGAGGATACGGTGAGGCACCAGTTTGGTCACAGGTTCATTAAAATCGTAGTAGAGTTGATAGACACCATTCGGGTCTTTCTCAGCAATTTTTTCAGGGTCCAATGCCTTCGCGCTCAACGCGGACTGTTTGAAAAAGGTGGTACGTACAGTGCTACGTACATTTGCATCCTCCGCGATCATTTCAGCAACGATATCGGAGGCACCTGCATATACTTCCAAGTCGGTTTCAACGCCCTTTTCGGCATTTAGAAATGGACGTGCATATTCCTCTAAAAGTGCTGTAATATTCCCTTGTAGCTCTGGTTGTTGCAGAATAATTTCGGCAAGTGGGGCAAGGCCCTTTTCGCGGGCAACACTAGCGCGAGTTTTGCGCTTCGGACGATAGGGAAGATACAAGTCCTCTACCTGCTGCAGAGTAGTAGTCGTCGCAAGCGCAGTGGCAAGTTCTGGCGTAAGCTTGCCCTGCTCGTCGATAAGTCTGCGCACATCTGTTTTGCGGTCATGCAACGCACGAATAGATGCAGCTTTGTCCGCGATAGCCTGAATTTGCACCTCGTCCAAACTGCCAGTCGCTTCTTTACGATAGCGAGAAATAAAGGGAATGGTGTTTCCTTCGTCAAGGAGAGTGATCGTGCGTAGAATTTGTTCGAGTCCGAGGTTCAATTCGGAACGAATCAACTGTGCAATATGAGTAAGAGACAGTGTTATTTCTGTCGCTGGAGTTGTTGCTTGCTGTGCCTGTTCTTGCGTAGTCAAGGATATCGCCTACCTTCCACATACAACATAATATAGCCATTGAAGAGTATTAGCTGCACAGAATCGTATCACAGGAAGTCAAGGGACGCGATTCAGCTTTTTCGCACTATTTTTCTTATGTTGCGAAGTACCCCATACACCGCCTAACCATCCCAGTGTAGAGGCCAGCAGGAGCCCACCTCCGAGTAAAAAGAGCAAGCCGACCCAAGGCGATTGTGTGGTGGATGAAGTGTAGTGAGGATACATAGGCTGTATAGCTTTCCAGGCACGATTAAGCTCGCTTGGTGGCAGGGCAACACCAATTTTTTGCGCTCGCGTTGTGTCAACCTCAATACGTTGCGCCAGCAGAACGAATAAACCAATAAAGAGAATAACCCAGAACATGATAGTACTGGTTATGCCAGCCCACAGGCCAGACCAGCCACCACGTAGAGAACTTCCACCTCGGCGCGTCGTCATGAAGCCTGCAAGTGCATAGAAAAGAAAACCTACAAGTGCGGCTAGATAGAAAGAAGGTTCTTTCTTTAAGAACAAAACAAGGGCGACAGAGAGCACAGCCTGTACGAGTCCGAACAGGCACCCCTGACCAAATGGCGTAGGCAAAGGATGCGCTGCGGTAACGGTAGATTGAGGTACCATGACGTAGCCAGCAGGCACTGCTGGTGGAGCAGGGACAACTGGATACGCAGGAGATGATTGAGGTCTCCAGGCAGGTTGTGGTACGCCAGCATATGCTGCATATGTGGGTACAGGTTGTTTTGGCGTAACAGGCGGACTATATGGATAGCGTGATGTAGACGGTACACGAGGTCCAACAAGTGTTGTGTCAGCGTGTGCATCAAAGGCGGGTTGACGTAAGGCTTGCACAAATTCCTGCATTGTGGCATGACGCTGATCAGCTTGCACAGCTAAAGCTTTTAGCAGGGCACGTTCTACAGATAGCGAGAGTGTTGGGTTGAACTGATGCGGTGCGATAAGTTCATCCTGCACACTCCGCTTGAGAGCTGATGGAGGCAAACGATTTGTTAGCAACAGGTACATTGTCGCAGCCATCGCATAGATATCTGATTGCGGTCCTGTACGTCCCGTATATTGCTCAATCGGACTGAAGCCGGGTGAAACGGCTCGCCCTAATGACTGCGTTCCATTACTACCTGGATCATACAGCTTAGTCAAGCCAAAATCGACAAGGACAGTTGTTGAATTTGGCGTAAGAATAATATTTGCAGGCTTGATGTCACGGTGAACAACGGCTGGCTTGCGACTATGCAGTTCCTGCAATATATCCATGATGGGCAACATCCACCCTAACACCTCTTGCTCGCTACATGGTCCCTGTGATGCTTGATGAGGTTCCTGCTCTCCTACGTCCACCATACGACGAATAGCTACCCGGTCTTTGAGTAGTTGTAGTAGGTCTTGCCCTTCGATAAGTTGCATAACGAGATAGAAACGACCATTCGCTTCCAGTGCATCATAAACCTGCGGCAGATTTTCACTTCTCACAGTGAAAAGGACGCTGGCCTCCATCAATGCCTGACGACGCGCAGCCGGTGTCACATCATAGGTCTCTTTTATGGCACAAGGGCGATTGCCCTCGCTCTGATCAATGGCGCGATAGACCGCACCAAAGCCGCCACTATTGATGAGTGATCCAATGACGTAGTTATTTCCGATTACCGTCCCCGGCGTTAATGCAACTGGCAAGCTCATATGCGAGCATATCCTTCTTTCTTATACATCCTATCTACCTATACAGACGTAATTACGTTTCGGATGTAAAGAATGTTGTGAGAGCAAGAGAACTGTTGATGTTATCTTACAAAAACATACTGTTTGCTTGACTCTCACCTAGCGTAAGAGTGTAGAACAATTGGAAGCAGGCGATACCAAATTTAGTATCGCCTGCCTCCAATTGTTCCTACTTCATAAGCAAACTAGCGAGAAAAGATATTTTGCCGACGTATGTATATAGACAAAGAATATTGTGCGTATCTGCGTAGAGGAAATAAAGTTGTCATAGCTGTTTGTTAAAACTCTATACAAACGAAAGACAACATGCTAGTTGCAATCATTCGCTCATATGATACAATAAGCCGAGACTGAACAATCTACGTATGTGTTGCAGAAGAAGAGAGCAAGCACTTGGAACGAAATGTGATGTTTGATGCAGACCGTGACCGTGACAAGGCGATTGACTCAGAACGCGATACGATACAGGACGCTGATCTGAGTAACCTGGCGCAAAGCGACAGTCTACGCCTTTACCTACGTGAGATTTCACGCATTCCTCTCCTCAATGCGTCCAACGAATCGCGTCTTGCTGAACGAGCCGAGAACGGTGAGAAGGAAGCCAGAGATCATCTGATTGAGGCGAACCTGAGACTCGTGGTGAGCATCGCCAAGAAATATGTTGGTCAAGGATTATCCCTCGAAGACCTGATCGGCGAAGGCAATATTGGCCTTATCCGTGCCGTCACGAAATTCGACTATAAGAAAGGTTTCCGCTTTTCAACCTACGCTACCTGGTGGATCAAACAAGCCATTACACGTTCTATCCTTGAAGGAACGCGTGTCGTTCGTCTTCCTGTCTATATTATGGAAGAGGTAATGCGCGTGAAGCGCACCACGCGTCAACTCTATCAAGAGATGGGACGCGAACCAACACCAGATGATATCGGCGAGCGGTTGAACATGACACCAGAACGTGTGAGCGAGCTGCTAATCTGGGCTGAAAAGGTTTTCTCGCTTGATGCTCCTCTTTCTGAAGAGGAAGAGAACACGCTGGGAGACATTATTGAAGATGTGCGAGAGCGTGGACCAAGTGAGATAACGGACCAGCATCTCTTGCGCGAAGAGATTCGTAAGGTGCTAGGACAACTAACACTGAGAGAACGTCAGGTTATCGAGTTACGCTTCGGTCTGGTGGACGACCATGACCATACTCTGGAAGAAGTCGGCAAAAAGCTCAAGGTGACACGTGAACGTGTGCGTCAAATCGAGGAACGAGCGATCCGTAAACTACGTCACCCACAAGCGAGCCGTATTCTGAAGGATTATCTCGATTAACGATGTGGTAGTAGCTTTACTTTCAGTATAGAACCTGCCCGGTTGGGGGGGCGCTATTATTTGCGCCCCCACAACGTGGCATGTTCTATTTTCCGCAGAAATTTGCAGTACATTAGGGTAACATACACTATTAGCGTAGTTGTTGTACGTTTATCCAGTAAGAGGTTTGAGTATGTAGTGTGTTGTTATCGTGAGATATAAACTTGAGGATGTATAGACATGAATGAATTGGCTGGTCAGAGCCTTGGTGGGTACCAGTTAGAAGAAGAGATCGGGCATGGCTCTATGGGTGTTGTGTATCGGGGAAAACAGATCGCACTTGGACGCGAAGTTGCCATTAAAGTTTTGCCAATGGGACTTGCACGCGATGTCTCCTATGTAGCACGTTTCATCCGTGAAGCACAAATCATTGCTGGTCTGAACCATCCCAATATTGTACATATTTATGATGCTGGACAGCAAAACAAACTTCTTTATTTTGTCATGGAATACATACAAGGTCCCACACTTTCTAACCTGCTTTACCTTGATGGCACTATTCCTCAGCATCTTGCACTTGAATATGGAGCACAGATTGCTGATGCCCTTGATGCAGCATATAAAGAGCGCGACGTTATTCATCGTGATATCAAGCCCGAAAATTTGATGCTGAATCGTTGGGGAAAGATTAAGGTAATGGACTTTGGCCTTGCACGAGCGACAGGTCATCAACCAATTACCGTTGCAAAAACGCTTGTTGGTAGTATCTATTATGCATCACCAGAGCAGGTATGGGGCAATACGTTGGACAACCGAAGCGATGTCTATGCATTGGGGGTTGTCTTGTATGAGATGGTGACAGGTCAACGCCCATTTACTGGACGCTCTATGCCTGAATTAACGCAGGCAATTATTACTGGTTCGGCACATTCACCAAGTGCCTTGAATAATGAAATAATGCCAGAGTTAGAACGCATTATTCTTACCGCGATGGCAAGAGATCGAGAGGAGCGTTATGAAGACGCAGGACTTATGGCTCGTGACTTACGAGCATTACTGGTGCCTTCCTCAGCGACACCTCTATCATCTCAACCATCAGGTAGCATCCCACTAAGTCAAGGACAGCATGAACGTGTCACGATACAGCCACCAAAGCGTCCAAGCGCACAACGGCCTGCCTATGAAGATATTGTCGTTTCTGCCTCGCCATCATCAGAGAATGCAAGTATATCTTCTTTGCCAACTTCTCTACCAAAAAATCATACACTACATGTCCCTGACCGACCAACACTTCCAGTAGTTATTTCTACAAATCCACTTCCTCTTGAGCAACGGGATACCGTTAAAACATCGTCAACGCCTCTTGAGCAAACAAAGCGTACATTCTGGAGTCAATTGCAACGTCTCTTTAAGGTTTCTTCACGATAATGCAGTTGCATAGGACTGCCCGAAGCTCTATACTATACCAGAGTACGAGTTCTCAGGAGTTAGAGCGAACATGAATCCCACACAGATAAATATAGGTGTTGCCTTTGTAGCGGGGCTAGTATCATTTCTTTCCCCTTGCGTTTTGCCACTAGTGCCAATTTATTTAGCACAACTGGTTGGGCAGAGCGTCTATCAATCGGAAGGAGAGAAACAGTTCTCGTCTGCGCGTCTTGTCACCTTTTTACATGCGACTCTCTTTGTACTTGGCTTTACACTTGCATTTGTTGCATTAGGAGCCACAGCAAGCACACTAGGAAGCTTTTTGCGAACACAACAATTTCTCCTGCGACAAATTGGAGGAGTCTTACTTGTTCTTGTTGGACTTCACTTAACCGGACTTCTCAAAATACCATTGCTGTATTGGCAGAAACGCTTTGAGTTTCGTCCAACGCGCCCAAGCTATGCCGCGTCTATCTTGACGGGTATCGTCTTCGCTATCGGCTGGAGTCCTTGTGTAGGTCCAATTCTTGGTGTCATTCTAGCACTTGCAGGGCAAGCCGCGACGCTGAAGCAAGGAGTAGTCCTGCTGTTGGTATACTCGCTTGGATTAGGTGTGCCATTTCTACTGCTTGGTTTGGGGCTTAATCAGGTGAGCAAAATTCTGAAATGGTTCAAACCGCATCTTGCAAAAATCGAGATAGGGACTGGCGTATTGATGATCGTGGCAGGAGTGGCTATATTTTTTAATATGCTGCTTCAGTTCAGTGCACTCTTCCATTTTGGAACACTTTTATGAACACACAACATATAGCACAACACAATCAGGGGAAGCGACCAATACGCTGGTTAGCAGTTGGAATAGTGGTATTCTCACTCACTACCCTTGCGACACTACTCTTTTTTCCAGGAGCATCGGTACTCAACCGAGTGAGTTGGCTTGATAGTGGCATATGCGCTCAATTTGCGTCGCATTCGTTTTATCCAGGAGGCGAAAGACTTCCATTATGCGCACGTAACACCGGTATCTATCTCGGCTTTCTTGTCACGCTCACTACCCTCTATGGAAAAGGACGAGGACGCGCACAGCACCTTCCACGTTGGCCTCTTCTTGTGGTACTCGCCGGAGGAGTGATAGCACTTGCTATTGATGGCCTCAATTCGTTTTTACTTGATGTAGGTCTACAGCATCTTTATCAACCAAATAATTTGCTACGACTCGCAACAGGGCTCGTGACAGGATTAGCAATGGCTCTGCTGTTGCTACCAATGCTGAACCGCTTGCTGTGGCGCGACTATAACGCGATGCGTAGTGTGGCATCTTGGCAAGAATTACTTCACTACATCCCGCTACTCATTATCTGTTTCTTTGTCGTCGATTCACAGAGCGCACTCGTCTTGTATCCTATTGCGCTCTTGAGTACAGGTGGTGTTCTCACGGTATTAGGAAGTCTAAACCTTCTTGTCTTTATAGGTGTAACAAGGCGCGACGAGTCATTCGAGCGGTTTAGCGAATTATTGCCATTCTTGGGCGTTGCGTTCCTCTTTGCAGTGGGGGAGATGCTTCTACTAGCACAATTGAAGCTGACGCTTCTCCATACCATCGGTCTTTAGACCAATGGCAGGAAAAGCGTTAGCGGTCCTCAAGTTCCACGCGCATTTCTGTCTCGAACTCGGTATCGATTACAATAGTGCCAGTGCGTGATGCATGAAGCAAATGCAGTACTCTCTCACGTAAATGATCGGGCGCACGTTCAACCGCACACCGCTCATGAATGAGTCGCTTAATGCTGATATCAAAATGGAAGCGGCAGTCACATTGTTGGCATTGCTCAAGGTGTTGCTGCACAATAACGATTTCCTCATCGCTTAGCTCTCTATCTATATAGAGATGCAGGCGAGCGACGGTCTCAACACAATCCATACAGTCATCCATAAAACTTTCTCCTACATAGATGCATCATCCTCTCTGCTCATTCTAACATATTTAAGGGAAGATTCTATTCCCTTTTATTTTTTTCAAGACTTTCATTCTCTGTGCGAGTGCGATATACTAAGAAGAGTACTTTCTCTGAGAGAAAGGGCAGATGTCATAGGGGCATCTGGCAAGAGGAGCGCGTGATGCCGGAACAGTCAGCATTTGAAGAGAGACCCTTAACGGTACAATCTTCAGCAACAAATACAAGTCAACAGAACGTAAGTGCGACAAAAGATATACAGGAGCCTGTGCCATCACAGGAACTACAAGAAGAAGAGAAAAACACAAGCGTACAAACTCCACCACCATCCGAAGACTTTGAAGCGGGCGTTCTCGCTCAGTTGGATAGTCTTTATCGTACCGCTTTACGCATGACGAATAACCGACAAGAGGCGGAAGACCTCGTGCAAGAGACGATGCTGAAAGCCTTTCGTTTTGCACACACCTATCAACCTGGAACGAATCTGCGTGCATGGCTTTTCCGTATCTTGAACACGTCCGCGATCAATCGCTATCGTAAGCAAGCAGCACATCCAACACCATCACCATTACCGGATGGAGAGGAATTCTATCTCTATAACCAGATTAGAGATTTAAATGGGCAGGAACTTAGTGCAGGTGCGGAAGAAGAGGTACTGAGTAAATACCTAGACGAAGATGTATTCAAAGCGTTAAACGACTTGCCACCCAACTTTCGTATGGCTGTAGTTCTGGCTGATATTGAGGGACTTTCGTATAAAGAGATTGCGGAGGCACTACAAATCCCTATTGGTACAGTGATGAGTCGTATCTCACGCGCACGCCGTCAGTTACAGCAGTCATTGTGGAAATATGCCCAGGACAAGGGATATGTTAAGGCAGAAGCATCGTGAGCAACTCCTGTGCCTCGCATTATATTGTGATAGAGGAAATAGAGCGCAAGCAAAACTTCGACAAGGGAGAAAGCTTGCGCCTGCTTTTTACGCTCCCGCTTGTGGAGCGTGATGAAGAATAGTATTACCCACATGCGTAATGCGTACATTGACGCAGCGCCGATCCATCATGTCGATTGAACGCGTTACCAATCCTTTTCGTTCTAGGCGTACAATTGCTTTTGTCGCAGCTGCCGAACTAATTCCCAATGTCGAAGCAACTTCACCCACAGACCAATGGTCTCGTGTTGCCAGAAACGTTAATACCTCTGCCTGACGAGGAGTAACACTAATAGTCTCTCCCTGTACAATAGTCATTATGTAATCTCCTACCGACTGTTCTATACTCGCATACAGACGAAATATATGCTTTCCAGAAAAAGACGTTAACAGGAGAGAAGTCGGGTATAGCTAACCCGTGGTGCTTGTACACTTTATGCTAGTGCAGAGAGATTGTGTTGCTCTCGCGTTTGTATCTGCGATGGCGCAAGTCGTAGCGTAAAAAAGAAGAGGCTTCCTTCACCCATTTGTCCAGTACTTTGCACCCAAATTGTTCCGCCCATTGCCTCAATTAACTGCCTACAGATATAGAGGCCCAGACCGGCTCCCCGTATGGGACTGTTCATATCGCGCTCAAGGCGTACAAAACGCTCAAAGAGTCGATTCTGCTCCGCCAGTGGAACTCCCGAACCATAATCACGAACGCAAACGGTTGCATATTGAGTATCGACCTCAGCTGAAATTTCTATCTGTGTCCCAGATGGCGAATATTTAAGCGCATTACTCACAAGGTTGAGAAGCACCTGACGTAAGCGCATAGCATCAGCCATAACAAAGAGCGTTGGGGAGACAGTAATCGAAATAGTGCGTTGTTCACGTGTTGCTATAGACTCAATGATCTCCACAATATGAGTAACCGACTCATGCAATGAAACATCGGCGATTTTGGTGTTATCGACATCTGCCTGGACACGGTTCGCATCCATAATGTTATTTACCATAAGTGTCAGTTCATCACAGCCACGATGTGCTTTGGCGATGAAATCTCCACGTGTATCGGCATTGAGTGTTCCATTATATTCTTCCAAAAGTTCAATGTAACCGAGAACTGCCGTCAAAGGAGTGCGTAACTCGTGAGAAGCAGTCATGATAAATTGGTCCTTCAAAATATCCAGTTCTTTTTGGCGTTCATACGCTGCACGCAGTTCTATAGTGATGCGTGTATTCTCTATGGTAGTAGCACACTGCTCGGCAAACATTTCCAGGACACGTATCTCTTCCTCAAAAAAAAGATGTGCACGCGAATAGGTAAGAATAAGTATGCCAAGCTGCTTCTCCCCTTTCCTCAGAGGAAGCCAAGCAAATGGAAGGGACGGCTTTTGCTGTAAGCATGGTGGTGTGTCAATAGAATCACCATCTTGTGGATATATCCTTTGTCCCTCGTAATAATATGACAACCAATCATCTGACGTTACTTGAACAGTATTGGGCAAGAGCCATTGTGTTTCGACACCAACACAAGCTGTCGGTTGAAGCAATTTCTTTTTTTCGCTATATAAACATATTTCAACGCTTGCAGTCGTAGCATCAGCCGCAATTTTTGCAAAGGCAGAGACGACATTTTCGAGGTCTGGCGACTCTCCAGCTGTTATAGTACCTGTCTTATAGAGATCGTTAAGCAAGGCTGCATGCTGCCGTGAGCGCTCTTGTAGACGTGCAGTATTTAAAAGAGAGGAGTAGCGTGTAAGTAACAGTTCTACGATCTCAAAATCTGGACCAGCATATGATTGTTGATCGGCACGTTCACCCAACACGAGCAAAGCAATCATCTTACCCTGCGAACGCATGGGTGCGATAAGAGGATCGTTTTGTTCATCCGGCGAAGAGGATGTCAAATAGCGACTCAAGCCGGTAGGCATATCCTCTTCTGCTCGCGTGACTTCATGCAGGAGAAGAGGTCGGCGCGTGTTTGCGAGACGTTTCTCCACAGTCTCCTGTAACGCTAACACGTCGAGAGTAGTGCTTGATGCCGTTGTTGAGAGCGATGATGCAAGACGTGCTGCGAGAATACGACGAGGATCATCATTTATTGCGTCTTGCAAGCGCGGAAATATATGGTAACATCCTGTGTCTTCAGCAAGCACAAAAAGACCGACCTGCGGTGTTTTAAATGTTTGCAGAGCAGCCTCGGTGATAAGTTGTCCCACATTTTCTAAATCGAGGGCTTCGCTTCCTACCTTAATCGGCCGGTCTATGAGCTGCCGATAGTGCAATGACTCTTTGAAAAGCACACGTTCTGTCAATATCCTTGCTAACCACCATGTCGTAGGAGCAAGCACAACAGCCACAATGATAACAATAGCCACAGTTACAAAGGGAGAAAGCACAATTCTTGCTAATAAAGTATATAGAAGATACACAACGTATGCTAGTATTGCCAGAAAAAGTGAGCCAATAATCCCATTGACGGTGCGACGAATATAGCTATCAAAAACAAGAATTTGGTAGCGCAGAATGGAGTAGCCAAGTGATATGGGAAGTAGAATGACAGTAAGCGTTGTGATTTGAGCATCAATGGCATGTGGAGCTAGAAAGCCAACTGTTTGAGGAATCACTGTTAGTAACAAAAGTGGAGTTAATGCAAGAATAACACCGCTTACGAAAAAGCGGAGTTGTTCACGCTCTCTAATGAGAGATTTGCGAAATGAGATGATGATTGTTATTAAACTACTAGTTAAAACAAAAACGATGGCTCCTAATGCCACTACATCGAGCCATGAATGGGATGTTTGAGGATATACGTAGTAGATAGAGATATCGTCAATGATTTCAAAACAAAAAGCTAAAACTAACGAGAAAATGTACCAACGTATAGGAGAAGAACGAATAGATAACTGCACCTCATGTAACCATTCTTTGGAGAGGGTGCCTGAAGATAACGTAAGATGATTTTTAGGAAAGACGAGAAGTATAGCAGCAAAGATTGTAATTGCAACAGAACTTGCAACGCTAGATATCATACTAGACAATCGAGTATCAGGTAAACCGATTGAAGAAGATGTTTCTAGCTCAAAGGCCACCATAATGACAAATGAGAATGTAAAGAGGAGAAAAGACACCTGGCGGTTACGAGAATAAAACCAAGTTAGCGAGCCAACAGCAAGGAAGATAAGTGCAACAGAAAGAGAAAAACCAAATGATAACCATATAGGTATAACGAGCTTTTGAAGAGCTGATGGCTGTGAAAATGTTTGTTGTGCATTTGTAAAAGCTAAAGCGATATATATCACGATAGCAACGAAAATAACGATTAAACGGTTCGCTCGAAAGCGTATCCACAAACCACGATCCATACCAAAATCCTCTCATTCCTCTCTCCACGTCTCCTACCTCCATTATGCAAAGCCTAGTAAAAGACGTAGAGTATGAGAAATAGGGTGTTGCATTTCAATTTGCCGCAATTGGTCGTGAGAGCGTTCACGATAGAGTAGGCTAATACCCCATGTAGTAATTATACCCTCGTTCAAAGCATTTATATATATCTTCTGTCTCTCTTCATCGGTCATAGAATATTTTTGAAGAGTAGACATTGTATGAGCGGCTAGAACAACAGGAAGTGTTTTCTTTTGACGCTCAAGGTCTGTTTTTACGATGTCTATTGATAAGCTCCCTTGCTTGTGATGCAATATATGATATAGATCATGGCTATCATTGTCAAGTTGTTGCGCTATACCGAACAATCTTCCCAATTCTGCAAATTGCGCGATGACATGATCGTTAGCATTTGTGCACAACGTACCGATGAAGCAAGCAAGGCTCATAAGCGATCCTGCTTTACTTTCAGCAATTTCGATACATTCTTCGGGGGTAAAACTCTCGGCAGCTCGTTGTTCTGCCAGAATATCACGATGCTGCCCTGTTGTAGCTTTAATGAGAGTCTCCTGTACAGCATTAAGAAGGCGTACGACGAGTTCAGCAGGATATCCTATCTGTATGAGGGAAAGAAGAATATGATTAGTTAACGCAAGAAGAGTTGTTGATACATTCAGTACTCGCGCTGGTCCAAGCTCTAGCACAATCGAAGTTTGGTCCGTATCTTCGATATCATCGAGAAGATCGAGAGCGCAGATAAAACATTCTGTAGCTACTGCAATACTGTAGGTATAGCTGTTATTCGTCTCATTATATGCAAGTTGTTTAGCAATAAGCAATGGAAGTAACGCCCATGTACCTGTAGGAGTGTGCTTTAATAGGTTTGTGTCTACTTGTGTAGAGAAAAGTTTACCAGAAGACATTAAAGAACGCACTACATCTGCTTGTACTACAGGATGTAGTGCTTCGAGAAAAGATTGTAGCCGTTCTCGCAGAATTTTTTGCTCTGCATCGAACGGCATTTGAATTTTAGAGATATCATTCATAATATAGCAGTTGGGCTTGTTACTAGTGCCACCAACTTAAGCTTGGCTTCATCTCTTTATCTAATGCAAGATGGGGCACAAGTCGCATAACAACCTGAGCTACTCTAGGTGAAAATCCCTCGCGCTCAATGACGCTCTGAGGATTGCTTGCTAGTTCGGTGCGGAGCGTTTCTTCTGTAGAGACACGATGAACGAAATCTCGAATCTGCTGCTCTTCCATAATGTGTTCGGTCCTTTCTGTGACGAAAGTGGGATGAAACCTTGTAATAGGTGACATATACACTATAACGAGTAGATACAAGTACATTCAGTATTACTAGACACAACGTACACTTCGTGAAAATGCATCACGTGCAGTAGTAATGATACACGGACGTTGTACAAGAATGCAAGGTTTTTGTGTGAATATTGTGTGATTTTTTTGGGTAAAACGAAAAATTCAATGCTTTGAATGCACATAATATATGGGCTATAGAGATTGACGGATACGCTTAATCTCTGTAGAATCAGGAAGGTCAGCTAGAAAAGGCTGCTTATATTCGTCTATATCATTAGATGTACACATAATTTTATGAGATATTAACTCTTAAGTAGAAACGATAATTCATCTATGCAATTTCAAACACTACAACAGCTTCTCGCGGCGGTAGAGCAACCACCAATTTCGATACCAACTCAGCTTGATACCTCAATTGCCATTCAGGGAATTACCTACGACTCACGAAGAGTCGAGGAAGAATGGCTCTTTGTGGCGGTTCCAGGCGTTCACACTGATGGTCGCCACTTCATCGCAGATGCAGCCAAGCGTGGAGCCGCTGTAGCACTAGGGGAGCCGCTTGCTGAACCGCTTCCTATCCCATACGTTGAAGTTTCGGATGTACGAACTGCGTTAGCCGAACTAGCTTGTGCCTTCTATTCTTATCCAGCGCAACAGCTTTGCACTATCGGCGTTACTGGCACTGATGGTAAGACGACAACGAGCAATTTGATCACCACTATTTTTGAGACCGCAGGGCTTCGTACTGGTTTGATGACAACCGCGAATTTTAAGATGCCTGGACAGGAATGGGAAAATACAACGCGACAAAGCACGCTTGAGTCGGTAGAAATACAGCAATTGCTGCGACGGATGGTGGACGCCAAGGTAACGCATGCAATCATTGAGGCAACATCACATGGATTAGTATTGCAGCGCGTACACGGATGTGCTTTTGATGTAGGCGTTGTCACAAACATCACACAGGAGCATCTGGATTTTCACAAAACGCTTGACGCATATCGACGTGCCAAAGCACGGCTGTTTGAGATGCTAAACCCTACCCGCGATAAAGGACTTGGAAGTCGCCCTGTAGCCATTTTGAATCGAGATGACGTAAGTTACGAGATACTTAAACCATACTGCCACGTTCCCATTCTTGACTACGGCCTTGACACACCAGCATCAGTACGCGCCGTTGATGTGCAGCTACAAGCTCATAGTACCCGTTTTCGTGTCCTCCTACCGGATGCAGAGCAGCTTATAGAGACACAGCTTGTGGGACGTTTTAATGTCAGTAATTGTCTTGCTGCAATCGCGACCGCATACAGCCAAGGTATATTACTTGATGTTATTGCAGATGGTTTAGCATCAGTCAAGGGTGTTACTGGACGTATGGAAAGCATACAAGAGGGGCAACCATTTACAGTCATTGTTGACTATGCACACACAGCAGACAGTTTAGCAAAAGTGTTAGCAACTCTACGACCTCTGACAACAGGAAAACTGATGGTCGTATTCGGCTCCGCGGGTGAGCGCGATGTACAAAAACGTCCTGTTATGGGACGAATTGCTGCACAGATGGCAGATTTTTTCGTTATTACAGATGAAGACCCTCGTGAAGAGGACCGAGAAAAGATTTTGCGTGAGATAGCGGTTGGTGCAGAGGCTGAAGGCAAACGGCAAGGACGGGACTTTCTTTGCATTACGGACCGTACAGAGGCTATTCGCGTTGCAATTGCTCACGCGAATGCAGGTGATACACTTGTATTGGCTGGAAAAGGCCATGAGCAGAGTATTATTGTTGGACGTGAGAAGGTTCCGTGGGATGATCGAAACGTTGCACGTGACCTGCTAAAAGCGAGCTTTTAGTAAGCAACAAAAAGGTGTACAATATATGTAGTACGCCTACCTCTAAATAATAAAATATCTATACGTTAGCGTCTATTCATAATTATCGCGTTAGAGTATGTGACATGTCTAGGCTATAACTTTTTTGGGAGAACATATGATTCCAATAACACTGGTATGGTTGTTCATCGTTTTTGTGACCTGCGCTGTAGCAAGTCTGATATTTTGTGGCCTAGCTGGTAGGTTGTTTCCTAAGTTTCGTAGCGGCGAGCATAAGCCTGGCATGCACCGACTTGATTTACCAGTTGGTGCGCGTGAGGTAAAGACCATTGAGCTTCCTCTTGTCGGCGGACCAGCGTTTACGCTGGCTATGGTGTGTGCAGGTATTGGTGCTGGCTACTTACTCGATTTTAAGCAAGACCAGTGGACTTTACTTTTTATTGGTCTTGGTGCAACTGTTGGTTTTATGGTTGTTGGGTTTATTGATGACTGGAATAAAGTATATAGTAAAGAAGGGCTTTCAGAACGCACAAAGTTTGCAGGTGTCTTTCTCGTGTCGGTTGCGGCTGCCGCTCTCTACTTCTTTCTGCTCCCAGGCGGCAGAGAGTCCTATAGTCCTTATAAAGATCTACCCTTACTGGGGGCGTTGGTATGTAACAATAGACATCTTGCAAACGTTGACCTTCCCTGTCCAGTTCTTCCTGGTCAGGTTGCATATATTGGTTGGTTCATCTTCTTCATGCTATTGACAGGTGTTATTGGCAGTATTACTTCGTTGTCTGTTGACTTTAGTGATGGTCTCGACGGTCTAGCAGGTGGTCTTGTTTTTAGTGCTGCACTTGCTTTTGGCATTATTATCACAGGTATCATTGACCCGCAACATTCGGGGGGCATTGTATTAGAAGTGCTATCTCTGCTTTGTGCGGCGGGCGTACTTGGCTATCTACCTTGGAACTGGCCTTCGTCGTGGGCTGCCCGTCGAAAAGGAACAGCAAAGCGTCGCTCGTCTATCATTATGGGTGACAGTGGAGCACTAGCCCTCGGTGGTATTCTTGCGATGATTGCGGTCTTTTCACGTCAGGAAAGCAGTTTATACTTAATTGGCGGTGCATTCGTTCTCGAAGGTCTTTCAGCACTCGTTCAATCACGCCTAATGACCCGCTTCTTTCGTCGTGAGCTAAAAGTGTTGCGCTTTGCAAGCACCTCCACATTTGTACCACACACCGAGTTTCCACTACCTTTTCTTGCAACGCCACTTCATTGTCATTTCGATCTGCTAGGCTGGGATAGACGCCGCTTGGTTTACGGAGCATGGGCATTGGGCGCATGCTTTGCATTACTCGGTGTTATGGCAGGTTTAGCACCACTATCATGGGAACGCTACCTGGGACGTATTCTCGCCCTTATGCTAGCATGGATTATCTGGTCTAGTGGTTCGTGGTCGAAGCGCTACTTTGTAGGCAAGCATCCAGCAGAACGAACACGTCGTCGGAGGCTTGCGTTATACTATGGGTATCCTTACTGTATCATGGGAGCAAATCTCTATCATCTTGTCGAGATTATCGAAGCGAGCGAAGACGTTATTGAGACGCCAGCAGAAGAACTTGTGTTATGGCAACGTATGAACATTTTTGACGCACGATCCATGCTCGGTCTCTGTTGTTATCGCGCTGGCTACTACCCGGCAGCACTTGCTCAATGGACACGTATACCTGAAAGCAACCGCGCGCTGCGACCTGAGATTTCTCGACTTCTTGCCGAAGTTGATACACGCATCGCACTTGAGAAGCAGGAGACACAGCCGATGCGACGCGACCAGATTATGCGTGAGCAGGAGCCAGTGCTTACAGGAAATCTACCACCGGCGGATTTGCCTAACCCGCACGAGCCAGTACGCAACGAGGAAAAGATCGATGAACACGCCGGAGAGTGGACACCTCTCGGAGTTCAACAAACGTTTCCCTATGATACTCCCACAGATAACGATGTGGAGGAACAGCAAGTGACAGCACCTCTTAGCAACGAGCAAAGAATGGTGTCCTCTTCCCCAAATGGGAGAAGCACAACACTTGGGTATATAGCTCAAACAGGTTCTCTTGTCTCGTTGTCTCCTGATTCATCAGCATCGCCTTCACGTTGGGGATGGCTCACGCGTTTACTACGACATTCCTCTACAAAATAACGCTAAGCGGTCTATACTCTCGGTTTGCTCT
>CAXUHF010000104.1:0-18602 GCA_964250765.1 uncultured Ktedonobacteraceae bacterium | reverse complement strand
GACCGTCCTGGCGAACTGATG
Source organism: uncultured Ktedonobacteraceae bacterium (assembly GCA_964250765.1). GTDB lineage: Bacteria > Chloroflexota > Ktedonobacteria > Ktedonobacterales > Ktedonobacteraceae > JBBQVS01. The sequence goes on along the minus strand of CAXUHF010000104.1, from coordinate 18,581 downwards.
CGTATGCTCAACATCATCTCCGAGATGCGTATCAACGTGATCGACGTGCGTCATCAGCGTATTTCCAGTCGTCTCCCCATCATGCAGCGCGAAGAAACCATCACACTTGAGACACGCGACCACGCCCAATGCGAGGACCTGTTACGGAGGTTGAGGGCTGATGGATACATGGTTGAAGAGGCGCAGGCGTTGGATTAGTGTAGCATAGAAGAGGAAGGCCAGTTATGTCTCAACAAGAAATGAGCTTTGAAGGCAACCGTGAGAGCCGACAAGAATACCACCAACGTGATTTTGAACACTCTGGACAAAAAGTTTATCCACGGACGCTAAACAAAGCAACAGCCTTGAGAGTACGAATGTGGCTCTCTTATGTTTCATTAGCTCTTGCTATGCTAATAAGCTTTGTATTAGGTGGACAAAGCTGGGATATAGGAGTAGGAAATATAGCACCTCATTGGGTATTCTTGCTGATCTTTTATCTTATTATTATTGGTGTAAATGTTATTATTAACATTTACATTGTTCGCAGATATAAACGATGAAAGAAGCATCGATATGGTGAATGAAGAGCATAAACAATTACTATTACGCAGAACGTTAGTAATAGACGCTATCGTTATGAAAGTAGTTTTTATGCTTTAGGGCCTAAGTGTAAGGGAACGGTGGGAAAGATATGTGATCCTACGACTACTTCCTTAGCACCGTAAAGCATAATGTGAAAGGGCATCCGAAATGGTTGGTTTGATACAAATAGAACCAGATTATCTTGAACAGCATCCTCCAGTATCTCTCCATTCGTAGATATTAAGCGCACGCGTTGTATATCAATACCGCGATTAAAGACGGGGCCTCTTGCCCAGAAGGTATTTTTTTCGCTATTTCCTGCTGCTAAGTTAACCCAGGGGAATTTCGTGTTGGTGAATCTATTGCTTCTACAAGAGGTCCTGCCGATTGGAGGGACCAGAGGTTATGTTCATCCTGTGCGACAGTGCAAAGCCAATGTTGCTCCTGTCCTTCTTCGTTATCAAATGTTACTGCATGAATCTGGCAATCGGGTAAACTACGTTGTTGGAAAAAGTGTATAGTTGCAGTTTTTGCACGGGTCCATTCATCGTGAGAGAGAAATTCAGCAACAACTTGCTCTGGTTTTTGCTCCATTATAGCCTCCTTAAATATTACTTGTTCTATTTCATTTCATAGTAAATAATTTTATTAATCATTATAACATACATTGCATTTTATATTTATGCTTCCATTAAGATTGTTTAGGATAAAAGATGAGATAAATTTAGTTGCCAGAGAAACGGGTGTTAAGAAGAATTAACAACGATGGTATCTATAAAAATAGTTTGTAGTGATAATAAGCAAACTTAAACTTGAATGAGGAGGTTTTCAGGATGCATGAACCTTTGCGTGTTCAGATTGGGTCTACTACGATTAAGCAGTATGGACGATTTCACTTTAGAAATCATGGTGTATATAGAGGAAATCAAGAGATACCTTCATTCCGTTATTGGATTAAATTAGAAGATGGAGATAAAGACGATATTGGTTTGATATTGATGAAGAATAGTACATTTCCGCTCTTTTTAATGCATCTTCAAGATTGGATTCGTGAGCAATATATACATATTTATCATGCACATCAACAATTAGAAGAGCTAATAGAGAATGGTAAAGCGAGTGATGAAGTAATACAAGGGCAGCAACACCATATAGAACTTGTACAAACGAGATATAATCATGTTTTGCAAGCTCTCAGGGAGATTGCGCCTGACGTTCAAATTAACGAGTCTACACCTGAACCTCTGTAAATTTTAAGCAAAAAGGAGGAGAAAGCATGACAACAGATGCGTATGAACAAAAAGTGCTCTTCTGGCTACGGGAGATGTTGCTCAAACATGATCCGCAGATTGGTTCAGGAGATAAGCGAATTACTATTGATGACGTTTATATTGAACCTGGAGGAACAGAGGACAACATGGCTGTCATTATGTTTCGGGAGGTGCGTCGTCCACTGTGTCGTTTTGGCTTTCGTTTTCCCCTATATAAAGAAGAACGAAAACAGTGGTATGATCCCGAAAAAGAGGGGCCGCAAGCTGAGGCTGATATGATTGTTTACGGGTATCTCCGAGAGCAGATTGAAGCAGCTGACGAAGGTCTTCCTGAAAATTGCGCCGAAGATAGCATTACGTGGGTTTGAATAGCTTTGTGTGACCAAGTTCTTTGCTTGTGTTATTCAATAGAAATTTGCATTCTCTAAGCCTGAGGCGAGACATTTAGAAGTTCACAATGAACAAGAAATCGGGGGGAAATCATCAAAGATACACTTCAAGAAGACGCTCAAACTAAAAGGACGAAATTATTGAGACCTGTGTTAGTCAAGTGCCAAGCTGGAGAGATGACTTCTAAGCATAAGACAACGTCTATTACATAAACCTCTCCACCATCTCCTCCACGTCCTCAAACGCGAACGGTTTACGCATCATCGCATCCACGCCCAATGCCTTAATTTGGCTGAGTTGGTCGGCGGCTGACATCAGCACTATCTTGTGGAGCGCACGCACCTGCGGCTCTGCATTGAGCCGCTCACATAGTTCTTCACCTGTCATGACGGGCATCATCAAATCCAGGAATACGAGATAACTTTCACCACTACTGAGTTTATCGAGAGCTTCACGTCCGTTACGAGCGGTAGAGACGGTGTAACCCTCAAGGATATCAACCATCATGTCACGTATGATGGAATCATCATCTACTACGATGATACTATGGGGTCGAGAACTCATTCTCATCCAACTCCTCATCTACCGTTACTGGTACCTCTGCCTGTGTCAGGTAGAAGCTAAAGATGGACCCTTTGTTGGTACTGCTTTCGAGCCAGAGTTGTCCATGCATTGCCTCGATATAACGACGACAGATGAAAAGACCAAGACCGGAGCCGCGCACAGGCGTTGTCAATGTGCGTGGAGCGCGCACAAACTTCTCGAAAATTTTCTGTTGATCCTCTGGCAAGATACCCTCGCCCTGATCGATGACGCGCACCAGAACCACCATCGCATGCTCTTCTATGTCGCCCTTGAACTGTCCATCGGGCAGCAATTTCTCGATTTCATGATACGTCATAGCTTGAGCGACGAGATGAATAGTACTCTCTGGATTTGAATATTTAGCGGCATTATCGAGCAGGTTTGAAATTACCTGACGGACACGTAGAGGATCACCTAGCATATACAGGTTTGGCTGAATATCCACCACAATGCGCTGCTCGATGTTGATACTGAGCATGTTCGCGGCAACATTGACGGCAGTTTTGACCTGTACGGGACCGATCTGCAACTCTAGTTTTCTATCAATCGTGCCTATTTTCGATGCCTCGGTCATGTTTGCCATGATATCGTTGAGCTGTTGCGCGGCACTAGCTATCTTGGTGGCATAACGTGTGACTTGTGATACCGTCAGTGGTTCGGCACGTGTCGTTTGTCGTCGTAGCAGTGTTGCATAGCCCGTAATCGCGCTGAGTGGTGTGCGTAGTTCGTGCGAGGCCGTCGTCAGAAATTCGTCTTTCATCTTATTAAGATGTTGCAGTTCAGCGTATGCTTCGCTGCGTTCGTAGAAGAGCTGCGCGTTGCGAATAACGTTAATCGCTTGTGAACTCATGGCGAGCAGAGTGTATATCTCTTTAGGTTTGAAATGGCGATTCTCGTTTGGGGTCGCCACCGCCAGAACACCGATTAGCTCGTCCGCGTCGATCAGAGGGACCATCAGCAGGTGCTGCATATTCGTTTCAAGCAAAAATATGGCACCTCCAGCTTCGCTCTGTTGCGCAAGTTCCTCGATTTCCACTTTATCAAGAGAAAAGAAGGGGCCATTCGTCATTTGCTCTAGCATGGTGTGCTTAAATGGAAGCTCGATTTGTTCAAGCAACTCCATATGACTGTCTGTTCCGCCTTCCATCATACCGAGTGGGCCACTACCATCATCAAAATTACTCTTGCTTGGCGGCGAAAAAGCGGCTTTTGCTACCAGGCATTTTTTATCGTGTGTGGGTTGGAAGAAGACGCATATATCTACAGATAAAATACCAGCGACCGCTTGCACCAGCTTATTCAAGACTTCAAGCAGATTTAAGCCTGAGCTAATCGACTGTAACGCACTATTGAGGCCCGCTAATTGCACTTCGCGCTGTTGTGCCTCTTGTAGCAGGGAACGGTCTCGCTCATAGAGTTTGGTATTTTCGATGCCAACGGTGATAATCTGTATCATCGTTTCCAAAACCTGTACCTCTTCCGGCTGGTAGGCGTGAGGACGTGTGCTGGTGAGGCATAAGGAGCCAATGCCACGGTTAGACATTTTCATAGGGAGCAGAATGAACGACTTCGCGCTATGTTGATCGCCCCACAAACCTGTCAGGAGTTCATCGTACATCTCCGCTTGCTCAGTGTCGTCAGCAGGAGAGAAGAGCAATGGTCGCCCTTGCTCAAAGGCAATGTCCCACCACACTGGTCGCTGAGCTGGCTGGAAGATGCTGGACTCATCGGCTAATCCATCTATCTGCATACCGTTTTTAATCGCCATCACCTCATAAATTTTGTTAGTGTCGCGGTCATACAGCGTAAACAAGAGCGATGAAATATTGACTATTTGTGATGCGTAGGTATAGAGGGCGTTTGCCAGTTTTGACGGCTCTACATCAGAAGGAAAGACGGCACTGAGTTCTTTGATGCGTTTCAAGTATTCGTTAGTCCGTCTTTGCGCTCGTTCGAGTTTGTCATTTTGTAGATACAGAGCGATACGCTCAACATAGTGCAAGGCTTCTGCGCGCTGCTTTGGCTGAAATGCAGTCACGACACCAGCAATGACCTGATAAAGAACGATAACTCCTAGTGTGTGCGCTTCTCGTCTACGACCCCGCATATCATCGACCAGCGTGGACTCTTGAATAGGCACAACAAGATAGGATGTTGGCGTTACATCAGTGTGGAAAGGTAAGGGACCGCCGTGAAAAATGTTTGCGAGATAGTCTTCATGTTTCCACACCAGGACATCATTCTTTGCCCACGCCGTACCTATCAGGTCGGACGCAAAAGCATAGCTTGTACCAATTGCAAAGAGTTCACTCTGTGAAGCAGGTATCTCGTCTAAATCCTCCGGTGGTATAAGAGATGGCAAGGATTGTGTTGACGAGGATGAATACTGATACACAGAATTCGGCAGAGGGCCTGTTTGTCCTATAGATGAAGGGATGTCTTGCTCAAGGTGAATGGTATGACGTTGGCGTACTCCACTAATTCCTCGCATTGGAGTCATATTTGCCGATGTCCGTGAGCGTACATGCAAACGTATCCGCATTTGCTGGCTTGTCTCATCAAATAACGCAATACATGCACCTTGCGCTGTAAAGTGTGTCATCATATCTTTCAAAACACGTTTAAGCAATGTGGGAGGATACACTTCATCTATATATAACTGAGGACCATCCCAGGTGGAGGCAAACATGGGCCGCTCCTTACGTTTCTCGTTGAAAGCACCAGGAAGCGCGATGAGATCGCTGGTTGCGAGTTTTCCTACATTACGACTACAACAATGTTATTACTTGTACATTCCGTAGCATATCATACGTCTCTGCTATATTCAACTCTTTATAGTTGAGTATTAGGGCTTTTCAGGCAGTAGGAACGTTATATAGGGAACATTGTAGGATGTTATAAGGCTTTACACGTCAACGTACACCACGAGGTGCTGCGTAGTGTGAGAAGCCTCCGACTATGTGGAGGAGTTGTCACAACTCGCGTTTGTCGCCTACGTCGTAGCCTACAGATGTCATTTCGGACCAGAGGTAGCTATCTGCTAGCAGTTTGAGTAGGACCCACGGACGCTTCGCGTCATATGTTAGCTTTTGCTCTTTTTCAAACGCCGTGAGAAAGTCCTCACCGACAACGTTCTTGTCGAGACGGTCAACAACTAACTTGATCTTTGCGGGTGTCAAATCCTTCAAGTATGGCTTTTTCGCAATGGTGTTGAGCATCGCCATCTTCAAGCGATTCTTTTTGCAATCGTTCACAAAACTGTCGTAGCCTTCAACCGCGACCTTCATATGAGTGAGTTGTGTCTGGATGTCTGCCACCGCGACATCAACCGACTTCTTCAACTCCTCAAAAAAGCGAAACATCTGGTGAAAGGAATCTTTCTTGAGAACAAAGAGATCATTATCATGACTTACACAGTCGATGTTATCATCAAATAGGAGCGCGGAGTCGTCGATCACGTCGTATTCATTATCCATGCTTAAAAATGCGCCGAAGAGACGCGACTTGTGTAACACCTGACGAAGATTGTACGAGCGATAAAAGAAAAAAGCGTCTTGTGGTCTGTTCAAGGGCTTGACGATGATGACGTAGAAGCGCAATTTTTCGACAAATTTCTTCTCATTGGGCATAAAAGAAAGCATCCCCTGATAGGCTGTCAGAGGTAGAATCTGCTGTTGAATAAACGTATAGTGAGAGTCGGCAAGATTGACGTACTCGATCTCGTGTTCTTCGGGCCTGCTATCGCCTTGATACGCCTGAATCACACTGCCACTGGTGAGCCATGTTTTGCCATATTCAGTAAGAAACTTACCAACTTTTTCACGAAATCGAGCCGTAAGTGCTTTGGAAAGTTCGAGACGACGAAACTCAAGTGCATCCTCGTTTGAGAAGTCTGTTGCGACGAGACAGACATGTATATCACATCCATCCGTTCCTTTTTTCTTGTCAAACTTCCCCAGGTCGAGCGAGAGTATATCTTGAAAGGCAGAGCTATAGGGAGCAGTCATAGAGGGTGTGCGCTCCTTCAATACTACATTGGAAACACTACTTTACTTGTACAAATGTTGTGTCACCGATATGAACAACACGAATAGGACTGTGTTCCGCTACACGCTGCCGTGTAAGCAGATAAAATGCTGTATCGTCTTTTTCTATGGTGATTTCATAGAGATGATAACCCAGGACGTTAAGCATTGGATTGATATATATCATATTGGAATTGACATAGATAATCAATAAAACTGCAATAAATACCGGAATGGCCCATATTTGTGCGCTTTTCAGGTCAAAGCTCACAAAAGGAACAAGGTAACTTGCAATATAACTTAACACATCCCCATCATGTCGATCCAGCGTGACAATCTTTTCGTTCGAGGGAGTGCGACCGGGTACGACCCGAAGAAAGTAAAGTAACATCACACTTAGACCGACAATACCGAGAAGGAGAATGCCCAGTGCCCAGTGCCAATCTTTTTCCCACAAGAGGATGCAAAATATTCCCGTGAGCGGAAAGTAGGAACTGATAAAGAGCAGACAACGTACAAACAGGCTGGGCATGACGAAACGCGTCCTTTCGGCGAAGCGTACAAAATATGTCTATATAGTATCCTTCTTCTTTTTGATACGCAACAATATGGTAAAAAAGATTGCTGTAGGGGTCTAATTCATTACACCCTGCTGGCAACACGCAAATGTTTAAGGATGTTGAAATGCTTGTACACATCCTTCTAGCGTTGTAGAGTGCCAACAGGGTGTAATGAATTAGACCCCTACAGAGCTGTCTAATATCTATATATAAGACTTTTATATACCTTGTACCTTGTTTTGTGGGTTCTAGCGAACCTCATGCTTATGCATTTGCTCCACTTTTGACGCGTTGTTGAGATGCTGTCCCAATTCCTCGAACTCACGCTCCATCTCGACAAGAATATGCTGTTCTGCATCATGGCGTGCAATCATATGCTTACGTGCATATGTAATGATGCGATTAACGTAAGAACGACCAATCTCGGCCCGTTGCCATTTGACATCCGGCATAGGACGCAGGTTTAAGAGCGAGCAAGGATAAAAATCTTCGTTATGGAAGGCCAGTGCTAGCAATTGGGCATATTCAGTGACCGCTTGACATGCCATAGGGTCGGCGAAAAAGCCCGTTTGTGTGCTAGAAATGATGAGGACGCCAGAGATACGCCCTGCATACATGACAGGACAGGCAGCCGCACTGCGCTCGTGTTCGTCGATATCTACCTGTAGACGCTCTTCATTCCCTAAATTGTCCCACGTTTGCAGGCGCTGCAACATTGCTGCCGTACCCGCAAGCGTTGTACTTCCCAAGTACGCTCGGCTTTCAAGGCTAAAAGGCCAGGGATAATTGCCACGCATAGCCGCTTCGCGTAAAGAATGAATGCCGTCTTCATGCGATGGCATGAGGTTGGCGTATGTGATAGATAGGCCGCGCCGGTCTGAGTCGAGGTGTAACAATGCATACTCAAAGACTGCCTGCGTTACCTGCCAATACCGCGCGTCATCTTCTGGTGTTGTGGTGATTAGATCAAACACACGCCGATAAATGTCTTTGCGCACTTCCCGAATACCTAAAGAAGGAGGATCAAGTACACCAGGAAATGTTTGGTTAATTGCGTACGTAAGATTACCTCGATGCTCTGCAAATACCTCTGGTAGGCGTTTCAAGTGCATCGCTCGTGGCTCCGAACTCCCGTTCATCCAACGATACACTGTAATCTCGGCAACCTCTAAATCCTTAGCAACACGCGCAATTTCAGTGCGATCATGGCGAAGAATGTGTCTGAGTAAACTACTGAATGGTGAAAGCTTTTCTTCCGCAAGCGCATATGCTAGCTGCTCGTCATCAAAAACCGCGTCCTGCGGTTGTTGCCGCAACACATCATTTGGCGTGCTCTGCCCAAGGTAGTGTTTCTTTTTAGAGCCGAGGGGACGCCCTCGCTTTCTAGGTTGCTTAGGCACGTCCTGGTCTATATCCATTGAACATGGTCCTTCCTGTTCTGTGTTGAAACAACCTTTTCACTAGGAAATAACTACTTGACATAGTATAACACAATAGTTACACATTTTTAAAGCATATTAGGGAAAATGGTGTAACAGAAATTACACATTTGTGTGTTACGCGTAGCAATTTCCTCCTATATAACAGAATATTCAGAAAAAAAGTTTTTATCTATGCTATTGTAACGTTTACAACCTCTTTATCGTCTCTTGAAAATGCCTACGACATCCCAATACAAACATACAAATGCGCTATTGCTACTATTATTTTTTTGTTACTTACAATGTATAACTAAAAGTACCGAAATGTTGTACATAATGACAAATATCAGGTAATATTTATGTGTGCAGAAGAGCGCATCCACGCTTCTTAGCAACTTTAAAGGGACATGGTAGGGATAAAAATAACAACGATGGCAGTAAATGATGTCGTGCATGTGAATGAATGTGGACTTCCCCTCAACGCAATTGAATGGTTGGAGACCCATCACCGGAGTAAAGCACACGAGCGCGAACAAATGGTTCGCAACCTTTATATACAAAAAGAAAGTTTTGTTGTCGATGCAGGATGTGGTCCTGGTTTGTGGACTCCTCTGCTTGCAAGGGCTATTGGACCACGAGGACATATTGTTGGTGTTGACATTTCACCAGAAGCACTGATAACTGCACAAAGCCGTAGCACAAACCATTGGTATCGGCGTCAGGTAGAATATAAGCGAGCACTGCTGGAAGAGTTGCCTATACCACTGGGGCAGGCAGATATAATCTTTAGTGCCAATGTAAGTCAGTATCTTCCCGATCCCGTATCCACCTTTGCTGCTATGGGACCCTACCTCACACAAGGCGGGCGACTCGCTATCAAAGATATCGACTTTGGTACGATGCGCTTTCATGGCATCGATACAACGCTTCAGGCACATGTCCTGCAGGCACGCGAGTATTGGGAGATGCGGCGTGTCGAGGAAGGTTATGCATTTGAGGATAGTTGGGTTGGCTCTAAACTCGCGGACTATCTGCGTAAAGCTGGTTACGAAGATGTCTGCGAAACGGCGTATACAATACGACGTGCGTATACCTTGCCCAAAGATTTTCGCTTCTACTTGCAAGGTGTCGCCGAATGGTTTGTGAGCGAGGGCGCACCATTCCTTTCGGATGACGATGTGCGAGGTTGGTTACGCAGCTTCCGTGAAGGTCCTGATAACGCTATAGACAAAGAGGATTTCCAAAGCGAAGAGATCGAATATGTGGTTACGGGCGTGTGGAATAAGCCTACTGCAAAGCCACGTAGCTATATTGATATGTACGCTGAGTTGCCTATAACTGAACATCTCGAAACACAGGAACCACTCGTCTTATTACCCACGCTTTAACTGTATACATTTAATGTGTCTGAAACCAAGGCATCCCCTTACAGGTGCCCTGGTTTCAGACATTAATGCGTGTCGTTCAGTTGGTCCGCAATCATAGCGATTGCGACATCGCCAACAATGTCATGTAACTCATTGTGAATCTTTCCCATGTTTTCCATGCGTGCAGTAATAAAATCGTGCTTCGCGTTGCCGTAGGCTAGTCCTGTCATACCATTTTGTGCCGCTTCATATTCTGCACTAATTTGTGACAGCAGCCGTGCAACCTCACTGCGTTGTTCATTCGCTCCAAGCATGGTCTTCATCCTTCCTATCCACTAAAATGTATAGATATTCTTCTATCTTTGTATCCATAAACATATGTATACAAGCTTGTCATTACAATGTGTATTGTTTGTGTATCACCCTGTACAACACACGTTGATAGTATGCACGAAAATATATCTTCTTGTCTAGTCATTTAATAGGTATTTTTGAGTAATATTACTCCTTTTCACAGAATGTTCACAAATGTTACATGAATGTATACACACATATGTCTATACCTCGATGCTTATGTCAAGTACTATCATACTCTTCTTTTAGTAAGAAGCATATTCACAGCAAGAATAAAAATATGGAGAGGAAATATCAAAATAAATGTGGTACTTTTAGGATAGATATATTCATGATGGTTGTGCGAGTCTTTGGTAGTTTAAGGAGTATAAATGGACACTACATTAGTAGCATTGCAGTTATATACAGTGCGCGACGAGACCACGAAGGATTTTGCTGGAACGTTGCGTAAGGTTGCTGCACTAGGGTACCAGGGCGTTGAATTTGCGGGCTATGGAGGTCTTACCTCCTCTGAGATGAAGGAACTGCTCACTGAAATAGGAGTACGTGCTGTGTCTACTCATGTGAGACTAGAAGCACTTGAGCAAGACCTGGCAAAAGAGATCACCTATTGTCGGGAAATAGGCTCTACATTTCTTGTACTGCCTTGGCTTGCCCCGGAACTCCGTACTACAGAGGCACTTCGCCAGCTTGCACCACATCTCAATATGTTTGGGCAACGATGTCAAGAAGCAGGAATAACATTTTGCTACCACAACCATGATTTTGAGTTCACGCAGCACGATGGCGAAACATTTATGGATATATTGCTTGCTGAGACTGATTCTGCGTTCGTCAAACTCGAATGCGATGTCTACTGGGTGGCATATGCTGGCGTGAATCCCTCGACCTTCTTACAACAACACGCTGGACGTGTACCACTTATGCATATTAAAGATATGACTCCTGAACGTACCTTTGCTGAGGTTGGTGATGGAACACTGAATATTGCATCTCTTATCAAGGAGGCACGTGCAAGTGGTACGCAGGAATTTATCGTGGAAAACGATGCGCCCGTTCTACCCTCTCTTGAGAGTGCGAGACGCTCGTTAGAAAATATACGCAGGTTTTAAGATAGGTTTGTGCTGGTGTAATAATGCCAACTACCATTATTACACCAGCACAAACCTATCTTATTTCCCTTTCTCGTTTAGGCTTTCTTGCTCATCATATATGATACGTCTATAATCTATAGGGATGGCAATTCGACGCATTTCTTACTCTGGAGCAAATACGCATGGACATTCCTATCGATTCTACAGAGCTATCGCAATCCGCAGAGGTTGATGTAAAGCGGCAACAGAAGGCACGCGAATACGCGCGTACCCGTCGTCGTCTCTCGTTTATCAACATTGGTATCTCTGTTGTTGGTATACTTCTTATCTTTCTAACTGGCTTTGATGTGTGGCTACGGAACGCTTTGTTACCATTAAATTGGCAACCCTTAGCTGGTGTAACACGCTCTTATCCTTATGGATTTCACAATCCTTTTAGCTGGTCTCCCCTGATTGTGGCATGTTATCTTCTAGTACTTACTATTGGCTACACCCTTATCACCGCGCCGCTTTCCTACTACAGTGGCTTTGTGCTGCCGCACCGCTACGGCCTTTCGACGATGACGGTACGCGGTTGGCTTGGCGATCAGCTGAAGGGTTTTGTGTTGAGCATTGTGTTTGAGGTTGTTGTCGTCGAGTTGATCTACCTCTTGTTGGCAACGCAACCGCAATTGTGGTGGCTGTGGGTCGCGCTGATCCTGCTTTTCTTTTCGGTCCTCATGGCGAACCTTGCCCCCATTTTGCTTTTACCTCTCTTCTACAAATTCAGTCCGTTGCCAGATGGTGAGTTGAAACAGCGTCTTGTGATGTTGGCGGACCGTGCTCACACACGTATACAGGGTGTGTTTACGATGCATATGAGTAGCAAGACCACCGCCGCAAATGCCGCGCTTATGGGATTGGGCAACACTCGTCGTATTGTGCTGGGTGACACAATGGTGGATCGCTATACGCCCGATGAAATCGAGGTTGTGCTCGCACATGAATTGGGCCATCACGTCCATCGTGATATCTGGAAATTGATTATAAGCCAATCGCTTTTTATGTTAGTCGGGTTGTTCCTGTTTAATCTGTGCTTGACCTGGGCGGTTGACAACCTTAATCGCTATCAGGGCATTGCTGATCCTGCTACGCTACCGTTACTGCTCGTGCTTACGGGTGTTTTTGGCTTTGTCATTGCACCCCTCACAAATAGCTATAGTCGTGCAATTGAATATCAAGCCGACGAATATGCACTACGAGCCACGCATATGATTGAGCCGTTCAAAAGTGCTATGACGCGTCTTGCTAACCAGAATCTCGCAGAAATTGAGCCATTGCCTATCATCGAAATTTTGTTTTACGACCATCCCTCCATCGGCAAACGCCTTAAGCACGCCGAAGAATTTCAAAATAAATAAAAGAGATCGACTGTACATGCTGATTAAACGCTTAGCGTTTAATCAGCATGTACAGTCGATCTCTTTTATTTATGACTTGAGAGCATCTTTCAATGCGGAGAGTTGTGCACCCACTTCGTCGATGGTACCACTAGGCATACCCAGGAGTGGTTCATCAACGCCTGCCGCCCCCCACTGATCGAGTTTTGCGACGACCTCTTTCGGTGTGCCAATGATGGCGGTAGCATCAAGCATCCGTGGGCTAACCGCCGCTGCCGCGCTCTTGAGACTTCTCTTCGCTTTGTCCGCCTCAATCACGGCTTGCACATCTTCGCCAAAGCCCTGACGTGTCAGCATATCGGCGTAGTAGACACCCATACGCGCAATGTAGTAGGCGAGCGGTTCAGCAGCCTTAGCAGCCGCCATCTGACGTGTCTGCTCATCGACGTTTTCGGGTAGTAAGACACTAGTAATATACGGTGCAATAGTCGCGCTATGAGGAGGACGACCAGCTTTTTGCGAACCTGCGTCGAGCTGTGCGCGTAATTCGCCCCATCTGTTACCAGGCCAGTACACGGGTAGAATACCATCGGCAATTTCGCCCGATTGCTCAACATTCTTAGGGCCCATTGCTGCGATATAGATAGGCAGGTCAGCACGTAATGGCTTGAAGCGAAGTGTGAAACCGCGTTCGAGGTGGAAGAACTCACCATTATAGACGAGTTTCTCACCACGTAGAATCATTCTGATAATCTCAACATACTCGCGTGTGCGCTTGACCGGTTTCTCAAACTTGACGCCATGCCAATGCTCAATCACATTCGCGCCTGATGGTCCGAGGCCAAGTAGAATGCGTCCACCCGAACGCTCATCCAATGTGGCGGCGGTGCTGGCAATGAGGGCAGGTGTACGTGAAAAGATATTCGCTATACCAGCCCCGACCTTAATGCGGTTGGTAATGCGCACTAAATCGCCCATCGACGTAAAAAGTTCGTAGCCCCACGATTCGCCCAGCCACACGGAGTCGAAACCCAGTTGGTCAGCGATCTTCACCTTTTCCATGACATCGTTCCACTCACCAGGGAAATTGGGAGCATCGGCGATAAATCCAATGCGATTACGATACGCCTTCGTTGCGTTTGAACCTGCCACAGTGTCGGGTCCGCTATTTGTTGTCATGCGCTAGTCCGTCCTTCCATTGCAAAAGACCTTTTTAGAATACGTTACTTTTGTCCTCGTAATGCATTATGGCCTTCGAGTTCATTGTCAGCCGAAGTGATAGCAACAATGAGATCATCTATGACATCCAAGTCCTGAATACGCCCAACTTGCTCTTGTGCTAAAGGAACCAACGTAGGAAAGCGTTTCTCGGTTACTATGAGAAGAATACGTCGAGCAGCTTCTAAACGTCCTTGTTCCAGTCCTTGTTCCAGTCCTTGTTCCAGTCCTTGCTCCAACCCAATTTCACGTCCTTGCTCTAGTCCAATTTCGCGTCCTTGCTCTATGCCTTTTTCCATACCTTCACGCAGTATCTCTTGAAAGATGGGAGAGTCTTGTATGATGTCGTGCATCTCGCGGAACCTCCTGACGAGCCATTCTAAATCTACTGTCTTGTTCTTTTTTTGTAAAACGAATGATGCGAGCGTAAACGCAATCACCTCGACCTCGGTGGCTTGCGTCTCTGCCTGCGCTGGTTCTCTCTGCTTTCCAAGTTGCTCGAATACCTGTGTGAGCACTGATTGTTGTGTGCCATTTTCCGTTAGAGGCACTAACGCCAAAAGTGTGTCACTACCTATAGTATAAAGGTCTTCAGCTGTTAAACGTCCAATCTCTATGCTCTGAAAATAAAACGTATGTACTCTGTATCCGGTTGGCACAAAAAGGTCCAATGGCGATGGTGACACAGTTCCATCACGCAGTAAGTAAATGACACATGATAAGACGGGAAGCTGGTATGCATCCATCAATAATGTATTATACGTCATCAGGCGTTTCGCCATCGTCGGATCATTGTAGGTCTGAAACTCGATATGCAATAACATGCGTGAATCTTTGACGCTCACGGTGAGCAACGCATCAACTTCTCGTTGCAGACTTTCAATTTTGACAGGAAGTTCTTCGAGAAACACTGCTTCTGGCAACAACCACTGTACAAATGCTGGTGGATCAGCCTTCACTAAACGCTTTAAAGTGGAGTCCCACGATTTCAATTCGCCACGGTCCCCTTCCATAATTCTTCTTGCACAAGTGTAACATGAAAAAGCGTCTATTGTCGAGCTAGTAATCGTATAAAAACATTTGTAGGGCCTGATTTATCACGTTCTCTTGCCATTTCGGGTGTCGCCTAGGACGTGATAAATCGGTCCCTATAAGTGATGTATCCCAATTATTGTGTTAATCCTTCCCTCGTTTCTTCATGGTTACATATGCTACTATCTTTATATGAAGACAAGATTGTGTAGTACCGTGCTCATGATGTGCATTCTACTACTAAGTGCATGCGCAACAACGAACACGCCGCCAAAAGCGAATAAGACACCAGTACCGACGATGTGCAAGAGTACTGGTAGCACTCCTGCTATTGCTAGCAGTGCTACCGCGCCAGCAGCACAAGGGAACTGGACAACCTTTCATGGCGATAGCAACCGTGATGGCGCGCCACCTACTGCCAGCAATAAGAGTAGTGGCTTGTTACACCTTGCGTGGACGTTTTGCACTCGTGCCTCCGTCTTCTCCTCGCCTGTTGTACAAAACGGCGTGGTCTATATCGCTTCAACCGATACAACACTGACCGCACTTGATATTCAAAGCGCAAGAATGCTGTGGCAAATTCAGGCTGACGACGCGTTTTTTGGTACGCCAGCACTTGTCAACAACACACTCTATCTTGCCTCGTTGAGTGGTGTCATTTACGCCATCAACGCAAAGGATGGTTTTGTGCGTTGGCACACACAAATTGATACTCCAGGTGGCAAGGTATGGTCGTCTCCTGCCATTGCCAACGGCCTCTTGATTATCGGGGTTGCGTCTACCCTGAGCGAAAATCCGAAAAAATCTGGTCAGGTGCTGGCCTATGATATCGCAACGGGTAAAATGCGATGGCGTGCCTACATTGAGCAAGGCGGTAAACCTGGTGGTGGAGTGTGGAGTTCGCCAGTGATTGACGCTGCAAGCAATACGGTGTATGTAGGAACTGGTGATCCCGATGATGGCGTCCAGGCACTCAATCTTAAAACAGGGCACGTGTTATGGCATTGGCGTTCAGTTGTGCAGGATGTGGGCGATACCGATGTTGGAGCTGGTCCATTACTCTATCGTGATGCAAAGAAACAACTACGCGTGGTGGTTGGTGGTAAGAACGGTAATATCTATATGCTTGACGCGAAAGCTGGTCATCTCTTATGGCAGGCACACGTTGGCGAACATGTCTATAGTTCACCTGCGTTCGCTCATGACATGATTTATGCCGTAGGAGTCGTGGAACAAAAGGCCGTTATATATGCACTAAATGCACAAACTGGTGCTGTACGCTGGCATCAGAATCTGCCAGTGATTGTTTACGCCTCTCCTGCTATCATAGGCCAAACACTGTACCTGCCACTGGGCGACGGCTTTGAGCCAGGAGATGGCGGTATCACAGTATTTAATGCCACCAATGGACTGCAACTTCAATATACATCTTTACACACAACTATATCCTCCTCACCTGCCGTCATACCATCGTGGCTTTTCGTTGGTGCGTATGATGGCAACTTATACGCATTTGTGCGTTGACAATCCTCAAAAAAGCCTACCGTCTTCTATGTTAGAAAATAAAAACAGCGATATTTGGTAAACGCGTTACATTGTATATACTAGACGTATATCATAATGACAGTATTTTTTATAGCACTATCGAAAGGACTCGTATACATGATGAACGCACATCGCAACGAAGTAGAGAAACCTGATTCACCAGAAGGCATGCACCGTCGAGAATTTCTTGCGTTGTGCGCCCTAGGTTTGTTACCAGAAGTGTTGGCGGCTTGTCAGGATGGAGCATCATCGACAGCAGTTGCAAGTAGCACTAGTACACAGCCAGCACAAAGTAGTCCTACGAAGCAGTCTACACCTACGAATGCGGACTGGGCAACACTAGCAAAGAGCTTGCAGGGAACACTGGTTCGTCCCAACGATGCACAATACACAACAGCACGTCAGCTTTTTGATCCACGTTATGACAGTGTACTACCCGCCGCGGTAGCTTATTGTGCAGCACCAACCGATGTCCAAACGTGTCTCGCGTTTGTACGCAAGTTTGGTTTGCCGTTCGCACCCCGTTCCGGTGGTCATAACTATAACGGCTATTCGACAAGTACGGGGCTGGTAATAGATGTGACACGGATGCATACGGTAACGGTCAATACGAGCACGAACACCACAACTATAGGAGCGGGGACACGCCTTATTGATGTCTACAACAATCTCGCACAATATGGTCTGGTACTACCTGCTGGTTCTTGCCCAACGGTAGGTGTCGCTGGTCTGACACTTGGTGGTGGTGTTGGTGTCGTTGGTCGTAAGTTTGGCTTAACTTGTGACAATCTGCAATCGGCACAAGTCGTCACTGCTGACGGACGGATTCTGACGTGTGATGCGCAGCATGACCCTGATCTCTTCTGGTCTTTGCGTGGCGGCGGCGGCGGCAATATGGGTATTGTCACCTCGTTTAACTTTCAAGTGCATCCTGTGACGACGCTTACGCTGTTTACTCTAGCGTGGTCATGGAATGATGCGGCGGCAGTCGTGGACGCTTGGCAACACTGGGCACCACAAGCACCAGACGAGGCATGGTCTAACTGCTTACTCCTTGCACAAAAAGACAAGAGTGCAGGGCCGATTGTGCATGTAAACGGTGTCTATGTTGGTTCAGAAGGCCCGTTGGATACCTTGTTAGCGCAACTTATCAACAAAATAGGTATCACGCCCACCTATCGCTATGTGGCGAGTCCGGGCATCCTTGCAACGATGCTGTACGAGGCTGGTTGTTATAACAAAAGTGTACCGCAATGTCATCTACCCTCACAAGACTTAAACGGTCAATTGGTACGTGACACCTCCGCCGTAAAATCCCACTACTACGTGAATGCCCTGTCGCGTCAGGGTATTGATACATTAATCAATGCGATCAACACGCGCCAAGCCTCTTCTACGATGGGCGAGGGCGGTATCGGCATGGATGCGTATGGTGGTGCTATTAATCGCGTAGCTTCAGATGCAACGGCCTTTGTGCACCGCAACGCGCTCTTTAGTTCGCAGTTCTCAGCGAGTTGGAACGCGAACGATCCTGCGTCAGTCGTCTCCGCGAACCGCTCCTGGCTCAATGGAACTTGGCAAGCGATGCGTCCCTATGCAACCGGCACATCTTATCAGAACTATGTTGATCCCGACCTGTCCGATTGGCAGCATGCATACTATGGCGCGAATTTAGCACGCTTGCAACACGTCAAGGCAACATATGATCCTGATAATCTCTTCCATTTTGCGCAAAGCATTCCATTGTAAATATGCACGGTTTGTGGAATGTGCAAG
>CAXUHF010000103.1:9649-19660 GCA_964250765.1 uncultured Ktedonobacteraceae bacterium | reverse complement strand
GGCTTGCCCCTGTCATGTCCCCAGACATCTATTTTCCCTCATTCATGCATCAAAATTTATTGGCATCATCAAACAGTCAGTGATATTGGTGGCTTTACGAAGGATTAATTCGCTTTCTTTAACTATGATGCCTCTTCTCCTGTTCCTGTCAGCATGCCTTCACGTGAATAAAATAGAATATGTTGGTCGAGATAGCGCACGTACTGTTGTTGCATGATGTAGCCATCGGGCAACACCAGTTTCAGACGTTCGCCTCCTGGCATGCGTGGCAAGATTTCGGTGCGCGTCGTCCCTTCTGGAAACGTGACCTCACTATGATTAGTATGCGAGGTGATACTGCAGTCGTGCGCGAGTAGCTCGCGTTCGGTCTCTGGAATAATTTCTTTTGGTGTGACAATGGTAAACATATTGTAGGGGCAATAATTCATTACGCTCTTGTTCAACCTGTGACGTGCAGGACGAGTGCGTAATGAATTATTGCCCCTACAGCGCGTATATCTTCATCAGTATGTTTATTCTTATGATTATATGCCTTTCGTTGTCCATATTCGTTATCACTATCATACAGAATATTTAACTTTAGCTGATTGAGAAATTTATGAAACAAAAACTATGTGCTTTTCTTGTTGTATGCTTTCTTGTTGCGTGTGGTTCGTCCCCATCAACAGCAGTGGTGGTGCGTGTGTCTCCAACGCTACGCACACTTGCACAAACACACCATATTTCGTTTGGCGCAGCCGTGAATATGGACGCCTTGCAACATGATGCAACGTATGACAGCACACTAGCTCACGAATTTGATATGGTCACACCCGAAAATGTGATGAAATTTGACGCGTTACATCCTGAAAAAGATAGATATACGTTCGCACAGGCTGACGCGCTCGTTGCCTTTGCGCACGCGCACAATATGCAGGTGCGTGGTCATAATCTCGTCTGGTATCGAGCATTGCCGGATTGGGTTGCGAAGGGAAACTTCACACGTGACTCACTTATGGCGATTTTGAAGGACCATATATCCACTGTGGTGGCCCATTATCGAGGGCAGGTGAACATTTGGGATGTCGTCAACGAGGCTGTGACTGGCGATGGCAAGATGCGAGACACTATTTGGTACCGTGATATTGGCCCTGATTACCTCGATTGGGCATTTCGTTGGGCGCATGAGGCCAATCCGCAAGCGCACCTCTTTTACAATGATTATGGTGCGGAAGGTCTCAATGCCAAGTCCAACGCTATCTATACCCTCGTCAAGGGCATGCTACAACGCGGTATTCCTATCTACGGTGTCGGTTTGCAGATGCATACAAGCATCCTGAATGCACCCGTAGAGCAAGACGTAATCGCTAATATGCAACGCCTTTCAGCACTTGGCTTGAAGGTGCAAATTACAGAAATGGATGTGCAGATACAAGGTGATCCGCGTCCAATGGCACAACGCCTCGCGGCACAAGCACAAGTATACTACAACATGCTACACACGTGTTTAGTTGTAAATACGTGTGAGGCATTTGTGATGTGGGGCTTCACCGACCGTTACACGTGGATTCCCAGTGCTACTGGACATCCCGATGCCCCACTTATCTTCGATATGTCGTATCACCCAAAGCCTGCATATACAGCACTATTACAGGAATTGAAGAGTTAATGGTATACACCTTGCTCATTCCAGAACTTCGCGTACAACGTACAACGGGCGTGCTCGCACCTCATCGTATATGCGTCCGAGATATTCACCGATAATTCCTAAAAAGATTAGCTGGATGCCACCTAAGAAGAGGACGAGAATCAATGTTGAAGCTTGTCCTACGATGGCACCTGTAAAAATGCGCAGGATGATGGCAACGATAATACCGAGCAGACTGATACCTGCTAGCAGGAAACCAAAGCTGGTTGCGAGTTGTAAGGGGACATGGCTAAAGCTGGTGATGGCGTCCATTGAAAAGCGAAGCATCTTGCTGAATGGATATTTGGTTGTGCCTGCGAAACGCGAATGACGCTGATAGGGCACCGCTTCCTGCCGAAAACCTACCCATGCGGAAAGACCGCGCATAAAGCGATGCTGTTCACGCATGCGTACCAATGCGTTGACCACACGACGGTCCAGTAAGCGAAAATCGCCTGTATCACGGGGAATGTTGACCGAGGTAATGCGCGCAATCAGACGATAAAATACTGTCGCAGTCAGCAGTTTAAAACGTGTCTCACCCTCGCGTGATGTGCGTTGTGCGTATACAACCTCGGCACCAGCTTTCCAGCGTTCAATCATCCTGGGAATGACCTGTGGCGGGTCTTGCAGGTCGGCGTCAAGGATGATCACCGCAGCGCCACCTGCGTAGTCAATGCCTGCCGAGATAGCGATCTGATGTCCGAAGTTGCGCGAAAAATCAAGAATGCGAACACGTGGGTCGCGTGCATGTAGTGCTTGCATAATCTTGTATGATCCATCGCTGCTGCCATCATTGATGAGAATTATTTCAAATGGTTCAGCAACGCTCTCCATTACTGCCACTACCTCTTCATAAAAGTGAGGTAGCGTCTCCTCTTCATTGAAGACTGGTGCGACGATTGAATAGGTTGGTGTCGGAGCTTTTGCGTCCGGGTCGAGTGTCTCTATAGTTTCAGCAATCATGGTATTCCTCCGTATTAGACGTGACAGAGCAGCTTAACAAAAAACCGGGATACATTGTCTGTAGGGACCGATTTATCGCGTCCTCCTTAACAATCGACCGCTAACAAGGACGTGATAAATCGGTCCCTACAGAGTTGTCTTTGTCCTGTGTATATTATCATAGCTGCTTTTTCTTGAGTATAGATTGGAGAAAAATGAGAGGATTCCAATTTTTGTGTTTAGCATGTGTGTAGTGCATGAAGCTCTGTCAGGCGGCGTTGCAAAAAAGCTTGCTCAACTGCGTTCTGTGTCAGAGCAAGTGCTTGTTGATAAGCAAGAGAGGCTGCGTGCCAGTCACCAGCGCGACGGAGGAGATCAGCGCGTGCTGCGTGAAACAGGTAGTACGTTTGTAGGTCTTTCTCAGCATGTAGTTTTTCTAGCGCATTTAAGCCGTGTTTTGGAGTGCTTGCCATAGCGACGGCGACAGCCCAATTCAATTTGATGACGAGCGACGATGGATTTCTTTTGACTAGCTCGGCATACAGCAGGGAAATTTGAGGCCAGTCAGTTTTTTCTGCACACGATGCCTCTGCATGCAATGCAGCGATAGCGGCTTGAATTTGGTACGAACCGACGTGATGACATGCTAATGCTTTATCAAGGAGTAGCATGCCTTCCTCGATTTGTATTTTGTCCCATAAAGCACGGTCTTGCTCTTCCAGTGTAATCATCATGCCTGCGGAACTCACTCGCGCGTTACGGCGGGAGTCATGTAACAGCATAAGTGCAAGCAACCCTATTACCTCTGGCTCCTCAGTGCGAGACTGTTCTTGAGCCAAAAGTGTCACAAGAGCACGTGTAAGACGTATTGCCTCTGCGCATAGGTCCTGACGTATGAGTTTGTCGCCTACACTTGCCGTATAGCCAGCATTAAATATGAGGTAGAGAACTGCCAAAACGCCATCGAGCCGTTCAGAAAGATGGTCCAGTGCTGGAATGGCATAAGGAATGCCAGCATCGCGGATTTTGCGTTTTGCTCGTACCAGTCGTTGCGCCATCGTCGTTTCCGACACCAGGAATGCATGGGCAATCTCTGGTGTTGTCATGCCACCCAGAGTGTGAAGTGTTAACGCAACCCGCGCTTCCATGTTTAAGGCGGGATGACAACAGGTAAAGATGAGTTTGAGACGGTCATCGGGGAATGGTTCAGGGGAGGGAACTGTGAACGGCTGTTGCTCAATCTTTGTAAGCACCTGCAATTGTTCTTGTTTACTCCCTAAGACTGCTACGCGTCGCAAACGATCAATCGCCTTATGCCGTGCTGTCGTCAACAACCACGCTGCTGGATTGGCCGGTACACTCTCGTGTTGCCAACGTTCTAGCGCGATAATAAATGCTTCTTGCAACACATCCTCAGCAAGCTCAAAGTCTTTGAGACTACTAATAAGTGCGGCACGTACTCGTCCGGCATCCTGGCGGAAGATGTCTTCTATGCGTTGGTGAACGTGTTGAATATCTGCTTCCATGCTTTATCCACTGTGTACGATTGCACTAGGTACGATTGGCAGGGAGACCACAAGGATCTCCCCTACATTTTGTAGGAGCCTTGATATGTAGGGGAGACCCTTGCGGTCTCCCTGCTTGCTCGCCTGTAGCTATCCCCACTCAACAATGGGACGGATTTCAATCGAACCAACCTTCGCACCTGGAATCCTGGCGGCAACTTCGATAGCCTCATCCAGGTCTTTACATTTTAGCACATAGAAGCCGCCCAACTGTTCTTTCGTTTCGGCGAAGGGACCATCAGTGGTCAAGGTCTTTCCATCGCGCACACGAACAGTGGTAGCCGCGCTTGTTGGGTGAAGTGCCTCGCCTCCATCTTGCAAATATGGAGCCTCTGTCTTGCCAAAAGCATTGTACGCGACCATCTCGGCTTCCTGTTCAGCCTTGCTCATTGTAGCTGCTTCTGCTTCATTACCATAAATCAGTGCTAAATAGCGCATTCTGTAAATCCTCCTGTATTGCTCTATTTTGTCCAGCGACTCTGTATCGCTTTCAAGAGGATGACGAATGGTGTGTACCGAAATCGACATTTTAGAAGAACAAATTATCTATTTTCGGTAACAGCAAATTTTATGTCTTTTGTTCATCAACCATTTCATGCTCTGGTGTCTCCATCATAAGAATTTCCCACGCCATACTGAATGCCATAAACAACGCTTGTCCGATACTTTGCAGAATCTGCATATCAAAACTCCTCTTATTTGGGAACGCAACGATAACGCAAGACGAGATGGAGAGAAGCAATGGCGCATCTCCATCTCGTCTTGCGTCATCGTTAGATGGAACGTCCAAATCGCCGTAGCCGTAAAGAATTGCTGACCACCGTGACGGAGGAAAGAGCCATTGCTGCTGCCGCGAAAATGGGTGCCTGTTCTTTCAGGAATGGAATCAGCGGTGAGAGAATCGCCAACGGAATCAGGATGACGTTGTACGCGAACGCCCAGAAGAGATTCTGTTTTATGGTACGCATCGTCGCCCTTGAAAGAGCAAGTGCTGTTACAATACTTTTGAGATTGCCCTTGACTAGAGTAATGTCCGATGTCTCCATCGCTACGTCGGTTCCTGTTCCCATTGCTATACCTGCATCCGCCTGTACCAGTGCAGGTGCATCATTGATACCATCACCTGCAAACGCCACAACCAACCCTTGTTCCTGCAACTGTTTGACCTGATGAGACTTGTCTTCAGGAAGAACTTCCGCAAGCACATGCTCTGGCACGATACCAACTTGCTTTGCGATCGCCTGAGCTGTCCGACGATTATCGCCTGTTATCATCCACACACTCACCCCCTGAGTATGTAACTGTTGAATTGCTTCTTGTGATCCTGCTTTGACGGTATCGGCGACTGCAACTGCACCCACCATACTACCGTCAATGGCAATGAGCATTGCGGTCTTCCCCTGTTCTTCCAGTATTGTCAGTTGCTCTTCTAAAACAGAAGGGTCGATGGAGTGTTCGCGCAAGAGCGTTCTCGTTCCGACGAGCAGAGCGTGACCTTCTACCGTTGCCTCCAAACCGCGTCCGGTATGGGCAATGAAGCGTTCGGGATACATGTTAACGATCAGACCACGCGCTTTTGCTCCCTCGACAATCGTGCTTGCGAGTGGGTGTTCAGACCCTTGCTCAGCCTCTGCCGTCAGGCGCAACATCCCGTCAGTCTCGTTGTCGTTGAGAGCAATCACATCGGTTAGTTCGGGCTTGCCTTTCGTGATCGTCCCTGTTTTGTCGAGGAGAACTGCATTCACAGTCTGAATACGTTCTAAGCTTTCACCGCCTTTGATCAATATCCCTTGCTCCGCGCCTTTGCCTGTGCCAACCATAATCGCTGTGGGTGTGGCAAGACCAAGTGCACACGGACAGGCAACGACTAGTACCGCGACAGCCGCGACAAGCGCAGTAATCCAAGGATTGCTTGTGGCGGTGCCCATGATGCTGCTAGTATGAACACCAACTCCAAAGAGATTGGTGAGGATAGCCCACGCAATGAAGGTCAGGAATGCTATGACTAAAACGGTTGGCACAAAGATGCTGGAAATGGTGTCGGCGAGCCGTTGAATAGGAGCCTTCGACCCTTGTGCCTGTTCCACCATGCGCACGATGCTCGCCAAGACGGTATCCGCTCCCACCTTCGTCGCTTGCATGGAGAGCAGTCCACGCTGGTTGACGGTCGCGCCGATCAGTGTCTCACCCGCGCCTTTGTCAACAGGAATGCTTTCTCCAGTAATCATCGATTCATCGACCGATGAGTGACCAGTAACAACTACACCATCAACCGGAATCTTTTCGCCAGGGCGCACGATCAGCATATCACCCACCTGCACCTGTTCAATCGGTAGCTCGACCTCGTGCCCATCCCGTAGTACATGAGCAGTACGAGCTTGCAGACCCATCAGTTTTTTAATCGCTTCGTTGGTCTGCCCTTTCGCACGAGCCTCAAGGTATTTCCCCAGGAAAATGAGTGTCACGATCAAGGCCGTCGTATCGTAAAAGGTGACATCACCAACCACGTTTGGAAAGAAGGTTGCTACAACACTTAAAGCATAGGCAGCTATTGAGCCAAGCGAGACTAACGTATCCATATTCGCGCTTGCGTGACGCAACGTGTTGATGGCTCCTCGGTGAAACTCCCACCCCACTCCAGCCCATATGGGCGTGGTGAGAGCCAGTAGTAGCACGTTTTCGCCTGGAAAGCGATTCATAAAGAACATACTAAGAAGCACAACGGGAATGGAGAGAACGACACCTAGAAGTAATAGGTTTCGCTTCCGAACAATTTCCGCCGCCTTACGCTGGTTGCGTTCATCCTCTTGTTGTGTATTCACAGACACAGTAGGGACATTATGAATTGCGCTACTCGGCGAGGCGGTAGATATTACCTGTACTACAGGGTGCTCTACTGACGTTGCCTTATATCCAACTGCCTCCACTTTTTGTATCATCTGCTCTATCCCTGTCTGTTGGGGATTGTATATGACAGTCCCACGTTCTGTAGCGAGATTCACCTGGGCATCAATTACGCCGGACACCTTTTTGAGGCCCTTTTCAACACGCATGGAACACGATGCACAGGTCATGCCTTCAATGGCGAAGGTCACTTGACTTCTGGCCTGACTCTGCTCTTGTAGTGACGCGTGAGTGTGGTTTGCTTCTATCGCCATTGGTCTTCCCCTTCATTGCATAGCATATAACCCATACCCCCCGCCACAGGGTATGTAGGTAGTATAAACTAGCGTGTCAAGGGTGTCAATGGTAACAGAAGGAGTATCCAGGTTTCTGCAGAACTTGCATTCCTCGTTTTCCTATGTTATAGTAACACTGTACCCCTCCCCAGCGGGTGCGAGGAAGAAAGGAGTATGTAGATGCATGCTGACAAACAAGACGTTCTCAAACGAATGAATTACATTGAGGGACATCTGGGTGGCATACGTAAGATGATTGAAGAGGACAAGTATTGTGTAGATATCTTGCGGCAAACATATGCTGTTCGCAAAGCGATTGAGAAACTGGAAGGACTGCTGGTGGAAAGCCATCTGCATACCTGTGTTCCAGAAGGGATTGCCGAGGGACGGGGCGAAGCCGTGATTGAGGAACTGGTTCAGCTCTACAACCTAGCAGGCAATCGATAAGATATTCAAAGAAAGAGGATGATACATATGGCAACTGTTCAAGAGATCACTCTATCTGTTCCTGATGTGAGTTGTGAACACTGTGTAAAGACGGTGAATGGAGCACTTAGCCCCCTTCCAGGTGTGCAAGCTGTTTCGACGGATATCCCGACGAAAAGCGTTCATCTGCGCTACGATCCAAATCAGGTATCGATGGAGCAAATTGAAACAACTCTTGATGACGCAGGATACACCGTTGCGAAAGAATCACAACCAACACCACGTACCAGTGGTAAGCCACTTAATCTTTTGTAGAGACATGAAAGAGGGAAATCTTTCCAATAGAGCTACCTATTCTTGGAAATTGGTCTTTGCGCCAGAAAATTCATCTGCTTGTACTTGCGATACCTTTTCTAGCACCCTTTATACTCATTGTAGGGACGCCATTTACGGCGTCCCCCTACGATATAACTTCTCTAAAGAACGTGATAAGCTCATCAGCGTGATAATCAAACGTGAATCGCTGACGTTGTGTCCATACATTGTTGCGCAGTTGTTGCATTCTCGCCTCATTTGCAAACTGTATTTTCAACTCATGAGCATTTGTGCCAAATATGCCAATATCCAAATTCTGAGCAAGTGTTGCTGTGGCAACTGTAGAGCTAGTGTTGTTGTATTGGATAAGTGGTATACCGGCCGCTACTAGTGTTGCGATACGAGCCGGATAGTTGAGATCGTCCCAATTCGCACGCCTTAGGTCCCCACCATTTTCACTCTTCATGAAATGGAGCCAGCCCGCGTCGTACTGTGAGAACTCAGAAACCCATTGTTCCTGATCGACGTTCTTGTGAATATGTAGATGCTGTGGGGCAAGAGCACGAACTTTTGTAATCCACGCCGCCCATTGTCCCTGTGTGAAATCGCCATAAAAGTGCACATGAATATTCTGCTGCGCTAGCTCATGCATCGTACTAGGATGTAGTCCTATGGGGCGTCCAGGTACGACGGTGTGTATCGCGCCATCTTGTAGCGAACGTCGGGGCAAACGTGTATCCGTGAACCACTCTTGCTTTGGCAGATCGCCATCGAGGACGTGAATGTGCTTACGTCTACGTGTATCAGGCAGAAGAGTAGTCAACCAGTCGCGCATCTCTGGACTGATATAGATTTGTCCGTCAGAAAGCGTATAGAGGTCAAGCAGTTGTGACCACATGCCTTTTTCAAGACAGATAAAAGGTCCCTCTTTAAAATGCCAGACAAAGGGTATGTCGAGTTTTGCCTTTAGGATCTCATGCGCGAACGGGACCGCTTGCCAGTTGAGTTGTGCGTATATCACGTCTGGTTGAATCTCTCGTATTGTATCGCGCCAACGGGTGTGTGGAACTTCCTCAACGTGTCCAAAGGGCATAGGTCCTACCGTGTTATACCAGTATGGATTGGGCATCCACAAGCCGTACAACTTATGACCGCGTTCCTCTAATGCAAGCACCCGCTCAGGATTATACGCTAACTCACCAACCAGGAGTATCTTCAGTCCATCAGGAGCGAACGGCGTGTCAGGACGTTCTCGGAAGCGACGGTAGTGTTCTTTCTCATCAATTAGATTGCCCACTGTTGTATGTACTTTTAAAGGTTGCTTCACCTCATAATAGACGCGATAGGGATTGATACCTCCAAGTGGCTCTTGAAGTAGCTTGTGTCGTTGTTGTGGATGGTCAACCCATTCGCACGAAACTTGTTCGGTAGCGATAAATGTTCCATGAGGTCGTAATTGCGACCAGTACATACGCTCAAGATCGTCTGTAGTCAATTCTTCACGCTCTATCCAACGCTCCACCCTTTTGCGATGCATTACCTGTACAAACTGCAACGGATAGCCTTCAATTTGTCCTATAGCTATACGATTATAGTGATGGCGCACTCCTGAATATGCCAATATAGCACCTTTATTTTGTTGAAGTTGTGTGAGGAGGCTTTGCAAGTGCTCTGTATAATACACATCATCGGAGGGAAGATAGGCTACGAAGGGAGCTTGCGACTCTTGTAGTGCAGTATTTAGGGCGGCACCTAACCCTCGATTAGACGAATGGCGCGTATAATGGATACGCTTGTCATCTAAAAAGGGCGTGATGAGTGTCTGCGTCTCATCTGGTGAACCGTCATCTACAATGAGGAGTTCCCAATCTGTAAAAGACTGTCCTTGCAAACTAGCAAGAGCACGACATATAAA
>CAXUHF010000103.1:0-9549 GCA_964250765.1 uncultured Ktedonobacteraceae bacterium | reverse complement strand
GTTCCCAATCTGTAAAAGACTGTCCTTGCAAACTAGCAAGAGCACGACATATAAATGATGCTTGCTTGTATGTGGGCATAAGCACAGAGATTTGGGGCATAGGTACTCCTATATGTTGGGCTTATATTCATAACACTAACACGCATTTACTTCCAAGAATGTGACATAATTCACATTTTCATCCATTCCCAAGCAGGCGTTGTTTGGTATACTAAATATGTTACCAAAAAGGATAGGAGTCGCAACATGAACAACTCAAAAATTATAGCGTTGCCTGCAAGGAATGTGTCGATGGCTTCGACCGCGCAACAGCCCCTTGTACCAATAACGCCTGGCGCAACGCTGCACATGAGCATTCCAGATGATGCCGTACTTTCTCCTGACGGCAAGCACATTGCATTCACCGTATGGGAGCGTGTGGGGACGGAGGTCAAACGGCAGGGACGTATATGGCTTGTTGACACCCTCATAGCCGATGGAGGTGTAAGCGAACCTAAGCCTCTGCTGAAAGGACCGAAGTCGTCAAGTGTTCCTGCTTGGTCGCCTGATAGCCAGAGACTGGCATATATAGCAGTTGTGGGTGAGGGGGACAAACTGCAAGTGCAATTGCATAGTATGTCTCTTGAGGGGAATCAAGTGCGGCAGATGTGTACCATGCCTAATGGAGTCAGTGAACCATCCTGGTCGCCTGATGGCAAACATATTGCCTTTCTTTCCTATGAGGGTGAGAAACCAAACCCTGATCCGCTTGTAATTGCACCTGCGCGTCATCAACGTCTCTGGACACTTCATATTGAGAGTGATCGTCCCATGTCTGTAACGCCTGAAGGCTTAACCGTTTGGGAATATAGGTGGTCGCCCGATAGCAAGCAGTTCGCGCTATACTACTCAATCAAACCTGATGAGAATGGCTGGTATGCGGGTCAGATTGGTCTCGTCGCCTCTGGTGGTGGAGCGGTGCGTCAGATGACACAACTTACGATGCAAGCCAGTTCGCTTGTGTGGTCGCCTGACGGTGTGCAACTTGCCTATATCTC
The DNA here is from genome assembly GCA_964250765.1 of uncultured Ktedonobacteraceae bacterium. Lineage (GTDB taxonomy): Bacteria > Chloroflexota > Ktedonobacteria > Ktedonobacterales > Ktedonobacteraceae > JBBQVS01. The sequence goes on along the minus strand of CAXUHF010000103.1, from coordinate 8,512 downwards.
TGGCGATTGGAGTGATCGAGGTCAGGGCGGGGGTGATATTTTCGTGCTCGCCATGAATAAAGAGGGACCGGGTGAACTCCGTAACCTGACGCCAGGAATAGCCTGTAGTCCATCATGGTGTTGCTGGTTGCCAGATAACAAGCACTTACTTTTTGCTGCGTACGACGGTGTGACGCACTCAATTGCTTTGCTCAACGAAGACGGGACTATCATAACACTTGACGACGACTTTGTGATGTATCGACCTGCGCTCTCCGTGTCATCGAATTTGCGTTTTATGACTGCAATCCACGCTACGTCAAAAGATATGTATGATATATGGTTTGGCGAGATCGTAGAGCACCATATCTCGTGGCATCGTCTCTCACGGCTCAACCCGCTCGTCGAGGAAACCTTCGTGCTAGGAAAAACGGAGCGTATACGTTATGAAAGTGTAGATGGCTGGCAAATCGACGCACTTTTTACCCTACCAAGTGTACGTAAAACAGAGGGTCCACCACCGCTTGTTGTCAATATACACGGTGGACCATCGTGGGCATGGGCTGACGATTTTGGCTTGTTCTGGACGCAATTGTTCGCCTCGGCGGGCTACGCGGTGTTGCGTCCAAACATTCGTGGTAGTTGGGGACGTGGTACTGCTTTCGCTGATGCTGTTATTGGCGACATGGGGGGCAAAGATTTCCAGGATGTGATGCATGGTGTAGATGCGCTAATTGAGCATGGGCTTGTTGATGCGAATCGCATCGCTATTGCAGGCTGGAGCTATGGAGGCTTCATGACTGCATGGGCTGTTAGTCAAACCACCCGCTTTAAAGCGGCAATTATGGGTGCTGGCTGGAGCGATTGGCATCACTTCCACGCCCTCTCGAATCTCTCCGATTGGGACATGCGTTTTTTGCAAGCCGACCCCCTAGACAATCCAGAGGTATACCGTCAATGGTCGCCAATTACCTATGCAAACCGTATCATTACGCCAACGCTCATTTTGCATGGCGATAGTGATCGGTATGTTCCTATCGGCGGTAGTTACGCCTTTCAACGTGCGTTACAGGAGCGCGGTGTTCCTGTCGAACTTGTTGTGTATCCTCGTGAGGGACATGGTATCTCGGAATACAGTCACGCTCTCGATGTAGAGGAGCGCATTGTGCGCTGGCTCGAAAAATACTTGTAACATAACTCATAGGAATGCAGGACCGTTCGGCCCTGCATTCCTATGAGTTATGTTACAAATAAGTTATGAAACTGCTTCTGGTTCGGGGGTTGTGCGTTCCGGCAGTTTGTCCAGCACCTTTGCAGGTGAGACCAGCATATACACGAAGTAAATCAGGCCGATGGCGAACAGGACAATGGAGTAGAGCCACGGCGTTACAAACTGGGCATCGCGGAAGATGGCAAGTTCAAAGACCAACCACACGATTGAAAGAATGATGATAGGCCATTCAAACACCCCAAGCTTGAATGCGCGTTCATTGTTGGGTAGCTTGTTACGCGTGAAGACGTAGAGAACAACTGTCGCAAGGTAAAGGACGGCAGGAAGGAGACTAGACGCGCTAAACAAGCTGGTTAGCGCATTGGTCTGGTTGGCAAAGATTGCCAGCACGACCTCGATCAAGACAGCAAGCAGGATTGTTGCGGCAACAGGCGTATCTGTGCGTTCGTTGACACGACTGAAAATTCTGTGACTGGGGAAGCGTCGGTCGCGCGACATAGCCCATGTCAGACGTGTCGCGGTAATGAAAATCACTAGACCACACGCGAAGATTGAGAACGTCACCAGGACAAGGAAAATGCTGCCGACTACGGAGCCAAGCGTACCTCTGACAATATCTGCGACAGGAGTTGCGGAGGCACTAAGTGTTTTGATATCACCCGACGCGAGATTAAGTGCAATAAGGAACAAGAAGCCGATAACACCACTTAGAGCCACAGCCGACCACATTGCGAAGGGTACGACCTTATGCGCGTTTTGTGTTTCTTCCGCGAGATTTGCCGCCGCCTCAAAACCGACAATAGTGTAGGAACCGAGTAAGAATGAGAGCATGAATGGCCCTGTTGCATTCCAACTACCCAAATTGAAGTAGCCATTTGAGGATACGATACCCATGCTAAAGAGATGATCTGGATGTAATAATCCTCGTATTGCTCCCACAAGGATGAGGAGTAGAGTCAGACCAACAATGCCAATCACCTCGGTACCTACGGCTATGTTGTTAATGCGTGTTGACCAGACAGTCGAGAAGACAATGAGCAATGCCTGAATCAGAATAATAAGTGCTGTTACCAACCACGCATTGAGTGCCGTCTCCGTATAGTTAAGGAGACTCGGCAAGACGGTGGAAGAGATCGCGTAATCAACCGAAACGACGACGACAATCAGGTACATGAACGATAACCATCCAAACAGCCAACCAATCTTAGGGTTTGTCAGGCGTGAAGCCCACTGATAGGAATACCCTGCAAGTGGGATATGCGAAGCAAGGGCGGCAAACACCAGTGCTACACAAAGTTGTCCTAGCACGACAAAGGGCCATGTCCAAATTCCTAAAGGACCACCCCAACCTAATACAGCACCATATGTAGTAAAGATGCCTGTTGTGATTGAAATAAAGCTGAAGCCAATAGCAAACGAGGCAAAGCGTCTGATTTCGCGTCGATACTGTGGCTTATACCCAAAACGTGTAAGAAGCTGATCCGCGTTTGATGTCTCATTTGTTAGTGCCATGAGAACGCTCCTTCGGGCCTGAAATGCTACTTGTGTGTTTCATAAAACATGCTACGGGGTACAAAAATACAAGGGTATGGTGTTGTGGGGAAAATGTTGTTCGGTTGCTCCTTTCGTAACACAAGTGTATCATATTTTCTGCGTACTGTGCAGGCAGAACAATTTCCTCTTTCTTGACGCGTAAAGATGGAAACAAGCAACCAAGCGTTGTCCTATATTATTTTAGCATAGAAACGCTTCTTCTTGAAAGTTGTGAGTGTGAAACTGTACATCTCGAAATGAAAAGGACGAAATATTAGGATGAAGCAGGAACTCCACAGTGTGTTGTATAGTGTTGCCAATAGGACTATTCATAACATGTGACTTCCTGTTCGTTGTGACGAAGAAAAGCAAGAATACAATTTGGAGAAACGCACGGATATGCAAGCACAGATAGGAACACTTCATCCACGACCTCAATTGACACGCTCCGAGTGGATAGATTTGAGTGGAACCTGGGATTTTGCTTATGACGATGCTGCTATTGGTCTTGACGAGGATTGGTGCCATCGAGCAGATGTCTATACACGAACTATTCAGGTTCCTTTTCCACCGGAATCACCGGCAAGTGGTATTGGGGATACGAATTTTCATCCAATAGTCTGGTATCGTCGCACCTTCTCAAGACCACCTTTAGACAAGAGGAAAAGGCTTTTGTTGCATTGTGGCGCGATAGATTATACAGCACAAGTATGGGTAAACGGTCAACTCGTCGCCACACATGAAGGTGGTAATACGCCTTTTAGTGCTGATATCACGTTTGCATTGAATGAGAACATCGAGCAGGTTATCGTCATCCGCGCAGAAGACGCGCCGCTAGACCTGACCCAGCCGCGTGGCAAACAGGATTGGCAAGAACATGCACATAAGGTTTGGTATAATCGTACTACGGGTATCTGGCAACCTGTTTGGCTAGAACCTGTTTCCTCTACCTATATCACTCAACTTCGTTGGACACCCGATATTGATCGCGGAGTGCTTGGCGTTGCTATCAAACTACAACGTCACGATGCAACTCCATTGCATATTCGTATTCAACTACGTTTGCATGATGTCTTATTATGCGATGATATAGTGCTCGCTCAAAGTTCAGAGATACAGAGGCAAATCGCGTTTGATGCAGCAGGAATGATGAGCAGAGAGTCACTGCTATGGTCGCCAACCAATCCCAATCTTATTGATGCCCAGTTGTCGCTTCTTCATGGCGACGACGTTATAGATGAAGTACAAAGCTATGCAGGCTTACGGAGCGTGAGTGTTGAAGGGGGACGCTTCATACTCAATGGTCGTCCATACTACTTACGTTTAGCGTTAGAGCAAGGCTACTGGCCTCAATCTCATCTAGCCGCGCCAGACGCGGATGCTCTTCGTAAAGAGGTGGAACTGACAAAACAACTTGGCTTCAATGGTGTACGCATTCACCAGAAGGTAGAGGACCCGCGCTATCTCTACTGGTGTGATCGATTGGGGTTGCTCGTATGGGGTGAGATGGCGAATGCGTATGTCTTCTCGCCCACAGCCGTTGAACGACTCACACGCGAATGGTTGAGCGTAGTTGAACGCGACTATAGCCACCCCTGCATTGTGGTTTGGGTCCCTATCAACGAGAGTTGGGGCGTTCCTAATATTCCACGTGATGTCGCTCAGCGCAACTACATCCAAGCCCTCTATCATCTCACAAAGGCACTTGATCCGACGCGTCCTGTTATTGGTAATGATGGCTGGGAACATATCATCAGCGATATTCATAGTATTCACGATTATGCATTTAGTGGACAAGTATTGCGCGACCGCTACGGAAGTCTTGAAGATGTGCTACGTACGCTACGCGAGGTACAACCGGGGAATCATGCCGTGATATTACCAGGGTATCATAACGAGGGCGAGCCAATTATGCTCACCGAGTTTGGTGGTATTGGCTATCGTCCAGGTGCTAGCAATGCATGGTTTGGCTATGGTACTGTCACAAATCCTAAAGATTTTCTTGCTAAGTATAAAGAGCTAATTAATGCTATTTTGGATAGTCCTGCGATTGCTGGCTTTTGCTATACTCAACTGACTGATACAGGCCAGGAGACCAATGGCTTGCTCACCGCGAACCGTGAGTCAAAACTCGATATTGAGCAGGTACGTCAAATTACCAGTCGAGTCTCTGCTGCGATACCAGGAGATGTGATCACACAAATGCAGCAGATGCAGGGTATGATTCCTGTCGTTGGTGATGCAGGAAATGTAGGGGTCTAATTCTATTATATTAGGAGCGAGATGAACGAACCGCGGTATATCTCCGGTTGGGAAGAACGTTGGCATCCTCTACGCGAGGAATGGATTATCTTAGCTGCTCATCGGCAGAATCGTCCCTGGATCGGCGCGACGATTGCCGCACACGATACACCTATTCCAGCATATGTGCCAGATTGTTACCTGTGTCCTGGCAACACGCGTGTAAGTGGGACAACGAATCCAAGCTATCGGAGTACGTTTGTGTTTGACAACGATCATCCATGTGTAGGTCAGGATGCACCCTTGGAACTTGTGCAACCCGCTCGTCCTTATCGCGTACGTCCAGCGCAAGGCTATGCACGTGTGCTCTGTTATAGTCCCTATCATAACCTGACACTGGCGGAAATGACGCACGAGAATATTGGAGAGATTGTGCAGGTATGGCAACAACAAACGCTTGACCTTGGAAATCGCGCAGGTGTGAATTTTGTGTTGTGCTTCGAGAACAAGGGTGATGTTGTTGGCGTCTCAAATCCCCATCCCCATAGCCAAATATATGCAACAAATTTTGTATTTAAGACGATTGAAACCGAGCTAGCAGCGTCACAACGTTATTTTCAGGAAGAGGGACACTATTTGTTCACGGATATTCTCGCGGCAGAACAGACCGATGGACGGCGTATTCTCTATGAAGATGAATACGCGATTGCGTTTGTGCCCTATTTCGCACGCTATGCCTACGAGGTCTATGTCGCGCCTAAACGTCGTGTCGCCCATCTGCATGCCCTCTCTGACAACGAGGTGGTCGCTCTAGCGAGTGCCCTTAAAAATGTGACGGTGCGTTTCGACAATCTATGGCAGATGTCGTTTCCCTATGTCATGCCCATTCATCAGGCTCCTACCGATGGTGGGGATTATGATGCGTTTCATTGCTTTTTTGCTTTCCACCCGCCGTTTCGACGCCCCAACGTGCTGAAGTATTTAGCGGGACCAGAAATCGGTGGTGGCAACTTTGTCAGTGATACATTACCGGAGGCAAAAGCGGCAGAACTGCTTGCTCTTCCCATAACACACTATAAAATGGGTTCCGATATAATGTCGTAGGGACTCCGTTTACGGCGTCCGAGGCCGATTTATCGGCTATAACCAACATGTCATCCTGATATAGCTCGCAATGAATTGCGCCTCGGACGCCGTAAACGGAGTCCCTACGAAAATTATCATAGAGAGAAACAATCATGATTACAAACGCTTCTGCCTTGCTTGACCACCTTCGCTATATACACACCGCTATCCGCGACGCCGTTGTCGCAACCTGTGAGCAAAATGCGATTGAGCAGCTTTCAGCAATTGTAGCGGAGCAGGCGGGCGATACGATATTTGCGATTGATCGTATCTCGGAAGAGGTCTTGCTCACACATTTCGCTGACTTGGGACAGGATTCCTCATTTGTGCTTATCGCGGAAGGACTACATGAGGATGGACTGACCACGTTTCCACAGGGCACAGACTCCGCATCTGCTGAACTACGTATTATCATCGACCCAATAGATGGTACACGCGGATTGATGTATCAGAAGCGATCAGCATGGATATTGACGGGTGTTGCGCCAAATCGAGGGTACGCAACCAACCTGACAGACATCGAAATTGCGCTACAAACAGAGATTCCGTTAGTAAAGCAACACCTCAGTGACAGCTTTTGGGCTATCGCTGGACAGGGAGTACAGGGTGAACGCTATAATCGTCTTACGGGGGAACATCAGCCACTTCTGGCGCAGCCATCGCATGCAACAACGATTGCCCAGGGCTATGGCAATATCTCGCGTTTCTTTCCAGGTGGACGTGCCGAGTTAGCCGCGATTGATGATGAGATGGTGACGCGCGTACTTGGGCCGGGAGAGCCGGGCAAGGCACAGGCGTTTGAGGATCAATATATCTGTACAGGTGGGCAACTCTACGAATTGTTGATGGGGCATGATCGCTGGATCGCTGATATTCGTCCACTTATGGTTGCTGAGATGCGTAGACGTGGGCAAGAATTGCGTCTCGCTTGCCATCCCTACGATCTATGTACCGAACTCATCGCACGTGAGGCTGGTATTCTTGTAACGAATGAGTATGGGGAGAGGCTTGCGGCACCTCTCGATGTGACAACGGGTGTGTCTTGGCTGGGCTATGCCAACCAACATATCTATCAGCAAGTCAATCCAGTATTGCGCGCACTTTTTCATGAGCGTAATCTTCTAGCAACTCTATAGGCCCGCGGGGATAACATAAGGACTGAATTGGGACAAGGGCACCCGCAAGGGGATGCCCCTCCCATACGACGAGAGTGCGTAGAGAATAGTGCGTGTATGGGAGGGGCATCCCCTTGCGGGTGCCCTGGCTCGGCTGAATCATTTGATAGATGAATAGATGGAGCGAACGACGATGTGGCACATTGAATCCTCTGAACCTGCTGTATTACCAGATGTCGAGCGTTTTTTAGACGTATTGAATGCTCATGCAGATTTTTTCTCGCCTAACACACCACTTGTACTGGCTCGTGCACCTGGACGACTCGATGTGATGGGTGGCATCGCTGATTATTCGGGTTCACTGGTGCTAGAATTGCCACTCGCGGCAGCGACCTTTGTTGCTATACAGCCAACATCCGAAGCCCATGTTGTCCTATGGAGCATGACCGAAGAAAATAGAGAGGAAGATGCTGCTGTATCATTGCCTCTGGACGTGCTTTACCCTGATGATAAGCCCCTGGAATATGCTGAGGCGCATGCACTGCTTACCGCAGACCCAAAAAGTGCTTGGATAGCCTATGTTGTGGGCGTACTTGTGCTGTTGCATAAAGAACACGGCGTCGTATTTGAGCATGGTTTGCACATCTTTATCGCATCTGAAGTACCGATAGGTAAAGGTGTCAGTTCGTCCGCCGCTCTGGAAGTTGCTACGATGCAGGCGATATGTGCGGTTAGTGGCCTACATCTTGAGAGGCGCGAGATTGCGTTACTCTCTCAGAGAGTCGAGAACTATATTGTTGGCGCACCCTGCGGCATTATGGACCAGATGACCGCCGCATGTGGTGAGCAACACAGCCTGTTAGCTTTACTCTGCCAGCCTGCTGAATTGCAACCAGCCGTGACGCTACCTGCGGATATTGAAGTCTGGGGCATTGATTCAGGCATTCGTCATGCTGTGACAGGGGCCGATTATGGGTCGGTTCGCGTGGGAGCATTCATGGGCTATCGCATTATCGCAGAGCAAGCCGGACTAGCCGTGAGATTACAGGAGCAAGGACACGTGCTTATTGATGATCCGCGCTGGCATGGCTATCTAGCGAACATTGCACCATCGTTATGGGAGACAACTTATCGTGAACATGTTCCGGTCATGCTTGACGGTGAGGCATTCTTAGCGCGTTACGGTGGTTTCACCGATCTTGTGACGCGAGTTGATCCCCGACGAACCTACGTGGTCCGTCAATCTACCGCGCATCCTATTTATGAGCATGCTCGTGTGAGTCTCTTC
>CAXUHF010000102.1:18839-19713 GCA_964250765.1 uncultured Ktedonobacteraceae bacterium | reverse complement strand
ACGCAAGCCTTGAAACAATGCGGCACTCGGCTCTTGATTGAGGCGACTCTGCCTGCGATATGGAAACCACGACGTTAATTTTTCCCGGTTCATGTTCTTTTGTCTTTTCTGTTCGTTATGCTTCGATCTTGTAGCCTACACCCCGCACTGTCTTAATGTAAGGACGTGCGAAGCCTGTATCAATTTTGTCGCGCAGATAATGAATATAGATATCGACCACGTTAGAAAGTGCTTCAAGGTCATAACGCCAGACAGCATCGGTAATTTGTGTACGCGTCAGCACCTGCCCAGGATGACGCATCAGATATTCCAGTAGTGCGAACTCTTTGGCGGTCAACTCGATCACACGTCCAGCGCGGCGAGCTTCATGTCGTACAAGGTCAAGCGTCACATCCCCGACCGTCAGTTGTGGCGTCTCATCAAACTTTCGCTCTCGACGGCGCAGAAGAGCGTTGACACGTGCCAACAATTCCTCCATTGCAAAGGGCTTAGTCAGGTAATCATCGGCACCTACATTGAGACCCTTTACACGGTCCTCTACCGCTCCTCGCGCTGTGAGCATCAGCACAGGTGTCAGAATACGTTCCTCACGCATCTGACGGCATATCTCGAAGCCATCATGCACAGGTAACATCACATCGAGGATAACAGCATCATAGGTATCACTTAAAGCAAGGTCTAAACCCATTTCTCCATCATGCGCGAGATCAACGGCATGACGCTCTTCTAGCAGGACGCGACGCAGCAAAAACGCCAGCCGTTGCTCGTCCTCTACCACAAGAATATGCATTGTTTTGTCCTCTTCCAATGTATTCGTAGGGACCCAAATATAAGGGTGACGGATGGGGGGGGGGGGCGGGAAGGGAGGAAGGAA
>CAXUHF010000102.1:14747-18829 GCA_964250765.1 uncultured Ktedonobacteraceae bacterium | reverse complement strand
CTGGGTGGGGAGGGCAACGCGTTGGGAAAACGTATCGTTGTTCGCGCGTTACCCCTCCCCACCCAGGACGCGATACATCGGTCCCTACCAATTTCCATCGTCTCTCTCATTATTTTATTGGGCGAAGATTGGAAACAGATTGGAATGCTTCTTTCTTATGGACAGATGTGCGTTTCTTATGCTGTGCGAGAGCGATTCTGTGCCAAAGTAGCGAACCAACAAGCACACCACTGAAGGCGTAGAGGCCGAACGCCCACCATGTTTGCGTATCACTGCCAGTTCCTATGCCATGTACCATTGCAATAATAAAGATGCCAAGCGTCAACACATGGAGCTTTCGCCACCATGCATAGCCAATGTAGGGACGTAACAGCGTACTGATACCAATCGCAATACCACTATACAATGCGACAATACCCATTGCCATCCAGAAAGGGTGATAGGTGCTGACGAATGGAATAAGGATATCACGCCAGCCAAATTTTGTGTAGGGATCAATCCAGACTGCCAGAATATGTATGCCAAGAAAAATTGTGCTCAGTAGCGACAAGAAATTATGAAGCTCGCTATTTATAAGGCGAGGCCAACGTTTAGCCGACTGTATCTGTGTTGAAAGCAGAAGTCCTACCACAACTGCTGCTGTGAGCAGTAGGTAAGCAGTCCAGCCTCCCGCTCGTGCGACATCCCATGTGACAGTACTCCATAGACTACTACTCATAATTGCACCCCCATTGTTCGCATAAGTTCCACAGGCCAGGAGCCTGCACTTGTCCAACTACCATCAGTATGCACTAGAAGACCAGACAGACCAGAGTCGCTTAGAAAAGTGCGTCCATGTTGCGCTCCTAGCAGAAACGCTGCTTTGGCGGCAACCTCCGCACGTTGACAACTTTCGGCAGCTACCGTGACCGACCAGAGACCACTCTGTGCCGATTCGCCCGAACGTGGGTCGATAATGTGATGACGCGTTTGGATGCCCTGTTGCCAATGTCGTCTATCTATGCCAGAAGTAACCAATGCGCCAGATTGGAAAGGAATAACCCAGGACACGTTCTTACCGGTAACACTCAAAGGCCAGTGCTCCTGCCCATCAGGAAGTCCTATCACTGCTAAATCACCGCCCGCGTTGACAAGTGCTGTGTGAACGCCAAACACGCTCAGTTGTGTGAGAGCGGCATCGACCGCCATCCCTTTTGCAATACCGCCCACATCTATACCAATGCCAGCAGGCAAAGTAACACGTCTCCTCCTGAAATCCAGACGTATCTCACGCCAGTCCCCTCCTACTTTATTCGCCTGTCTCGTTGGTGGAACAATGGCTGGAAGCTCGTCAAAGGAACGATCATAGCCAATTCCGACAAGTTGCTTCAGCAATGTTGGGTCGAAGAGTCCCTCCGTTTTCTGTGCGGCTCTACATGCCGCATATAGTACACGAAAGAGCAAAGGACTGACATCTACAGAAGTTCCCGCTTGACGATTGAGTTGTGATAATTCGCTCTCAGGTAGGAAGCGGCTCAATGTCCGCTCCCATTCTGCAAAGAGGTCTTGTGTCGCTTCAACTCCCATAGCAAAAGAGGCTTCCGGCAGCAGGAGCGAAACAGTTGTTCCCATTGCTCGAAACTCCGCATATTTCATGCCATTCGGTACTGACAGCGAGTTATGACGTGTGTGTACCGGATACAGGGTTGCTTGTGGAAGTACTTGATCCGAAACCATATCCTCCTCCTTGCTGTGTTGAGCTTGTCGTCGGTGTCGCCTTTTGTGTTGTCGGTGTCGATGTCGATGTCGCCTTTTGTGTTGTCGGTGTCGATGTCGTCGTCTTTGATGTGGTGGTAGCGGCTGGTGTTGCCTTTTGTGTTGTCGATACTACGGTTGTCGTCTGTGTTGCCGTTGTGCCAACAGTATGACTCATAACAAGTGCGCTAAATGCGCCAAAGCTCAAAAATGAGGCAACCACGATGCCGCGTTTCAGTCTCCGTAGCAACGTCATCGCTTGCGCTTTAGGCATCTTTGCAGGTGCTTGTCGCTGTTGCGCTCGTTCTGGCGGTGTCTGGATTTGTGGTACTGTCTGTTGCTCGCGTACCTGCGTCGCTACTGGACGCTGGGGCAACGTCTGTTGCTCATACATCTGCGTCTGTGCCAGACTCTGTGGCAATGGCTGTTGCACACGCATCTGCGGTACTACTGGATGTTGTGGCAGCGTCTGCTGCTCGTATATCTGCGGTGCTACCGGACGCTGTGGAAATGCTTGTTGTTCACGCATTCGCGGTACTACCGGACGCTGTGAAACATTTTCGTTGCGCTGATAGGGTAGTGCTGACCCTTTATATTCACCGAACGTGTTGTCGTTCATATATGTTTCCTTTGCTTATCTTCATCTATTATGTTTGTACGGACCGATGTGGATACGTCAATTGTAGGGGTCTAATTCTATTACACCCTGTGAGCGATTGACTTCATCAACCCTGTAAACGTTGTTCATTGTCTACAGGGTGTAATAGAATTAGACCCCTACAAACGCTTCATATCCTTCTCACATCCATAAGTATAGAGTTGAAACATTGAAGCTCTATTAGAGAAAGATGTGAACTTTCTCATTCAAGCGGACTCGATAATTCTTGTACGAAGGCTTGGATACAGTGTGAATATCAGATCAACAGTGGTGACAATCACAAGCACGAGGACAATAAAGGCCACATATGTCAGGCTGACAATCTGAGTATTCAGTAGGTAGGGTGCGTAACTGAGAAGCGAACAAAGCTGTACGCCTATCGCTATATAGAAGGTGCGCGGAAAGTAAAAGGCTGCGACGATAGAAAGAACATCCGCGAGGTAGAAGTAGCGTTCGTGCATCTCTGGCAACAAAAAGGGAATCGCTATCACAAACACCAGCGCAATCTTGAGCAGAATGTCTGGTGTGATGGACCTCTTGCTTGCCACTACCAAACCGCCTATGAAAACGACGAACGCAGAGGCAAGAAAGATGCCGATCTCTTTCCAATATGCCGGAGCAGTCGTCGGCAACCATTGATAGAACGATGGTGCATTGAGTGTTAAGGACGAAGAATTACTCCCACTAAATCCTCCACCATTAAACTGCCTTGGTGCTCCACCATTGTATCCGCCAGGAAATTGTCTTGGTGCTCCACTTGTGCCTTGTCCTGGTGCTCCACCGTTAAATTGTCCCGATGTTCCACCACTGATACGCCCTCCATTAAACTGACCGCCTACACCACCATTTGTAGTCTGTCCCACATAAATGGTAAGCAGGCTTGATGCATCTCGACCTGCGATATATGCTGGCATGAGCATAAGCAGGAAGATGAGAGGAATCAGAGCAAGGTAGCGTAGCGGCAACCTTCTTTTCAGAAGCAATATCAGCAATACAGGGAAAAAGAAAATTGCTTGTAACTTGAATGAGAGAGCTAGCGCGAAAAATACGCAGGCCCATGCAGGTCGCTCTTTAAGCAAAAAGTACAGGCTACCCAAACAAAACGCGGTGTAAATGGCATCGCACTGTCCCCATGCAGCACTATTAATAAAGATTGTCGGTGCAAAGACAACGACTAACGTGCCAACTAACGCTACATACCCATGCTTGTACTTCAAATGAATAAGCAAGTATACGAACAGGGCAAGGACGGCATCGAACACAACCGAGAGTGTTTTGATGGCGATAAGTTTCGGAATCGGCAGGTATGTTGTGAGTGTAAGCAGGTAGAGATAGGGCACGTTATAATTGGAAAAATTGTATTTGAGGGCTGCAAAGCCGCCATGTGTCTGAATGAAATCGTACCACTGGCTCACAAAAACTGTATAGTCGCTGGTTTCTATATGGTAAAGCGAAACGCGCAGTACAAGCGCGAGCACACCTAGAACTCCAATTATGATGTATGCCAATAGGTGCCGTACGTCAGGTACGACCAATTTTCTTCTATGAAGCATAGTATCTCCATGTGTATCTGATATATGTTTTTAGTAATGTAGTACATGAACATGTGAAACATATTGGAGAAATCGACAGGGAGACCGCAACCGGGGAACCCAAAAATTGTAAAAAAAAAAAAAAATATTTGGGGCCC
>CAXUHF010000102.1:0-14737 GCA_964250765.1 uncultured Ktedonobacteraceae bacterium | reverse complement strand
TTTGACCCCGACTGGTTCTCCCTTAATTTTAAAAAATAAAAAAAATTTTTGGGCACACCGTGGGGGTCTCCCTGCTTTCCCAAATTCGTTTATGAGAGCTTTCTCATTTATCTCCAACATACTTCTCATGCCCTCTTGGTAGGCTATGCGATGTAACCACAACGCATGGTTTACACTCCACAAATTTTGAGAGGACATACATACTCATGACAGAAGTTGCAGAACTCTCTTCTGTAAAGACGGAGGACAAAATACAGACTATTCAACAACTTCCCAACGAGTCAGGAGCACTGGACGACAAGCAAGCTCCTGATAAGTTTTCCTGGCTCAAACAACTGGTACAGTTTAGTTTGGTCGGTGGACTCAACACACTGGTTGATTTACTTCTTCTGAATAGCCTGTTGTTGCTCTTTCCTACGACGAACACGACAAGATTGCTGGCATACAACATGTTGGCATATAGTCTGGGCGCAATAAATAGTTTTGTCTTGAACAAATATTGGACCTTTAAACATAAGCAGAGCGCAATGCTGAAAGAATTGTCGCGCTTTGCGATAACTACCCTCCTTGGCATGGGATGGAGTACATGTGTGCTCTGGCTCGCTAGCAGTATCCTTCATCCTCTTGCGGGTAATGCAACGCTTTGGGCGAATACAGCAAAGATTGTGTCTGTCGCCAGTAGTGCCTTGCTATCCTATCTAGGTATGCGGCTCTGGGTTTTCGTTCGTCCATCACACAAAGAATTTTCACAACACGCATAAGAAAGGATAATCGTACACCATGATTGAAGCGTATCCTATAGTACCTAATGCGCGACCTACAGTAGTCGCGGACGAGAGAGTAGACGGCTGGCAACGTCTTTTGCAGCCTGTCGGCTTGGGTATCATTCTACTCATCTCAATTTTTATGAACTTTTACCAGCTGGGGCAGAATGGCTATGGCAACAGTTACTATGCCGCAGCCGTGAAAAGTATGCTCGATAACTGGCATGCCTTCTTTTTCGTCTCGCTTGACCCCGTTGGCTTTGTGACGGTTGACAAGCCGCCGCTTGGTTTCTGGTTGCAGGTTCTCAGCGCGAAAATCTTTGGCTTTACGCCGTTTAGCGTGTTCTTTCCACAGGCACTCGCGGGTGTGCTCTCGGTCCTGTTGCTCTATCATCTGGTGCGTCGCCACTTTGGAGTCGTTGCTGGTCTATTAGCAGCACTTGCACTGGCGGTCAGTCCTATCAGCGTAGTCACGAACCGCAACAACACGATTGATAGTACCCTAGTATTAACGATGCTCTTGGGTGCCTGGACCGTGATGAAAGCGGCGGAGACAGGCAAATGGCGTTTGCTGATGCTAACCGCTGTGCTCGTAGGTCTTGGCTTCAATATAAAAATGCTAGAAGCCTATCTTGTTGTGCCTGCCTATGGATTGCTTTACCTGTTGGCAGCACCGAGAAGCCTCAAAATGAGAATCGCGCAACTCTTTGTCGCAGCCCTTGTCATGCTCACCATTTCGTTGTCATGGGCAGTTGTGGTAGACCTGACGCCAGCATCGCTACGTCCATATGTTGGTTCCAGTCAGGATAACTCAGAAATCAGCCTTGCATTTGGCTATAACGGTGTGCAACGACTCCTTGGCTCCATTGGTTTCGGAGGTAGCAGAACCACAAATAGCAGTTCACAAACAAGCTCAACGAATGGACAACCATCGCAAAGTGGAACGCAAGGTAATAATGGAGGTCAGCCACCTCAAGGTGGACCAGGAGGTAGTAGCGAGTCACCACAGGGATTTTCAGGCGGTCAACCGCCTCAAGGTGCAACAGGTGGTAATGGCGGCGGCATGTTCAATACTGGTACGGCTGGCCCATTGCGTCTCTTCAATGAGCCACTTGGAGGACAGATTGTATGGCTCCTCCCGCTCGCACTGTTTGGTATGCTCGCGCTTGCTTGGCAGAGTCGTCCACGTTTACGGGAAAATCGAGAGCAACAATCGCTCGTCTTATGGGGCGTCTGGCTGCTGACAATGGGCGTCTTCTTTAGTGTGGCAGGCTTTTTCCACCAGTATTATCTGTCCACGCTCGCACCCGCCATTTGCGCTCTGTTTGGCATCGGCGTGGTCGTGATGTGGCGTGATTATCGCTATGCTGGCTGGCGTGGATGGCTATTGCCTATCGCACTACTACTTACCGCGCTTGAGCAAATACATATCATCACAAGCAATACTGCGTGGGGCACATGGCTGATTCCCGTTATCGCTATCGGCTGCACGCTAGCAGCGTTGGTGTTATTCATTGCTCGTCTGTTGCCACGTCTCAAGCTGTTGAACACTCGCGTCCTTGTGCCTGCACTAGGTATTGGCCTACTTGTCCTGATGCTTACACCCGCGATCTGGGCGGCTGCGCCAGCCGTAAAAAACATTGCAGACGACTTGCCTATTGCTGGCCCAACTCAGCAATTTGATGGTGGTGCTCCTGGGAGTGCTAATGGCTTTCCTGGCAGTAGCACGCTTACTGCTGCCCAAAGAGCCGAACTAGAAGAGCAACGTTCTGCAAATGGTGGTAATGGTGGTGGTCCTGGCGGTGATAATGTGGATAGCGCATTGATTCACTATCTGGAAGCGAATCAGGGAAGTGCAAAGTACCTTGTTGCGGTCCCAAGTTCACAACAAGCCGACTCAATCATCTTGTCAACGAATAAGGGCGTGATGGCACTTGGTGGATTTAGTGGTAGCGATCCCATTCTCACAACTAGCCAGCTTGCAACACTTGTTGCCAATGGCACGGTACACTTCTTCTTGCTGAATGGCAATGGAGGCTTTGGTGGTGGACCAGGAGGGAGTCAAAGCTCGCTTACAACATGGGTGACGCAGCATTGTAGCGTGGTGCCAGCAAGCGTAACTGGTGCGAGTAGTAGCTCGTCACAATTGTATAGTTGTGCTACAACAAAATAAATATAGTTCAAAGGGTATCTGTAGGAGCTTTAATTCATTACGCCCTGTGAGCGATAGACCAGCTGAGCAAGAGTGTTAATATCAGCATTTGCACGTTCTCTCACAATGTGTATTGCGAACAGGGCGTAATGAATTAAAGCTCCTACAGATACCCTTTGCCATTCTATACTACAGGATGAGCAGAACAAGCTCATGTCCTACGGGTATTGAGTTCATGAAGGAGTGGGTCCAGAGCAGTTCCACTTCTTGTAAATTGAATAGTGTGGTGTTCTTCTTGAGCCTGTCGAACAACTGCGATAAGATACGGTATTTGTTCCTTGATTTTCTGAAGTTCATACGAGTCCTGCCGCAGCCGTTGTAGACGAGCAATTAAATTATTGAGCGAGCCTGCAATCTGCCAAAGCACATTCTCGTTTGTGAGCGGAACACGCGCATGCATATCTCCATTTGCTACTCTTGTATGTGTCTCCACAATTTGTTGAATACTTGCGTCTAGTTGACGCTTTTGTTGAGCAACAGTATGTTCTTGTTCAGCAATTGCATGTTGTAGTGATGCGACTACTTCCGCACGGTCAGCACGTACGATAGCCTGTCGAGTACCACGCACCCAAAGATAAGTCACAACTGCGACAATAATTTGTAGGATGATAGGACGTATCAATAAACTATAACCGGAGTGTTTGAAGAGGATCGTAAGGTCGGAAGCGCGACGTTCAAATATGAGCGCGAGCCAAATGAAGATACTATTGACGCCACCAACAATAAAAACAGCTTCAGGTGGGAGCAGAGAAACAGCGAGTAACTCTGATATAACCAAAAGGTCAAATGTTGGAAGATTGTATGCACCTAGCCCGCCAGGGGTGGTAAGTAGCGAGATCACAAAGGCAACGGTAATTGCGGTTACTATGAGTGAACCAGCAAGCACAACTCTGCCAAAGCGATTGAGCATCACAGCTCCGATGGCGACGAGAAGGGCGACAAAAAGGAGAGGAAGCAAAACATGGCTTGTAGTTGTAGTTGTAATTGGCAAAATCAAGAGCAAGGTGGCGATCAGAATCAACAAAATTGTACTTGTCAATCGTGCTCGTCGTGCGGCCTCTCGCTCTGTTACATCGGCGGTTGCAGGAGGTTCTCCAGGCGTAGATAGACGATACCACCACTCTAGTAGCTGGAAGCGAGTGGCAACTTTTTGCTCAACTAGGACGCCAGGAGACCAATTAGCTCCTCTTTCTTGTGCATCACTTCTTATATTTGGTATTCTCCTTATGTTCATATGTATGTGGCTTATATTTTCTCATCACTTTTCAGCGAAGAAAACTCTTGCCTCTCCCTTCTTTCTATGAAAATGTTCAAATATATCACTCGATTGCAATGAATTTGCGAGCTTGCAGATCAGACAACACCTGTTCTACATCCTTTACCTGAAGAGACAACAGGCTGGCAAGCTGCTCAACACTTTTTTTGCCATCAATTAACACAAAAATAGTTCGATGTTTTCTAGGCCATGTACTCATCTGCTCGTGCGCTATAGGTGCAATGCGCCGTGGGACAAACACACGAGGGGCAGGCACTTGCGGCAGAGAAGGCTTAGTTTGTACGGGCGTTGGCGTAGACGTTTGTTGTAGTGTCAACGTCCAATGTAATGTTCCCAAGCGTTGTAACCACTGTAGAGCATTGTTGTTTGCAAGCAGAACTTGACCATCACCATCCTTGATACTACAAGATGCAACTTTCCCTTCAAATATAGAGAGATGCACATAGAAGCGGCCCCGACCAGCAGGGACGCTTTGAATCTCCGTTTGTAGGGTCGCGTTCTGTTGAAACTCTTGTAGCATTTGCAACAAAGCCGCTACATCAAGTTTATACATCTGTATCATCCTTGCTCAAGTCCACTCTACACATCTTATGCAGGAGAGTTCTTCATTTTCAAACGCATAGTACTTTTTAATGCGAATAGGTACTTATGGTTTACGTCACTGAGAAATCATATATGCATGGACATGATGAATATAGCTTGTCCGTTTAAGTAGAGTATGCTACTTTCGAGCAAGAATCAATTAAAAAGGTATGAATATTTCAACGAACACTTTTAATGGGAAGAATTAGTATTCCACTCAATAGCGCGGCAACGCCAACTATTGCAAAAAGTACGGTGTAGTTGTGGAATGCGTTAATGGTGAGAGCAGCCACAATGGGTACAAGCACCTGCGGCAATGTATTGGCGATATTGAAGACACCCAAGTCTTTGCCCCGATCCCTTGCTGATGGCAACACCTGTGTAATCAGTGCTATATCGACAGCAAGATACACCCCAAAGCCAAGCCCGAAAAGAACTGCTGCAATTATTGTCCCCGTCCGGGTTTGTACGAATGCGAGGAATAGCATTGAAAGTGCAATAACGACACCGCCAAAGAACACAAAGATTTTGCGGCGCTGAAGTCTATCGGAGAGGAAGCCGCCACCAATTGAAGCGACAAGCAGTACAGCTACATAGATATAGTTGAAGTTTGCAACGCCCTGAACGGCTGCCTTACTCGTGTAGTGTATAGCATCTTGAAAATAGTACAGGAGGTAGAACGTTACAGCCGACGAAGCCATGATAGCTAAAAAGCGAGTAACCCATGTCCAGGCAAAATCAGGATACTTCATGGGGCTAATCCAAAAGCTTGCGAGAAACTTGCCGAGATTGAATGTAGGTAAAACATGCTTCTCCAGTGGTCTATCGGGCAATACCAGTGCCAGGAGCAGGATGATTACGAGGAAAATAGCTCCAATTGTGTAATATGAAGCGAGTACATGAGAGCCAAGAATTCGCGTGACAAGGATGGAACCAAGCACTAGACCTAAAGGTATAGAAAGCCCCGCGAACGATGAAACGATTCCTCGTTGACGTAATGGTACTTGATCGGGAATGATTGCCAACAATGCTGCAAGGACTGCGTTTGCGGCTATTTGGTAAAGTGTCCACTCAAGGATCAGTATCGAAAGATTTGGGGCATACGCGAGCAACACAAGCATCACTGCTGAAAGAATCACACTACTTATCAGCCATGGTCGTCGGCGTCCCCAACGTCCTGTTGTACGATCACTTAAGGCTCCTGCAATCGGATTAGCAAGCAGACCAAAGGTTGAGCCTACAGCCGCAATGATGGCAAGATCAGTTGTTTTATGACTTGCATCAAATGCCAGAATTTGAAGAGGGAGTACAATTTGCTGAAATGGAAATTTTGCAAACCAGATAGCAACGTTGGCGAGAAAAAAAAGTAGTTGTAACCCTCCACTCACCGTCTTTGTGGGGGTCTGTAATGCTTCAGAAAGGACAGGTGCACCCTCTACAGAATCGTCAGTATTGGAAGTAAGAGGTGTGTTGCGAAAAAAAGAAGAATCTGCCACGGTTGAAGTTCCCTTCGTTTCGTTCACTATGTGTACGAGCTACGCGAAATAGTAGCTCTTGTATGTTTCTTTCGTTTGTATATCACCTTATTCTATAGTATCATCACAAAAAGAGAAAATCTAGCACAGCAAGCATATGAGCAGATGTTTGGGCTAAGGTGAGGTGTTAGCTTTTGTTTCCCTGTGTGGTAACATATACACAATGTTCCTTTTTATTTAAGGTAACTTATTGTGCATAGAAAGGGTTCATGAAGATGCTGCTGAAGGCAAACATTCGGAAAATGCTGGTAGACGGCAGCCAGTGGGGAGGGTGGCAAGGCTACCATCTACCGGTGAGCAACGACTATTTTGTCATATGGACGCCCATCGGAACTCCTATGCATTGGCGACCCGGCACATGGGTTTCCGAGAAACATCAGTTAACATACTTTTGGCGCGATGCATGGTTTACCATTCATGTTGGGTACACCGAGAAGGGTGGTTTTCTCAGTGGTTATTGTGATGTCGTCCTGCCAAATGCTGATTATACCAATACCGCACAGGAACTCATATATACCGACCTGTACATAGACGTTGTAGTACGCGAAGATGGCAGCGTGTACACGAAAGACCAAGAGGTTTTTGACCGTGCCGCGCTACGCTACCCCATTGTCGAGCTGTCGCGTCAGAAGTCTTTTGAGGAGCTTGATCGGCTTGAGGCACAGGCGAAAACCTGGACAGGTCCTTTCTCCGTTATTCCCCGGCAACTTGTTCGCACCGACTTTGAGAACCTAAGTATTGAGCAGATACGCGAGACGCTAGGTGCTTCCTGAAACATTGCGACACGAACTCGCTCAGTACGGTATTCCCGCTTTCGACGAAGTAGCGTTACGACAAGCTTTAGAGCAACGCGTGGAAACCTATACATTGATACGTCTCGCTCCGTGGCCCGCTCGCCGTTGGAAATGCCAGTACCGTCTTATGCTTGGTGATGCAATGTACGATGCACAAAGCGTTGCCGAAGCATATGGAACAGCATTGCTCGCCATTTTACGGTAGGGACCGATGTATCGCGTCCAGGGGTGGTGAGAGAGCAAACTTCCCCCATGACGCATCT
Source organism: uncultured Ktedonobacteraceae bacterium (assembly GCA_964250765.1). Classification (GTDB taxonomy): domain Bacteria; phylum Chloroflexota; class Ktedonobacteria; order Ktedonobacterales; family Ktedonobacteraceae; genus JBBQVS01. The sequence continues at coordinate 7,311 of CAXUHF010000102.1, read as the reverse complement.
TGTGGCAACGTGACCCCTCCACACTCATCTTTGGACACGATACATCGGTCCCTACTGATGCCGAAGATATTAGCCTAACGCGTGTATGTTTTTTTCGGCGCATACCGTTATGGTGTTCCCAACTGACTTGTTAAGACGTTTAGTATAGTACAATGGGAAAATAATTCTCATGCTATAAAAAAAGTTTTCTTAGGAATGGAAGGAACTCATCTCCATGCAGCGTACAATGTGCAAAGGGAAAATTCACCGCGCCACCGTCACACAGGCGAACTTGAACTATATTGGTAGTATCACCATTGACCAGGACCTGCTCGACGCCTCAAATATCTATCCCTATGAAAAAGTACAGGTTGTCAACGTGAGCAATGGGTCACGCTTGGAAACCTACACTATCGCTGGTGCTCGTGGCTCTGGTGTCATCTGCCTGAATGGTGCTGCGGCACGACTAAACGCGGAAGGCGATATCGTCATTATCATCAGTTATGGACAATACAACGAAGAGGAAGTTCGTGCACTTGTGCCACAAATTGTCTTCGTTGATGAAAATAATCATATGACCGAGAAAAAAGATGTACCACTCATCGAAATGCTACCTGAACTTCCAGCTTCAGAATTCAGCGAAGTCGAGATGATGTACTCCTAAACTTCGCGGCAATTGTTCATTCGACCAAAACGGTTGAGTGGATTTTTGCTTCCCTTCTCCCTATCAAACGTTTGATAGTCTCCTTCTCCATTCCATATACATCCTTATCTATCGTTGTTTTTCATATGTATTGCTCTTGAAGGAATACATATGTAGGGGTCTAATTCATTACACCCTCTTGACGATACATAATGTCAAAGAACATACATAAGCATTTCAACAGCGTTCCAAATTGGTTCATTGCTAACAGGATGTAATGAATTAGACCCCTACCTTTGTTCTGCTGAAAGGAAATATATCATCAATAAACGTAATAAACCAGAGAAACCTATAAAGCCACCTATTATGCCAAAGCAGGGACTTGAAAAGGGCTTGCCCGACGATACTCTGCAAGATTACGCTCAGTATACCCAGCTTGCGCTCTCGCTTGACGATTTTACCGAGCAGGAGGCGCAGCATATTTCTTTTGACCAGCTTCTTTTGCAGAATGTTATTCTCAGCAAGACACGCTTCAAAAAAGTGCAGGTGCTTGATAGTCGTTTGCTCACGTGCGATCTAGCGAATGCCGAGTGGTCGGAGGCCACATTGTCGCGTGTCGAACTGCTCGGCTGTCATTTAACCGGCTTTCAAAGTGGTGAAGGACTCTTTCAAGATGTGCTTTTCAAAGAATGTCGGTGTAGTTTTGCACAGTTCGCGCTCACGAAGTTTAAGAGTGTGCGCTTTGAAGACTGCGATCTGAGCGAGGCAAACTTTTTTGAAGCCGACCTATCAGGTGTGACATTCCTCAATTGTGATCTACGTCAAGCAGATTTTGCTAGAGCTAAACTTCTTGGTGCCGACCTGCGTGGCTCTAAGATAGATGGGATGCGTATTGGCCCAAGCGAACTTAAAGGGGCAACCATTGACCCAAATCAGGCTGTGGCATTTGTGAGAGGGATGGGGATTAGAGTAGAAACACTACTGTAGGCTTTTCAAGGGATGAGATATCTGTAGGGACCGATGTATGCGCACCAAATTGTCAAACAGCATAATTATGGCCCCTACGAAGATTAACTATCGAATCAATCCTGCTGTGATAAGACTGCCAACTGCGATGAAGAGCAGCATAGCGCGTAGCACCACTACTTGATCCCAATGTTGCTGTAATGTACGTGTTTCTGGAGGTACCTGTTTCGACTGTGCAGCACGCCTCAATTGTACATTGATGGGCTTAGAGAAAACATTGTATAGAATCAGAAACACAACTTGTGCCAGTAGCGCAAGGATTCCTAGCCAACTTGCGATTGTTCCTAAGCCAATGAGGAGCAAGAAGGCAAGCGTAGAGAGGATGCCAAGTACTCCGAACACAGGCATACGAACATCTCCAACTTCATGAATATGACCCATTACATCAGCAATACCTGCATCACTACTCATAGCAAGCGCACGCCTTCCAATAATGGCAAAAAACATATCTGTTCCGTAAACAACTCCTATACTCAAGAGAGCAAGAGCAAGAATTACGCCCACTACAATCATGAAAAATTGAGAACTCATAGTTCCTCCTTGAAGGATATTCCTTCTTATCTTAACTTTTATTAACCAGTAAACATATAACTACCAATGGTAATTTTTGAGCAAAAAAACAACATTCATGGTCATGAAGAACGTAAGCTATGTTTTGTTCCCTCATCTTCGTTCTCGTGTTGCCATGCAAGCAAAGCATTATAAACCATTTGCTCTACTAATGCCTCCTGCTGTTTCGTGTCTTCTATCAGCCGACCCGCCATCGCAAGAGCAATCAGTCCATGTACAGTACTCCAAAGTAAGCTCACTTTTTCCTGTATGGTTGTATATGATACATGATAACGTTCGAGACATGCTTGTACCACGTCAGCGACAACATCTCCAATTTGTTGCCCTTCGACTCTCGTTTCGATAACCCCAAAGGAAACTCCGTCAAGCCCGTACATCACTTTGTATAGTTCGGGTGAACGCCATGCAAACCGCCAGTATGCTAGCGCAACGTTAAGTAATGTTTGTTCTGGTGCAGATGACATTAATTTTGCCGTTTGCAAGTCTTGTAGAAGTAGACGAAAGCCCTCGCGCAGTACCGCGACAAAGAGGGCTTCTTTACTCTCGAAGTACACATACAGGGCTGCATGACTATACTCGATGCGATCAGCTATTTTACGTAACGAAACATTGCTCCATCCTTCGTCACGTGCAATCTCTCGCGCAGTATTCAGAATACGTTGCCTGAGTTCTTGTTGTTCTCGTTGCCGTCGTTCTACTTTTGTCATACATTTTCCTCTTTAAATAACCGGTGTATTTTTACTTACCATTGGTTATTTAAAGAGTACAACATAGAAAGTAGAATGTCAAGAGGGAGGAAGAGAAGATTATGATATACTATTCCCATGCGTATCACCTCACTACAAACTCAAACAACCGATAAAGAGCGTGTCAGCGTCTTTGTTGATGACCACTTTTTACTGGGTGTTAATGCTCTCATCGTGCTGCAAATGGGTCTAAAAGTTGGGCAAGTTCTTACGTCAGAGCAACTTGTGCAGTTGCGTAGTGAAGAACTGCTCCAACAAGCGGTTGACCGCGCCCTGAACTACCTCTCGTTTCGCCCGCGTAGCCGCGAAGAGGTACGTCGCTATCTAAAAAAGAAAGAGACACCATCCGAACTTATTGACACTGTGCTAGAACGTCTGGATAGGCTTGATTTTGTCAATGATCGTGCCTTTGCCTCGTTCTGGATAGAGTCGCGTGAGCAGTTTAATCCTCGTGGCTCTAACGTACTCAAGAATGAGTTACGTATGAAGGGTGTGGATCGTGAGGTAGTTGACGAGCTAGTGAGCGACGAGCAAGACGAGGAACGCGCCCTGATTGCGGGCCGCAAAAAAGCCGCATCGCTTGTACGCCTACCCGACATGGACTACAAAACCTTTCGCACACGCCTCGGTTCCTTCTTGCAACGGCGTGGCTTTGGCTTTGGTGTCACCACGCACACTGTTAAAGCGTTGTGGGAGGAATTGCAAGAGGATGCGGTAGATGAAGATGATGAACTGTAGGGGTCTAATTCTATTACACCCTCTTAGTGATTGACCATGTTGGAAGGAATGTTGAAACGCTGGTGCATGTCCTCCAACATTGTGCGTTGCCAACAGGGTGTAATAGAATTAGACCCCTACAATTCACGTTGTTCAATAGAATATTTCATACAAGGAGACAACAGTATGGTTGCATTATCCATTATGGTTGAGGGACAGGACGGGCTGACGTGGCCTCGTTGGAAGCGTTTAGTTTCCGAAGTCGAGTCGCTCGGATTTGCTGGCTTATTTCGTTCAGATCACTTTACAAATGCCAATCCACCGGATAAAGATTCGCTGGAGATGATTGTCTCTCTTACCTATCTTGCGGACCGTACAGAGCGTATTCACTTTGGTCCATTGGTCTCGCCTATTTCGTTTCGCCATCCTACACTATTGGCTCGTCAGGCGGCAGCATTGGATGATTTGAGCAATGGACGCATGATACTTGGTATTGGAGCTGGTTGGCAGGAGCGCGAACACACACTGTTCGGTCATGAACTTGGCGATATTCCCACGCGCATGGCACGTTTTGAAGAGGGGTTGGAAGTCATCACGCGCCTGCTGAAAAGTGACGAACCTGTTACCTTCGAGGGCAAGTTCTTTCAACTGCGAAATGCAACACTCCTGCCACGTCCACAGCGTGCTGGTGGCCCAGAGATTTTGATTGGTGGCAACGGTGTCAAACGCACATTGCCACTTGTGGCACGTTACGCTAACATTTGGAATGGCGTATTTCTCAGTCCTGAAGCGTTTCGAGAGCATTGCACAATTCTTGATGGCTTGTTGCAAGAGGTAGGGCGTAAACCTAGCGATGTGAAGCGAACTATGATGCATTCCGCGACATTTGGTGGCGACACACTTCCAGCACCTGATGTACTTATTCAACAAATCAAGGCATACGAAGACGCTGGTGCTGAAGAGTTGATGCTACAGTGGTTCGATACCGACAATATTGATGGGTTAAAATCGTTTGCCGAAAACGTGTTGCATAAATTGTAGTGCCGTAAATGGTGTAACTCATCTCCTGTACGGGTCTGCTTCAGCACACCCTCTTGGCATATCACAATTTTAGAGGATACTGAAACGCTTCACCGCTTTCACCTAAATTCTATGTTGCCAAGAGGCTGTGCTAAAGCAGACCCGTACAGGAGTTCACCGACTTCATACAATCATAATGTTGGTGTCAATGCGGCTTTCACGGGTGGCAATTGGACGCCTGGCAATGTCGATGGTGTAACCTGTATGATCTTGATTTGATGCGTGTCACTTGGCAGGGTATCACTGTAGGAGATGTGAATGGCGATGCTGCTTGTGTCGATGCCTGTTTGTTGTGCAAGATAGGTGCGCGCATCTCTCTGTTTTGTACCCTTAATGTGATTTTGAATGGTAGCAAGTTGTTGTGAATTTATGGAATACTGCGCAACGCCACCGACAGCAATTTGCATGGTAACGGTGCCATTCGGGTCCACGCTTTGTATCGCGGGTTGCCCAATTTGAGTTGATGAATTGAGCAAGACATAGCCAGCACCAAATTGTTGTTGTGCCTGTTGTGTCAGCAGAATACGGGCAAGGCTCTGTACCTCTGTCGCCTTGAAGTATTCGACAGCTCCCTGTTCTCGCATCGTTACCGTGACGGTATCGCTTACAGAACCAATATCTGGCGTCGGTACTGGCACACCATCGCTATAACTGATGCCACCAATGATTGTCGCGTTAGCCGCCTGTGCCTTGCTCTTCAAGTCATCGTGTACTTGCGCACGCAATGTCTGACTCAATTGCGTTGCCAGTGGATCGACATCGGCGAACGCTACGACCCGTTTGCAGTCGAAGATGCCCAGGACGCACTGCTTACCAGTAGTACCACTCTCTCTACTGCTCGACTGTGTGCTATTCAGAACATACGCAGGAACCGAGTCCGACTCTGCGTTGGTGCTATGGAGTCCTGGCTTTGCGGTTATAGTAAGCACCTTTGTGACTGAATGTATTTGTGGGCTGAGCGAGACCGTTGCAGTAATTGCTCCAAGAAAGGCGTAATAGCCAAGCAAACTTATAACCACGAGCAAGGCTACAATAGCAAACGAGAGAAACGCAAAGATGGACCTTTTTTTGCGGCGTACCTCTACTGATTTCACTATGTTTACACCAGTAGCTGAGGCCGTTGTTACTCCTTGTTTGTTGCGTTCAGCAAATTTCGATGGTTCGACAAAGGACGTTGGAGCGTTATAGTCCTCACCCGTAAATGTACGCGTCGAACGTGTTGGTACAACGCCTACTACATCGAGTGGTTTGCTCTCACGCGTGACACTCTCAACAGGGCGTGGTACTGCTGGAAGTTGCGCAGCACTCTCCTTTGTGACAACAGGTGCGGAGATTACGGCTGTTGATTTTGGTGTAATCACGGCACGATAGGCTTGCTCGAACACACGTAGAAGTTCATCTGCGTTAGGGAAACGCTTGGCTGGATCAGGATCGGTACAATGTTTTATGACATATACCATTGGTGATGGCAGAGGAACGGTTTCGCCCTCAAAGGGAAGGCGTCCAGTGAGCATCTGATATAGAATAACACCGAGCGAAAAAATATCGTTGCTTGGTGCCGCGATACCATTGAGTCGTTCGGGTGCCATATATTCGATGGTGCCCAGTTCTCGCCCCGCTTGCGTTAGCTCCGGGCTTTCCGTTGCCGCTCCCTGAATCGAGGCTATCCCGAAGTCAATTAGGCGTACATAGACCTGCTCATCGTTATCGTCATGGTCAAGCAACACATTGCCCGGCTTCAAGTCACGGTGCACAACTCCACGTTTATGAATGTACGAGACTGCACGCACGAGCGCGGAGAAGAGTTGATGCACCTCTGCTATCCCCATTGGACCTTGTTGCAATCGTTGTGCCAGTGTACCACCATCAATATATGGCGTTACAAGAAAGAGGCGTCCCTGGTCCTCATTAAACTCAATCAGGGGCAGAATATGCTCATGTTTCAGGTGTGCATTAACCTCGGCCTCACGTAAGAAGCGTTGGCGCACCATTGTATCGTGCATCAGGTCGGCGCGAATAATTTTTACGGCAACCTCGCGCTCAAATGCAGTGCTCTGGTGTGCAAGATAGACCTCGCCCATGCCTCCTTCGTCGATACGGCGGATGAGTTCGTAGTTGCCAAAGAAACGCTTTCCTTGCTGTCTCGCCTGACTTCCCTGCTCTTTCGTGCTAAACGCATGTTGTTCTTTTAAGGGTCCGTGTTGTTCTCTCATATATTTTGCTGTTTTTAGAAGTGCTTACAATGTGAGGGCGCAATACCTCTTTGACAATTCGCCCCTATACAGTAGGACGCGAAAAGAATAGTCATATAAAAAAACACATTTTAATGCTGTTTTATTGTTCTAATACGATTTATTTGACGGATTGTTGTAGGAACCGATGTATTGTCCCTATGAACATTGATACCAAATATAACAATGTTGGTAGGGGCAGCAATTCATTGCGCTCAAAGATGGGCTGGGAGGGGGTCACGTTGTCACAAGATACGTGTTGGGAACGTTTGCCCCACCACACCTATCTTCGGGCGCAATGAATTGCTGCCCCTACCGA